>NZ_JAOWFM010000053.1:0-208904 GCF_030333655.1 Citrobacter sp. CK180 | reverse complement strand
TCACGCCCTGAGACATTCGACAAGCTTTTTATGGCTTCAGTAAGGGCGAGTGGCGCGCTTCGAGAGCCAGCAAATATTTTGCTTCATCGTACTGGGTTCTGGCCTTCCAGCAGCGGTAAATGATCCTTATCCATTTGAACGCCAGTGCCCGGATCGCAGACTGATGAGATTTGCCCTTCTCTCTGAGGCCCTGATAATACAGTCTGGCCCAGTATGATGAATTAACCGTCTTGGCAGCCCATTCAACAAAGGTTTGCCTGACGAACTTGGCACACTGCCATCGCCAGTGAACCCAGGATTTCTGGCCACTTCGTTCTGTCACCGGTGCAATACCTGCGTAGTTTTGAATTTCTTCAGCGCTGTTAAACCGGTCACGGTTATCACCAAGTGCAGCAAGCATTCGTGGGCCCATACACGGCCCCATGCCCGGAAGTGATTTGAACAGCTCCGCATCTGGCAATGTGTCAAACAACGCTTCGATTCGTTCGTCATAGGTTTTGATGATTTCACTCACGACTTTAATTTGTGTCGCCAGTGCTGTTGCCATCAAAGCATTAGCCTCTATAACGCTCGGGTCTGTAGTCAATGGGATCGCGTTATCAATACTCGCAACACGTTGCTCGGTAAGAGCCATTGCGCGGCCACCTTTGGCATTCAGAAAGTTGCGGATCGTGTCGCGCCTCGCTCGTTTCAGTTGTTGCAGACTGGGCCACCGGATAATCAGCTCACACAATAGTAAGCTACCCCGATGTGAGAACCACTCCAGTGGCTGAGGATAATACTGTTTAAGTGTGTTGATTATCCGGTTCACAAAACGGCGTTTATCTTCAACCAGCTGACGGCGCTGCTCAACCAGTTGCTGGAGTAACCGGATATCCGCATTGTCGGGTTCAATGGCTTTTATCTTTTGGGGATAACGCAGCATTAACTCTAATGCCAGCTCGGCATCCTGCGGGTCATCTTTAGCGCCGCTGGGCGAGAAGGCCTGCCGGTAACGAGCCAGGGACAAAGCGTGGACGGGGAAAACGGTGATAAATGGATATTTCTGAAGAGCATACACCACGGGACCTTTCTTCAGCTCAACGGCGATAGCGATCCTGCCTTTTACCTTCTGGTGTAACTCGGTAAGCCAGACATCAAGTGCTTCCGGCGTATGTTCAATCACATGGAATGTGCGTTCACCGTTTTTAAACTGAACACAGACATCGTGCTTTTTATCTGCCCAGTCCAGACCAACGTGCGCAGCAAATTGATTAGTCGCAGTCATCACCAACTCCTTTTTATCGGGGATTGGTATGCATTCCACGCTCTTCGAAAGAAATATAGCCAGCAGTTTATCTGCATGCCCTGAGTATTCGTTAGCGAACGTGGAGCACCCACTGGCTCGAAAGAAAAGCGGCGATCATCACGTGATTCTCGCTCAATATTCGTAACCAGTAAGCGCATACCCTGAATCACTTAAAGTGTAATTCTCAGGGTGCGAATGACTATATTTCGCTCTTCAGACAGACCCGGCAGGCTCAGCGCTTCAAAGGAGCGGTGCCTGAGCACTTCAGCCATCAGTTTATCCAGCCGTTCTGGCGTAATGAAGCCGTCCTTCTCACCCATTTCCAGCAGCACTTCATGGGCGGCTTTGATGGTGCCAGACGCGCCCAGCGCGACGTTCCAGCCCTGAATGCGGAACTGCCAGGTTAACGTCTCCAGTTTTTGCGCAGCGGCCATTCGGGCGCGCTGGAAATTTTCCGGGCTGATAGTACCGCCAGGAAAATAGATTTGTGCGAAACTGACGCACCCCATGCGACGGCTTTCGACCAGTTTGGGCTCGAAGTTTTCGCCGATGACTAACTCCGTCGAGCCCCCGCCGATATCGATCACAAGCTTGCGGCCTTTTTCCGGCTGCGTATGCTCCACGCCCATAAAAATCAGGCGGGCTTCTTCGTTACCGGAAATGATTTCGATCGGGTAGGGGATGACCTTCTCCGCGCGCTTTAGAAAATCGGTGGCGTTTAGCGCCTGGCGCAGGGTATGGGTGCCTACGATACACACGCTTGACGGGGAAAATCCCTGTAGGCGTTCGGCGAATAACGATAAGCAGCTTAACCCGCGTTCTATCGCTTCTTCACTTAACATATTGTCTTCGCCGAGACCATCCGCCAGATGTACGCGCTGTTTCAGCCGACCGATGATCTGCATGGCGCCATCCACCACGCGGGCAATGACCATATGAAAACTGTTCGAACCGAGGTCGACCGCCGCGAACTCCTGCGGCCGGGGTGTCTTGTCATGTATTGGCATAGCGTTAGTCAGGTTGCTCGAGTGATTTGATGTAGTCGTAAATCGCCAGTTGCGACTGCACCTTGCGACGATTTCCGCGCGGCACGTAGCGATTACTCAGTTCTTTATCTATGTAGCGGGCTTTTACCGTGTCGCTAAACAGGATGTCAATAATATCCAGCACGCGTTGCTTAAGACATGGGTCGAGCAGCGGCGCAGCAACTTCGATACGGTAATCGATATTTCTCGTCATCCAGTCAGCGGAGGAAAGATACACCTGCTTGTCGCCGCCGTTGGTAAAAATATAAACCCGGTCATGTTCGAGATAGCGATCCACGATACTGATCACGCGGATATTGTCGCTAATGCCTTCCAGATTTGGAATCAGCGAACACATCCCACGAACCAGCAGATTGACCGGCACACCCGAGCTGGATGCGGCGTACAGACGGTCGACCAGCCCCTTGTCCACCAGGTTATTCAGCTTCAGCGTAATGCCGGAGGGGAGACCTTGCTGGGCGTTGGCGATTTCTTTATCGATCATCTCGTACAGCAGGCGTCGTGAGTTCTGCGGAGAGACCAGCAAATAGTCGAACGTCACCGGGCGGTAAGGGTTCTCGATAAAGTTGAACACGCGACGGACTTCGTTCGTGATACGCGCATCGGCGGTCAGTAAGGAATAGTCGGTGTACAGGCGTGCCGTTTTTTCGTTGAAGTTCCCTGTGCCGATGTGCGCATAACGCACCACCTCATCGCCTTCTTTACGCGAGATGAGGAACAGTTTGGCGTGAATTTTCAGGCCTGGCGCCGAGAAGATCACATGTACGCCTGCTTCGGTCAGCCGCTTCGCCCAGTGGATATTCGCCTCTTCATCGAATCGCGCCTGCAATTCTACCACCACGGTGACTTTCTTGCCGTTATGGGCGGCGTGAATCATCGAGTCGATGATGCGTGAATCCTTCGCCACACGGTAGATGTTGATTTTGATCGCCAGCACGCTGGGGTCAAAGGAGGCCTGGCGCAGCAATTCCAGCACATGTTCGAAAGTGTGATACGGATAATAGAGCAGAACGTCGCGCTCGCGAATGGCGTCGAACCCGTTGCGGAACTTCTCTTTATCGAACCAGAGATGGCGCAGTCGCGGCAGCGGCTTGTTCACCAGATTGGCTTTGCCCACGTTGGGGAAGCTAATGAAGTCTTTGAAGTTGTGATACCGACCGCCGGGTACGATGGAGTCGTAGCGGGAGATGGTCAGCTTTTCACGCAGCACTTCCACCAGCGCGTTTGGCATATCGCGCTGATAAACAAAACGCACCGGCTCGGCGGTCAGGCGTTGTTTCAGGCTGGAGGACATCAGCTCCATCAGGCTCGATTCCATCTCGTGCACCAAATCGTATTCGGCATCACGGGTCATCTTCATTGAGTAGGCATTCAGCGCGTCGTAGTCAAAGAAGCCTTTGAAGATGTCGTCCAGGCAGTAGCGCAAAATGTTATCCAGCAGGATCATCGGCTTACGGCGACGCGGCGCTTCCGGCGGCAGATTCACAAAACGCGGCACTTTGTCGGATGGAATTTCCAGCAGCGCGTAGCGGATAGCATCGCCACGAATAATCTCTACGGCCAGATAGGTGTAATCATCTTTCAGAAACTGAACTAAATCTGTCTCGCGATTGATCAGAATTGGCGTGATGTGTTGGCGTAAGTAGTGTTTAAAATAATGCCGCAGCCAGCTTTGCTGGTTGGCCGACAGTTGGCGTTCGTTGATTAAGAAGATCTGATTACGCGCCATTTCCAGCAGCAATTCGTTGTACAGGCTGTCGAATTCCTGGTCGGCTTTTAGTACCCGGGACTGGATCTTACCTAGCAGATGGCGAGAATGAGAATTAGAACCCTGTTCTTCGCTGATTATGATGCGACGTTTCAGTTCGGCGAAACGAACTTTATAGAACTCGTCAAGGTTATTGGAATAGATGCCCAGGAAGCGCATGCGTTCAATAAGCGGATTTGATTTATCCGCAGCTTCCTGGAGCACGCGTTCGTTGAACGCTAACCAACTTAGCTCTTTCTCGATGTATAGTTTTTCCTGACCCATTACAACTCACACTCCGTTTTATTCACGGGACACTGCCTGATTATTATGGCGAGCATTGCGCTCAGATGTCCAACTGTGCCAGAAAAATATGACAATAAACCGTCAGATAAGCAAAGAGATGAGGGGAATTCCTGAGGCGTAGGCCGGATAAGGCGTTGACGCGCCACCCGGCATTGAAACGTTGGATTGCCTGATGGCGCTTCGCTTACCCGTCCTGCGAGGGAATGTTATTACTCGGCGGCATAGCCTTGCGGCGGCAGGCGATTGCCATCCAGCCAGGCGGCGTTATCACGCATTTCCAGACGGCCATCCACAAACCAACTGACGACCAGCGGATAGATAGCGTGTTCCTGCGTCTGAACGCGGGCCGTAATTTCATCTTCGCTGTCGCCTTCAAAGACCGGAATCTTCGCTTGCAGAATAACCGGGCCGCCGTCGAGTTCATCGGTAACAAAATGGACAGAGGTTCCGTGTTCTTCATCGCCGTTTTCCAGCGCCTGACGGTGCGTATGCAACCCCGGGTATTTTGGCAGCAGGGAAGGGTGAATATTGAGTAGACGCCCCTCATAGTGGGCGACGAACGCGGGGCTCAGGATGCGCATATAGCCCGCCAGCACCACGAGATCGGGGGCGTAAGCGTCTATTTCACGCATCAGTTCGCGGTCAAACGCTTCACGGCTGGCGAATTGATCGGCCGTTAACGCATGTGCCGGAATTCCGGCCTCACGCGCGCGTTCAAGGCCGAACGCGTCGGCCTTGTTGCTGAATACTGCCCGAAGGGTGCCTTTGATTTTTTTCTCTTTGCAGGCATCGATAATCGCCTGCAAATTGCTTCCGTTGCCGGAAATAAGCACCACAAGATTCATCATTGAATAACCACGCGCTGTTCGGAATCAGAAGCTTTAATGATACCGATTTTCCAGGCGTTTTCACCTTTTGCTTTCAGCAGGGCGAGGGCGTTATCCACTTCCGCTTCCGGCAGGGCGATCACCATCCCGACGCCGCAGTTGAAGGTGCGATACATTTCATGCTGGCTGACGTTGCCCGCGGTTTGCAGCCAGTTGAAGACGGCTGGCCATTGCCAGGAAGATTCGTCAATCACCGCCTGGGTGTTGTCCGGCAATACGCGAGGAATATTTTCCCAGAAACCGCCGCCGGTCAGGTGGGCGATGGCGTGCACATCGACTTTTTCAATCAGTTCCAGAATGGACTTCACATAAATGCGGGTTGGCGCCAGCAGGTGATCGGCTAACGGTTTGCCTTCCAGCTCGGTGTTTTCCGGGTCGCAACCGCTGACTTCAACGATCTTGCGTACCAGAGAATAGCCGTTGGAGTGCGGGCCGCTGGAGCCAAGGGCAATCAGCACATCGCCATCGGCCACTTTGGAACCGTCGATAATTTCTGATTTTTCCACCACGCCGACGCAGAAACCGGCGACATCGTAATCTTCGCCATGATACATCCCTGGCATTTCAGCGGTTTCGCCGCCGACCAGCGCGCAGCCTGATTGCAGACAACCTTCGGCAATACCGTTGATCACGCTGGCGGCGGTATCGACGTCCAGCTTGCCGGTCGCGTAGTAATCCAGGAAGAACAGCGGCTCCGCGCCCTGAACGACCAGATCGTTGACGCACATCGCCACCAGGTCGATCCCGATGGTGTCGTGGCGTTTCAGATCCATCGCCAGACGCAGTTTTGTCCCTACGCCGTCAGTGCCGGAAACCAGTACAGGCTCACGATATTTTTGCGGCAATGCGCACAGCGCGCCGAAGCCACCCAAACCACCCATGACTTCCGGGCGGCGAGTTTTCTTCACTACGCCTTTGATTCGATCAACCAGAGCATTACCAGCGTCAATATCAACACCGGCATCTTTATAGCTAAGAGAGGTTTTGTCGGTCACTGCTTAGGTCCCCACGCGTTACTTGCGGTGAAAATTAAATTCGGCGCAATTCTAACAGGGAAAGCAAACGTTTGCGAGCCTGCTCTGCATCCGTTTTTATCTGCCGAATTTTTCAGCGTTTTACCGTTGTGTACCCATTTGTTTGAACTGCTCCACGAAAATGAAACCGGGTTCATTACCGTGCTTGAAACCTGCGCCAGTTATGCACAGTATCGTACTGAAACCGGTTTCTGTTTTGCTTCGGGTTGTCAGCGTAGCGGCGTTAACATTGCAATTACAATGAGGGAAACGTATGTCTGGATTTAAAGCGAATTTCATGTGGGGCGGCGCCGTTGCCGCTCACCAGTTAGAAGGCGGCTGGCAGGAAGGCGGAAAGGGGATTAGCGTGGCGGATGTGATGACCGCCGGTGCGCATGGCGTTCCGCGGGAAATTACCGACGGCGTGATCGCCGGGAAAAATTATCCTAACCATGAGGCTATCGATTTCTATCACCGCTACAAAGACGATATTAAGCTCTTTGCCGAGATGGGCTTTAAATGTTTTCGCACCTCTATCGCCTGGACGCGCATTTTCCCGCAGGGGGATGAATTACAGCCGAATGAAGCGGGTTTGCAGTTTTATGACGCCCTGTTTGATGAATGCCTGAAGTACGGTATTGAGCCGGTGATTACGCTGTCGCATTTTGAAATGCCTTACCATCTGGTCACGGAATATGGCGGCTGGCGTAACCGTAAGCTGATCGATTTCTTCGTGCGCTTCGCGAAAGTGGTATTTACCCGCTATCAGCACAAAGTGAAATACTGGATGACCTTCAATGAGATCAACAACCAGGCCAATTATCACGAAGATTTCGCGCCGTTCACCAACTCGGGGCTGAAATACCTGCCGGGCGAAGATCGTGAACCAGTGATGTATCAGGCGGCGCACTATGAGCTGGTCGCCAGCGCGCTGGCGGTGAAAGCGGCGCGGGAGATCAACCCGGCATTGCAGATTGGCTGCATGATCGCCATGTGTCCGATCTATCCGCTGACCTGCGCGCCGGACGATATGATGATGGCGATGAACGCGATGCACCGTCGCTACTGGTTTACGGATGTGCATGTGCGCGGGAAATATCCGCAGCATATCCTCAACTACTTTGCGCGTCGGGGCTTTGCGCTGGATATCACCGATGAAGATCGCACAGCCCTGTTACAGGGCTGTGTGGACTATATCGGTTTCAGCTATTACATGTCTTTTGCCACGAAAGCGACCGCAGATAACCCACAGCTCGATTACGACGAAACGAAAAGTCTGGTCTCCAATCCGTATGTGCAGAAGTCGGACTGGGGCTGGCAGATCGATCCTGTGGGGTTACGCTACTCGCTCAACTGGTTCTGGGATCACTACCAGCTACCGCTGTTTATTGTCGAGAACGGCTTTGGCGCGATAGATATTCAGCAGGCAGATGGTTCCGTTGACGATCGGTATCGTATCGACTATCTCGCAGCGCACATTCGTGAAATGAAAAAAGCCGTTGTGGAAGATGGCGTTGATTTGATGGGCTACACTCCGTGGGGCTGTATTGATTTGGTGTCGGCGGGGACGGGCGAGATGAAAAAACGTTATGGCTTTATCTATGTCGATAAAAATAATGACGGCAGCGGGACGTTAGCGCGCCATCCGAAGAGATCTTTTGCCTGGTATCAAAATGTGATTAAAAACAACGGAGAAAATATTTAAGATTCAATGCGTTGTTATTCAGCCCCGCCATCTGTGCGGGGCGTGTTTTATACTCATTCTCCAGACGTATGTCACTTTGGTTGATCCATGTCAAGCATACGTTGTGTTGCGCCAGAGAGGAAAAGCGGTATAATCCGGCGATTTTTTTTGTGGTTGCCACTCGTCTGAGGAAAGGAGAAGAGTATGAAGATCGTGGAAGTCAAACACCCACTCGTCAAACACAAGCTGGGTCTGATGCGTGAAAACGACATTAGCACCAAACGCTTTCGTGAACTCGCCTCGGAAGTAGGCAGCCTGCTGACCTATGAAGCGACCGCAGACCTGGAAACCGAAACGGTAACCATCGACGGCTGGAATGGCCCGGTTGAAATCGAACAAATCAAAGGTAAAAAAATCACCGTGGTTCCTATCCTGCGTGCCGGTCTGGGCATGATGGAAGGCGTCTTGGAGCATGTGCCGAGCGCGCGTATCAGCGTGGTGGGCATCTACCGTAACGAAGAAACGCTGGAGCCCGTTCCGTACTTCCAGAAACTGGTATCCAACATTGATGAGCGTATGGCGCTGGTGGTTGACCCGATGCTGGCAACCGGCGGTTCAATGATTGCGACGATCGATCTGCTGAAAAACGCAGGCTGCCACAGCATTAAAGTGCTGGTGCTGGTTGCTGCGCCGGAAGGCATTGCGGCGCTGGAGAAAGCGCACCCGGATGTTGAGCTGTACACCGCATCGATTGATAAGGGACTTAACGAGCACGGATACATTATTCCGGGCCTCGGCGATGCCGGCGATAAGATCTTTGGTACGAAGTAAGTGAATGAATAATAAAGAGCCGACTTTAAGAGTCGGCTTTTTTTTGAATAAAACACCCATAACATACAACACTCAGAGGAAAACACTATGACGCGCCGTGCTATCGGGGTAAGTGAAAGACCGCCGCTTTTACAGACAATCCCGCTTAGTTTGCAGCATTTGTTCGCCATGTTTGGCGCAACCGTGCTGGTGCCAGTCCTGTTTCATATCAACCCGGCTACCGTTCTGCTGTTTAACGGCATCGGTACGTTGCTGTATCTCTTTATTTGTAAAGGTAAAATCCCTGCATATTTAGGGTCGAGCTTTGCCTTTATTTCGCCGGTTCTGCTGCTGTTGCCGCTGGGGTATGAAGTGGCGCTGGGTGGTTTTATCATGTGCGGCGTGCTGTTCTGCCTGGTCTCTTTTATCGTGAAGAAAGCCGGAACCGGCTGGCTGGACGTGATGTTCCCGCCTGCGGCGATGGGCGCAATCGTTGCCGTTATCGGTCTGGAACTGGCGGGCGTGGCTGCGGGAATGGCCGGGTTGCTGCCTGCTGAAGGGCAATCCCCGGATACCAAAACCATTACCATCTCCCTTGTGACCCTGGCGGTGACGGTCTTTGGCTCCGTGCTGTTCCGGGGTTTCCTGGCCATTATCCCGATCCTGATCGGCGTGCTGGCAGGCTATGCGCTGTCATTTGCAATGGGAGTGGTGGATACCGCGCCAATTGCCGAAGCGCACTGGTTCGCGCTGCCGACGTTCTATACGCCGCGCTTTGAATGGTTTGCCATTCTGACAATCCTGCCAGCGGCGCTGGTGGTGATTGCCGAACACGTAGGCCACCTGGTCGTGACGGCGAACATCGTTAAAAAGGATCTGGTTCGTGACCCTGGCCTGCATCGTTCGATGTTTGCCAACGGGTTATCAACGATGATTTCCGGGTTCTTCGGTTCTACGCCGAACACCACCTACGGTGAAAACATCGGTGTTATGGCGATCACCCGCGTGTACAGCACCTGGGTTATCGGTGGCGCGGCGATTTTTGCCATTCTGCTCTCCTGCGTGGGTAAACTGGCCGCTGCGATTCAGATAATCCCGCTGCCGGTAATGGGCGGCGTATCGCTGCTGTTGTACGGCGTGATCGGCGCATCCGGTATTCGCGTATTGATTGAATCAAAAGTCGATTACAACAAAGCGCAGAACCTGATCCTGACCTCGGTGATTTTGATCATCGGCGTCAGCGGCGCGAAAGTGCATATTGGCGCGGCGGAACTGAAAGGAATGGCGCTGGCGACCATCGTTGGGATCGGCCTGAGCCTGATCTTCAAACTGATCAGCGTACTGCGCCCGGAAGAAGTGGTGCTGGATGCGAAAGACGCGGATACGCCGCAGCAATAATCCTGAAACCGGGCAGTGCTGCTGCCCGGTTCTATCGTGATGGAATTCTGTGGTAAACTCATCGCGATTTTATGGAATCCTGGATTGAGGTATCTCTGAACACTCCGGCACAGCTCTCTCTGCCACTTTATCTTCCTGACGACGAAACTTTCGCAAGTTTCTGGCCGGGGGATAACGCCTCTTTACTGGCTGCACTGCAAAACGTGCTGCGTCAGGAACATAGCGGATATATTTATCTCTGGTCGCGTGAAGGCGCGGGCCGTAGTCATCTGCTGCACGCGGCGTGTGCTGAACTGTCGCAACGCGGCGACGCGGTAGGCTATGTGCCGCTGGATAAGCGCACCTGGTTCGTACCGGAAGTGCTTGACGGCATGGAACATTTGTCGCTGGTGTGTATTGACAATATTGAATGTGTCGCCGGAGATGAACTGTGGGAAATGGCGATCTTTGATCTCTATAACCGCATCCTTGAGTCGGGAAAAACGCGCCTGCTGATCACCGGCGATCGTCCTCCACGTCAGCTAAAGCTGGGATTACCCGATCTGGCTTCTCGTCTGGACTGGGGGCAAATCTACAAGCTGCAACCTCTCTCTGATGAAGACAAACTCCAGGCGTTACAACTGCGCGCCAGACTGCGTGGGTTTGAACTGCCGGAAGATGTCGGGCGTTTTCTGTTGAAGCGGCTGGATCGCGAGATGCGTACGCTATTTATTACGCTGGATCAGCTCGATCACGCCTCAATCACCGCACAGCGTAAACTCACCATTCCGTTCGTTAAAGAGATTCTGACGCTGTAACGCTGCCGTTTTTGCCCGGTGACCGGGCAAAAAACTCAGGCAATATCTTCCAGTAAGTGCTCAACCAGCAGTGGAATCGGCCTGCCGGACGCGACGCTTCTGCCGTTTTCTCGCCATAGCGCTGTACCGCTAATATCCAGATGTGCCCACGGGATATCCGACGGGCAAAAATGATGCAGTAACCAGGCTGCGGAAGCGCTGATTGCCGCATTGTTCGTCGGCGTATTACAGAGATCGGCTATGGCGCTTTCGGTCTGCTTTTTCAGTCGTGCATCCAGAGGTAAAGACCAGACTTCATCTCCGCTCTGCCGTCCAGCCTCTGTTAGCGCCTGTCTTAACGCATCGTCCTGAGTCATCAGCCCGCTGAGTTCGTAGCCAAGCGCTTTCACCACCGCACCGGTCAAGGTTGCCATGTCGATGATATAACGGGCCTGCGGTTGTCGTTGGCTCGTCCATGCAATGGCGTCGGCCAGCACCAGCCGTCCTTCGGCGTCGGTGTTATTGATTTCCACTGTCATACCGTTGCAGGCGCGAGCAACGCTGCCAGGCTGCATTGCGTTCGGGCCGATCGCGTTTTCGGCCAGCGCCAGTACGCCCATTATGCGTACGGGCAGTTTTAACTCCGCAACCGTCAGGAGCAGTCCCAACACGTTGGCTGCGCCACACATGTCATATTTCATGGTGTACATACCCGCGCCCTCTTTCAACCACAGGCCACCGGTATCAAACGTTATCCCTTTACCTATGTAGCAGCGTACCGGGCCGTCACTTATGCCGTTGTAATGAATGGCAAGTAAACGCGGTGGACAGGTCGATCCTTTGCCAACTGCATGGAGCAGTCCGAGACCTTGTTCAACAATTTGTTGTTCATCAAGGACTTCACAGTGCAGCGCAGGAAAAGAGGCGCACAGGGTTTGTGCCTCGTTGACCACGAACTGCGGCGTACAGCAATCGGAGGGGGTATCCGCCAGCCGCCTTGCAGTGACCATGCCGTTGGCAATAGCCTGCTGCTGCCTGAACACTTTTTCACGTTTCTCGTATTGTTCTGGCTGGCAGAACGCGGTGATATGGCGGATGCGAGTGGCAGTGGCATCCGTTTTTTTCAATTGTAAATCATTGAGCGTATACGCCTGATTAAACAGAAAACGCAGCAGCAGCGCCAGTACAGTGTCATTTATTTCGGTGACATCAATCAGCACATTTTCGCTGGCAGGCGAGGCCAGCAGCGGTCGTATCGCATTGAGTAAACCTTCGGTCAGGCTGTCCTGCCAGAGCGCATCAGGCAACAGGGTAATTCGCGTAAAAGGCGCGCAGCCAAAGCGGGTATCCGCTACTTTATCTTGCGCCAGTACGCGCATTTCCGCGAGCAGAGCGGAATCCCGCAATAAAGAACAGCCAGGAGGCGCGATAAGATGGCCTTGTGGTTGAACCTCTGCGGGTGAGCAAATCAGTTGGTATGAAATCATTTTTCTTCCTCGACTGGAGCACGTATCCGTGCGGCATAGTCTTGCATCCATTCTTCATCGACGGGGTGATAATGGGTTTTCTCGTGCTGGCGTTCGGCGCGAAATACGGTGAGCGGTTGGCGTGCGGTAGCGACAACGAACGAGAATGTTTTGATGTTAGTGGCTGCGCCAAACTCGCCTTTACGGTTCATGCAGACCACCGAGAGGTCGCCTGTGCGACCAAATCGCGACATCAATTTATCTTCCAGCTCAAACACGACAGAATCAGCCGCTTGTTGCGGTGTCATTCCCTGCGCCATGCGACGAACAATTTCATAGCTGGCGCAGCCTTTCATCAGATCTTCACCGACGCCCGTTGCCGTCGCCGCGCCGACTTCACTGTCGCAATAGAAGCCGGAACCAATAACCGGCGAGTCGCCAATGCGGCCGCGTTTTTTCATAAACAGGCCGCTGGTGGAGGTGGCAACGCTCATCGACCCCAGTTTATCCAGACCAATAATGCCAACCGTATCGTGGCCGTTATATGGACTTAAGCCTTTATCCAGCGTCTCCCGGCAGCGTTTTTGATAGTGCTGGATGGCTCTGTCGGTGAGCATGGTTTTATCCGCAAATCCCTGGCTCAGTGCCCATTCACGCGCACCCTGGCCAACCAGCAGACAGTTATAGCGCTGACGGCTTAACGCATGTGCGACGCGCACCGGGTTGGCAATATCCACCAGATTTCCGACCGCCCCAAACGCGAGGGTATCGCCGTCCATATAGGCGGCATCCAGTTCGACCTCGCCATTTTCAGTAGGCAGTCCGCCATAGCCCACGGATTTATAAAACGGAAAGTCCTCAACGGTTGCGACGGCGTCTACCACCGCCATTGCGACCGGGTTTCCCGCAGCCAGTGCAGACGCGGATTCCGCCACACCTTCAAGCGCCATTCGCCAGGTTGCGATAATTCCCCACATGGTTTACTCCTGTTTTGCAAGTGGTGCATCGGGCTGCGTTACGGCAGCCAGTTCCGCCGCGCGGTACTGTTTATCGACGATCCGCATAAAGGGCAGATACAGCATTGCGCCAATCAGCAGGTTAATGAGCTGCATGACGCTGCCGCTAATATGTCCGGTAACGATAAAACCGCTAATGACTGGCGGCAGCGTCCACGGAATAAAGACGCCCGTGGTGACGGCGACCGCGCCGAGCTTCATCGCGGTATACTGCACGGTGACCAGCACCAGCGGCACCAGGTTGAAGGGGATCAGCATTATCGGATTCATTATCACCGGCAGACCGAACAGAATCGGTTCGTTGATGTTGAACACGGACGCTCCGGCACCGAGCCGCGCCACTTCCCGCATGTTTTTACTGCGTGCAAAGAAAAGCATGGCTAACACCAGCGACAACGTTGCGCCCGCGCCGCCCATCCAAATCATGTCAAAAAACTGTTCTGTAATGATGTGTGGGGGTGTGGTGCCAGCCTGAATAGCCGCAATGTTGTCGGTCTGGTTTTCCATCCATAGCGGGCGGATGATGCCGTTAACCATTGAGCCGGAGTTAATACCGACCGACCACAAAATAGTGATGCTGAACACTGTCATCAGCGCGCCAAAGTAAGAGGTGCCGTAATGACGAACCGGTGTGGCGACCACTTCGTAAATAAACTGATGGATGGTCTGGTAATGGGTGTTTTCAAACAAGATGCGAATGCTCAGTACCAGTATCATGACCAGTAAGGCGGGGATCAGCGCGGCAAAAGATTCTTGCACCGCCGGTGGCACACCTTCTGGCATTTTGATCACCAGATTTTTACGCTTTAGCCAGCAGAAAAGTTCAGTCCACAGCAGCGAACCGATCATCGCGACGAACAACCCTTTTGTGCCAATCCATTCTACGGGGATCACGGTAATACCGCCGTTTTCCGCCACTTTGATAAACGGTGTAAGGATCAGAAAACAGACCAGCGCCAGAATGCCGCAGGAGATGCGATCTTCGCCGTAGTGTTCCGCCAGACGAAATGCGACCAGGAAACTGATAAACAGCGACATCGTTGAGAACACCGCGTTAAACGGGATCTCAATAATCGCACTCCAGCTCTCGCCAAAAGCCTGAGACATAAACTGCTGATAGTTTTGATTCGGAAACGAAGAGATCACCAGCAGAATAGAGCCGACGATAATAAACGGCATAAACGAAACGTATGCGCCACGAATCGCGCCGAGATGCCGCTGCTGAGCGGTTTTCGCCGCCAGAGGCATCAGTTTTGCTTCAAGAAATCCCAGAACATTGTTCATTGTGAACTCCGTACAAGATTAACTCACGTTGTGTGTGCTATGCATGAGGATTATCTGCGAAGGCGTGTGAACGAAAGGTGAAATAGCTCACAATGTGATCGCGATTAGCATATAAATCTCATAAGATTAATTATCTAAAAATCGACAGGGATTCTTGCGATGGAAATAAAATTGCACGCCAATGCCACTACCACACCGCGTATTCGTCGCTATCTTCAGCAGTCTGAAAAAAGCGACAGAGAGCTTGCCGCCGAGCTTGGGATTTCTGTTACGACAGTGAGGCGATGGCGACATCGTGATCGGGTTAGTGATGGGCAAACTACGCCGAAGACGATATACAAAGCGATGAGACAAGAACAGGTTATTCTGGTGAACGCCTTGCGTGACGCAACAGGTGCGCCGCTGGATGACCTCTTATTGTTGGTGAACGAGGTGCTGGGCATTGTTGTGTCGCGCGCGACGTTGAATCGTTATCTTAAACCGGCGACACCTCGGCGACAGCGGGTGTCGTTACAAGGGAAAAAAGCGTTAAAATCCGGGATGCTGCTGAATCATCTGGCGCTGTATCACCTTCCACTCTCGTTACATATGGACGACGGTGGCGAACATCATTTGTTCTGGGCGCGCGAGCCGATGAGCGGCTGGTGCTTTGCCCGACTGTATGCGGGTATTTCACCGCAGCGGGTCGTGGTCTGGCTGGATGAATTGCTGGAAACCTGCCCGGTTGATATACAATCTATTGAGACAAATATTTCTGATCGCATATGCCCGCAGCTAAAAACGCACCTGGCGACGCGCGGCATGTCATGCCAAATAACCGGTACGATTCCCGGTTGGGTGCCGGTGACAATACCGCTGAATGAGATTGTTCCCCGGCTAAATAGTGAATCTGCCAGCGAGCTGCTTATCCGCTTATGTGAATGCTACAACCGTGGTAAGACACAGAAAAAACTGGGGGATTGTACGCCGCAGGACTTTCTGGAAGCGCTGCGGCGCATGGATTAGCTCACGATTTCCAGCACCTGCTCCGGCGGGCGGCCAATACGCGCCTGACCGTTGGCGACGACAATCGGTCGCTCCATCAGTTTCGGGTTTTCCACCATCGCCTGAATCAGCGCCTCTTCGCTCAGGTGGCTGTCAGCCAGATTGAGAGACTTGTAGAGATCTTCTTTCTGGCGCATCAGTTCGCGTGCGCTGGACATCCCTAACATACGCAGCAGTTCACGCAGCGTCGCCGCGTCGGCAGGTGTTTCCAGGTAAAGCACCACTTCCGGTTCAACGCCGTTGGATTTCAGCAGGCTCAGCGTGTCGCGACTCTTTGAACAACGCGGGTTGTGGTAGATTTTTACTGCATCAGACATGATTTCTCCTTTAGCGCGAACTGTAGGCCGGATAAAACGCGATAGCGTCGCCACCCGGCAACAGAACGAATACTACATTTTGGTGTATGGCTTAAAGCGTTCCTGCAACTGGCGCAGCTGGTCGATACGGGCATCGTAACGCGCCTGTTGCTGGCTGCCCAGCTTGACCTGAGAACTTGCGCTGCTGAGCATAGAGATCGCCTGATCCAGTCGCCCGGCCAGCGCATAGCCTTCGGCGCGCGCCGCCAGTTCCTGATCGCGGTTATTGAGCGCCGCTTCAGCCTGCGCCAGGAGATCCCAGCCGTTGCCGTCGTCTTTATTGTTGAAAGTGTAGCGATTGAGGATGGTCGTGGCTTCTCTGGCTTGCCCGCCCTGTAAATAAGCATTCGCCAGGTTTAGCTGCAATACCGGGTTTGCGCGCAGATCGCGGGCATTTTTCAGACGGTTAATCGCTTCGCTGGTTTTCTTCTGCCCCAGATCGATATCGGTCGCCAGGTCGAGATACCACGCGTTATTCGGTTCAGCCGTCAGCAACGGTTGCAGCGCTTTGCGAGCTTCGTCGTACTTGCTGGCTTCCATCGCCTGTAGCGCCCGGCCATATTGCGCCGCACGCTGTTGGCGCACGTTTCCTTTTTCCCATGCGTCGAGCAGGTCGCTGGTAAGCTGATTACGGCCAGAATTGTACATCCCCAGCGTACGCGCCTTCGCCAGATAAAAATCTTCCGACGATTCCACTACCACCGGGCGCATCTGGTTTGCACGGTTGCGGGCATCCGCCAGACGGCTTTCCGGCAGGGGGTGCGTCAGCAAAATTTCGGGAGGACGCGTGGAGTAGCGCGCCTGGTCGAGCAGTTTTTCCAGGAACGTCGGCATCGCTTGCGGATCGAACCCTGAACGTTGCAGCACCTGAATACCGATTCGGTCTGCTTCCTGTTCGTTTTGTTGGGTGAAGCTGATCATCCCCTGACGCGTTCCCGCCAGCGTACCGGTCAGCGCCGCCATACCGGCCTGTGGGCTGGCCATCGCCAGAAGAATAGAGCCTAAGGCGCCGACCCAGGTCAGCGGAGCGCTGCGCTTTTGATCTTCCATCGCGCGCGCCAGATGGCGTTGGGTTACGTGGGAAATTTCGTGCGCCATCACCGAGGCCAACTGACTTTCGTTATCGGAATAGCGAAAGAGCGCGGAATGCAGCACAACGTTGCCGCCGAAAAAGGCGAAGGCGTTAATTTCGTCGTTGTTAATCAAAAAGAAATGGAACGGGGTTTTCACGGAGTCCGCATGAGAGACTAAACGCATCCCCAGCGCGTTGATGTACTGACTTAACAGCGGATCGTTGATCAACGGCGCGCTGCCGCGCAACTGGCGAACGTAATAGTCGCCCATTTGCATTTCCTGACCGATAGAAAGCGTGCTTCCTGCTGAGGTCCCCATATCCGGTAGCGTGTCTGCGGAATCTGCAAACGCGGGGGCTACCTGACCGATAGTCAGCGCAGCGATGAGGGTAGCAACCAGGTTTTTCTTCAACAGCCTGAACATAGACCTCTGTCCTGTTTTCTTTAATATAGCCATTTGACCGATGCCGCGACGTATCGTTCCGCCACGCCAGCACAGGGAGTGTAACTGCGAAACCCGGTGGTGAATACCCCGCTCAAATGACTTTTCAGTTTCCTGAATCAGCAACAAAAAGCGAAGTCTTTTTTGTGACATTTAGATACAATTCGGGATCGCAATCCCGCTA
This sequence comes from Citrobacter sp. CK180, assembly GCF_030333655.1. Taxonomy (NCBI): domain Bacteria; kingdom Pseudomonadati; phylum Pseudomonadota; class Gammaproteobacteria; order Enterobacterales; family Enterobacteriaceae; genus Citrobacter; species Citrobacter sp. CK180. Next base: position 191,084 of record NZ_JAOWFM010000053.1, on the reverse strand, counting down.
TTGAGGTTCAGGGAACGGTTTCTATGCTTGAGATGTTGATGCAGTGGTATCGCCGTCGTTTTAGCGACCCGGAGGCGATCGCCTTGCTGGTTATCTTGGTTGCTGGTTTTGGCATCCTTTTCTTTTTCAGTGGGCTTCTGGCGCCGTTGCTGGTGGCTATTGTCCTCGCTTACCTGCTGGAGTGGCCTACGGTCCGTCTGGAGGCGATTGGCTGCTCCCGGCGTTGGGCCACCTCAATCGTACTGATTGTTTTTGTCGGCATTTTACTGCTGATGGCGTTTGTCGTGATGCCGGTGGCCTGGCAGCAGGGGATCTATTTGATTCGCGATATGCCGGGCATGCTCAATAAGCTCTCTGATTATGCCGCCACGTTACCCCGTCGTTACCCGGCGCTGATGGATGCCGGGATCATTGATGCGATGGCGGAAAACATGCGCACCCGGATGCTGACGTTAGGTGATTCGGTCGTGAAATACTCCCTGGCCTCTCTGGTCGGGTTGTTGACGCTGGCGGTGTATCTGGTGTTGGTGCCGCTGATGGTCTTCTTCCTGATCAAGGATAAAGAGCAGATGCTGAATGCCGTGCGCCGGGTTCTGCCGCGCAATCGCGGGCTGGCCGGGCAGGTCTGGATGGAGATGAACCAGCAGATCACCAACTATATTCGCGGCAAAGTGCTGGAGATGGTGGTGGTTGGCGTAGCGACCTGGCTTGGCTTCCTGCTCTTTGGTCTCAACTACTCGCTGCTGCTGGCGGTTCTGGTTGGATTCTCGGTATTAATCCCCTACATCGGCGCGTTCGTGGTGACCATTCCGGTGATTGGCGTGGCGTTATTCCAGTTTGGCCTCGGAACGGAGTTCTGGAGCTGCTTTGCCGTGTATCTGATCATTCAGGCGCTGGATGGAAACCTGCTGGTGCCGGTACTGTTTTCAGAAGCCGTCAACCTGCATCCGCTGGTGATTATTCTGTCGGTGGTGATTTTCGGCGGCCTGTGGGGCTTCTGGGGCGTGTTCTTCGCCATCCCGCTAGCGACGTTAATTAAAGCCGTGGTACATGCCTGGCCGGACGGACAGGTCAGCGACGGTTAAGCACGATTATCACTCTGCCCGGTGGTGCAACGTCATCGGGCGTTCCACGTTTTATCCGCTTTCTCCTTTCCTGAACGTTTTCCGAATGTGCTGTCCCGCCCTCCTTTTTTGCTTTCAACTTACCGGTATAGATGGTTTTTTAATCTCACAAGGACAAGACCAACCGGAGAAAAAAATGGGTCATCAGATGCACACGCAGCAAAAAGTGGGGTGGGGCGGTTATCTCGCCTTTTTTATTACCATTATCCTTTTTTCAGGCATGTTCGCGAAAAGTACGGAATGGTGGCGAGTGTTTGATTTTACCGTGCTCAATGGCGCGTTTGGCCTGGTTAACGCGGCAGGCGACATGGCGGTTTCATTTCGCGGCACTGGCGGTACCGGGGCGAGAGACGGCTTTTTATTCGCACTGGAGCTGGCGCCATCGGTTATTTTATCGCTCGGCATTATTTCCGTGACGGAAGGGCTGGGCGGACTGCGCGCCGCGCAGCAGTTGATGACGCCGATACTCAGGCCGATTCTGGGCATCCCCGGCATTTGCTCTCTGGCGCTTATCGCCAATTTACAAAATACGGATGCCGCCGCCGGGATGACCAAAGAGCTGGCGGAAGAGGGGGTGATTACCGAACAGGAACGGGCGATTTTCGCCTGCTGGCAGACAAGCGGCAGCGCGATTCTGACGAACTACTTCTCATCAGGCGCCGCGCTATTTGCCACGATAACCGTACCGGTTATTACGCCGCTGGCGGTCATTTTAGTCTTCAAATTTATCGGTGCGAACCTGTTGCGGGTGTGGATCGCGCAGCTTGAACATCGTCGTATGAAACAGGAGGCCTGAAATGAGCGCACAGGTACGTAAAAACGTTATGGATCTGTTTATCGACGGCGCGCGGCGCGGTTTTACCATCGCCACCACCAGCCTGTTGCCCAACGTCGTCATGGCCTTTGTCATTATTCAGGCGCTGAAGGTGACGGGGTTGCTGGATATCGTCGGGCGAGTGTGTGAACCGGTAATGGCGCTATGGGGTTTGCCGGGAGAATCGGCGACCGTTTTGCTGGCTGCGGTGATGAGTATGGGCGGCGGCGTGGGCGTCTGCGCCAGCCTGGTGGTTACTGGCGCGCTGTCCGGTCACGATGCCACTGTGCTGTTACCCGCCATTTACCTGATGGGCAACCCGGTTCAAAATGTAGGGCGCTGCCTGGGAACGGCGGGCGTTCATCCGCGTTATTACCCGCATATTATTGCGGTGTGCGTGATTAATGCCCTGGTCTCTATTTGGGTAATGCAGGCTATTGTTTAAAAAGGACTATCATGGACTGTTCCATTCTTAATCTGACGCTTTTTCAGCGCGGACACGTATATGCCCCGGACGATCTGGGCCAGCAGGACATTCTGGTTGCCAACGGCAAAATTGTCGCTATTGCGCCGACTATCGCTGCGAAAGACTTCCCCGGTTGCCAGCAGATCGATCTTCACGGTGATATCGTCTGCCCGGGATTTATCGATCAGCATGTTCATCTCATCGGCGGTGGCGGCGAAGCCGGGCCGCATACCCGTACGCCAGAGGTGCGGCTGTCACGGTTGGTTGAAGCCGGTATCACCTCCGTTGTCGGGCTGCTGGGAACGGACGGCATCACCCGCCATCCTGAATCTCTGCTGGCGAAAACGCGCGCGCTGGAATATGAAGGGATCAGCGCATGGATGTTAACGGGGGCGTATTCTCTGCCCTCGCCAACCATCACCGGGAGCGTCGATCGCGATGTGGCGTTGATCGATAAAGTGATTGGCGTGAAATGTGCCGTCTCCGATCATCGTTCTTCGGCGCCGAATTCCGCCGCGCTGGCGACAATGGCGGCGCAGTCCCGCGTGGGGGGATTACTGGGCCAGAAGCCGGGAATCAGCGTCTTTCATATGGGCGACAGCCCACACATGCTGGAACCGCTGTACGATATTCTCGCCAACGCCGATGTCCCTATCACGAAACTGCTGCCGACGCATGTTAACCGTGCCGAACCGCTGTTCCAGGCGGCGCTGGAATACGCGCTTGATGGCGGCTACATCGATATTACCAGCAGCATTGATGAACCGATCGATCCGGCGACGGCCATCGTGACAGCCTTGCGCCATGAGGTTCCGCTGTCGTGCATTACCCTGAGTTCTGATGGCAACGGCAGCCAGCCGGAATTTGATGAGCATGGGAATTTGACGGGCATTGGCGTGGCGGGTTTTGAGTCGCTGATCGGCACGCTGCGTCAGTTAGTTACGCAGCATAAACTGCCGCTGGAGCAGGCGCTGCGTCCGCTTACCCGCACCGTTGCGGAATTTCTCGGCTTTGAGCATAAAGGACGTCTGGCGGCAGGTTGTGACGCCGACATTCTGGTGCTGAATCAGGCGCTGGAAGTCAGCCATCTGTGGGCGAAAGGCAAAGCGGTGGTGAAAGACGGCAAAGCGTGCGTGAAAGGAACGTTTGAATAAACGACGCGTATGCCGGATGGCGGCCTGATAAGACGCGTTAGCGCCGCATCAGGCTTTATCCGGCAAAACGTAAATCAGGCGTTTTCTTTCAGCCAGTTCAGCACCACATCGTGGTGGTTACTGGTTTTAAAGTCGTCAAATACGTGTTCGATCTTGCCGTCAGCGTCGATCAGGAAGCTGATGCGATGGATGCCGTCGTAGGTTTTCCCCATAAAGGATTTTTCCCCCCAGACGCCGAATTGCTCGCAGACCTGATGATCCTCATCGGACAGGAGCGTAAAGTTAAGCAGCTCTTTTTCGGCGAAACGAGACAGTTTTTCAGGTTTATCGGTGCTGATCCCCAACACGTCTACGCCTGCTTTTTTCAGATCGTCCATGTTATCGCGTAAACCACAGGCCTGTACGGTACAGCCGGGCGTCATGGCTTTAGGGTAGAAATACACCAGTACGCGCTGTCCCTGGAAGTCGGTCAAATTTACTTGTTCTCCGTCTTGATCCGGCAAGCTAAATTTCGGTGCGATGTCACCGGCTTTCAGTGGATTCATTACTTAACTCCATCCTGTTCATCATGTTGTGAGTAATTAACAACGTTAATACTGCCTTGCGCATTGAGTTCTGTACATAGTGCTTTAAAGGCATGCTCAATATTTACGGCATCATGGGATGCCGGACTGTGCGCGGTGATTTGAACAAACAGCTGTGCAGCCTTTTCATTTTCAGCAGGTTGCGTGCGGGAGACCAGCTCAGCGATGTTCATCTGATGGCTGTCGAAAAGCGCGGTAAAACGTTCAATTAAATGCGGAGAATCTTCCACCTCGACCTGTACCCATACCGTTGCGGGCATGGCCGGACGGGGGCGAGCAGTGGTGCGCTTCATCACAATCAACAAATCCAGCTCTGCGCCTTTCAACGGCAAGGTTGATTCAATCAGGGTGATGGCGTTCCAGGAACCAGACAGCAGCATGATAAACGTGAATTCATCGCCCAGCATGGCCAGTCGGCTGTCTTCGATATTGCAGCCGCAACTGCTGACATGGCGGGTGATAGTATTCACAATTCCCGGGCGATCGGCACCCAGCGCAGTGATAACCAGGTAATGTTGTGATGACGATGTCAAACCGGTTCTTCCTTTGAGAGGTGAGGTAATCATAAGGAAAGCATAAAAAAAACCTGCATACAATAATCAGAAGGGCTATGGTCTCTTGCTTTTATTGTCGTACCAAACGTACCATTGAGAAACTTGTTTGCACAGAGGATGGCCCATGTTCACGGGAAGTATTGTCGCGCTTGTTACACCGATGGATGAAAAAGGTAATGTCTGCCGGTCAAGCCTGAAAAAACTGATTGATTATCATGTCGCCAGCGGTACTTCGGCGATTGTTTCTGTTGGCACCACCGGCGAATCCGCCACGCTGAGCCATGACGAGCATGGCGATGTGGTCATGATGACGCTGGAGCTGGCGGACGGGCGTATTCCGGTTATCGCCGGAACGGGCGCGAACGCGACGGCGGAGGCCATTAGCCTGACGCAGCGTTTCAACGACAGCGGCGTTGTCGGTTGCCTGACAGTGACGCCTTACTACAACCGCCCGACTCAGGAAGGTCTGTTCCAGCATTTCAAAGCCATCGCTGAACATACTGACCTGCCGCAAATTCTGTATAATGTGCCGTCCCGTACAGGCTGCGATATGCTGCCGGAAACCGTCGGCCGTCTGGCGAAAGTAAAAAATATTGTCGCAATCAAAGAGGCGACAGGGAACTTAAGTCGGGTTCACCAGATCAAAGAGCTGGTTTCAGACGATTTTATTCTGCTCAGCGGTGATGATGCGACCGGGTTGGACTTCATACAGCTCGGCGGTCATGGCGTGATTTCCGTTACCGCGAACGTTGCGGCGCGTGATATGGCGGAAATGTGCAAACTGGCGGCGGAAGGTCGTTTTGCTGACGCGCGGGTGATTAATCAGCGTCTGATGCCGTTACATAACAAACTATTTGTCGAACCCAATCCGATCCCGGTGAAATGGGCATGTAAGGAGTTGGGACTTGTGGCGACCGATACGCTGCGCTTGCCGATGACGCCGATCACCGATACGGGTCGTGAGATTGTCAAAGCGGCGCTCAAGCATGCCGGTTTGCTGTAAAGTTTAGGGAGATTTGATGGCTTACTCAGTACAAAAGTCGCGCCTGGCCAGGGTTGCGGGTGTTTCGCTCATTATGCTGCTCGCGGCCTGTAGCTCTGACTCGCGCTACAAGCGCCAGGTGAGCGGTGATGAATCCTATCTGGAAGCCGCGCCGCTTGCTGAACTTCATGCGCCAGCAGGGATGATTCTGCCGGTAACGACGGGCGACTATAACATTCCGGTGACCAACGGCAGCGGCGCTGTCGGCAAAGCGCTGGACATTCGTCCGCCTGCTCAGCCGTTAGCGCTGGTGACCGGCGCGCGTACCCAGTTTACGGGCGATACCGCAACCTTGCTGGTGGAAAATGGTCGCAATACTAACCTGTGGCCGCAGGTTGTCAGCGTGATTCAGTCCAAAAACTACACGATTGAAAAACGTGATGACGCCAGCCAGACTCTGACGACCGATTGGGTTGAATGGAACCGTCTGGATGAAGACCAGCAGTACCGTGGACGTTATCAAATCTCGGTGAAACCGCAGGGTTATCAGCAGGCTGTAACGGTGAAACTGGTGAATCTGGAACAGGCTGGCAAGCCTGCCGCAGATGCCGCTTCGCTACAGCGTTATAGCGCTGAGATGATGAACGTAATCTCGGCGGGTCTGGATAAAACCGCCACCGACGCTGCGAACGCCGCGCAAAACCGTTCTGCCGCTACGATGGATGTGCAGAGCGCCGCAGATGACACCGGTTTGCCAATGCTGGTCGTCCGTGGGCCGTTCAACGTGGTGTGGCAGCGTCTGCCAGCCGCGCTTGAAAAAGTGGGCATGAAAGTGACCGACAGCACGCGTTCTCAGGGCAGCCTGGCAGTGACCTACAAACCGCTGTCTGACAGCGGCTGGCAGGATCTGGGCGCAACCGATCCGGGGCTGTCGTCCGGCGACTATAAATTGCAGGTGGGCGATTTAGACAACCGCAGTAGCCTACAGTTTATCGATCCGAAGGGGCATACCCTGACGCAGAGCCAGAACGACGCGCTGGTTGCCGTCTTCCAGGCAGCGTTCAGCAAGTAAAAATTGAGGGGCTGGAGCAATCCAGCCCTTTTTTCTGATATGATACGCAAACGTGTGCGTCAGCAGAAAAACGCAATTTTTACCGTAATTTCGCCCCCAGGCTGTAGGTCGGATAAGGCAACGCCGCCATCCGGCAAAGTGTGGCAGAAAATGAATTTTTATCGTTAATTCACACCAGGAGTAATAAAGATGCAAAAGCAAGCTGAGTTGTATCGTGGTAAAGCGAAGACCGTATACAGCACGGAAAACCCGGACCTGTTGGTGCTCGAATTCCGCAATGATACGTCAGCAGGGGATGGCGCGCGCATTGAACAGTTTGATCGCAAAGGGATGGTGAACAACAAGTTTAACCATTTCATCATGACCAAACTGGCAGAAGCGGGCATCCCGACCCAGATGGAGCAGCTGCTGTCCGATACCGAGTGTCTGGTGAAAAAGCTGGATATGGTGCCGGTCGAGTGCGTGGTGCGTAACCGTGCGGCTGGTTCTCTGGTCAAGCGTCTGGGCATTGAAGAAGGCATCGAACTGAACCCACCGCTGTTCGACCTGTTCCTGAAAAACGATGCGATGCACGATCCGATGGTCAACGATTCTTACTGCGAAACCTTCGGCTGGGTGAACAAAGAGAATCTGGCGCGCATGAAAGAGCTGACCTACAAAGCTAACGACGTGCTGAAAAAGCTGTTTGACGATGCCGGTCTGATCCTGGTCGATTTCAAACTGGAGTTTGGTCTGTACAAAGGCGAAGTAGTGCTGGGCGATGAATTTTCCCCGGACGGCAGCCGCCTGTGGGACAAAGAGACGCTGGATAAAATGGACAAAGACCGTTTCCGCCAGAGTCTGGGCGGCCTGATCGAAGCCTATGAAACCGTCGCACGTCGCCTGGGCGTGCAGTTAGATTAATTCTTCCCCCGTCAGCATCAACCGGAGAGTCAATGCTCTCCGGTTTTTCTCTACCACCATTATTCTAATGGTAATCTTGCGCTGAACCGCCTACGATCATCATCATAATGAATAGTATGTTGAGGTGATTATGCGCTGGCAAGGGCGTCGTGAAAGTGACAATGTAGAAGACAGACGCAATAGCTCCGGCGGCCCGTCAATGGGCGGGCCGGGTTTTCGTTTGCCCAGTGGCAAAGGCGGAATCATTCTGCTGATTGTCGTGCTGGTGGCGGGCTATTACGGGGTGGATCTTACCGGTTTAATGACCGGGCAGCCGATTTCTCAGCAGGAAACGACGCGTTCGATCAGTCCAAATGACGACGAGGCCGCGAAGTTTACCTCCGTCATTCTGGCGACCACAGAAGATACCTGGGGTCAGCAGTTTGAGAAAATGGGGCGCACATATCAGCAGCCTAAGCTGGTGATGTACCGTGGCGCGACGCGCACAGGATGCGGTGCGGGTCAGTCCGTGATGGGGCCGTTCTATTGCCCGGCGGATGGCACGGTCTACATCGATCTTTCCTTCTACGATGACATGAAAAACAAACTGGGCGCGGATGGCGATTTTGCCCAGGGTTACGTTATCGCCCACGAAGTGGGGCACCATGTGCAAAAACTGCTGGGCATCGAACCGAAGGTCCGTCAGCTGCAACAGACCGCATCGCAAGCGGAAGTGAACCGACTCTCCGTACGTATGGAGCTACAGGCGGATTGCTTCGCGGGCGTCTGGGGGCACAACATGCAGCAACAGGGCGTACTGGAATCCGGCGATCTGGAAGAAGCGTTGAATGCGGCGCAGGCGATTGGCGACGATCGTCTGCAACAACAAAGTCAGGGACGCGTGGTGCCGGACAGCTTCACTCACGGCACTTCCGAGCAGCGCTATACCTGGTTTAAACGCGGTTTTGATAGCGGCGATCCGGCGCAATGTAATACCTTCGGCAAAGGTTTTTAACATACCGGGGCAGGGATGTCTGACAATGACGCATTGCGGGCGCTAACCGCACAAATGGCGCAGGAAGGGATTCGTCGGCTGCTGGTGCTCAGCGGCGATGCGTCCTGGTGTCGTGAACGGGCGCTGGCGCTGCGAGAAGCATTGGCTGGCGACTGGCTGTGGGTGGCAACCGATGCGCCCGCCGCGCCGCACTGTACGCCGCAGGCGTTACAAACGCTACTGGGACGCGAGTTCCGCCACGCGGTTTTTGATGCGCAGTTGGGGTTTGATGCCTCGGCATTCGCGGCGCTGAGCGGCACGCTGCGAGCCGGAAGCTGGCTGGTGCTGCTGACGCCGCCGTATTCTGCATGGGAATCCCGTCCCGATGCGGATTCGCTGCGCTGGAGCGACTGCCCGCAGCCTGTTGCAACGCCACATTTTATCCAGCACCTCAAACGCGTGATGTCCCGTGACGAGCAGACGTTGCACTGGCAGCAGTCTCAACCGTTTTCATGGCCGCGCTTTCCTGCCCGTCCCCACTGGCGACCCGCTACGGGTGAACCACAGCCTGAGCAGGCCGCGATTTTGCGGCATCTGTTGCGGATGCCGCCCGGCGTGGCCGCCGTTACGGCAGCGCGAGGTCGGGGTAAATCGGCGCTGGCCGGGCAGTTAATTTCGCGGATGAGCGGGACGGCTATTGTAACTGCGCCGTCGAAAGCGGCGACGGACGTACTGGCGCAGTTTGCCGGTGAGAAATTTCGCTTTCTCGCTCCTGATGCGCTGCTGGCGGGCACGGAAACGGCCGACTGGCTGATTGTCGATGAAGCGGCGGCAATTCCTGCGCCGCTGCTGCATCGCCTGGCGTCGCGTTTTTCACGCATATTGTTGACCACCACCGTTCAGGGTTATGAAGGGACGGGACGCGGTTTTCTGCTGAAGTTCTGCGCCCGTTTTCCTCATCTCCGGCGTTTTGAACTGCGACAGCCTGTTCGCTGGGCGCAGGGGTGCCCGCTGGAACAATGGGTCGGCGAAGCGCTGATATTCGACGACGAGACGTTTGCCCATGCGCCGCAGGGGGCGATTCGGTTCTCTGCTTTTACGCAGGCGCTCTGGCATACCGGGCCGGCGCAGCCGCTGGCGGTGTATCAGCTGCTTTCCGGCGCGCACTACCGTACCTCTCCACTCGATCTGCGTCGCATGATGGATGCGCCGGGGCAGCATTTTCTCGGCGCTTTTACGGCTGAGCGGGTAGCGGGGGCCGCCTGGCTGGTGGAGGAGGGCGGATTATCGGCCGCGCTGAGCCAGGCCGTGTGGGCGGGCTATCGTCGCCCGCGCGGAAATCTTGTCGCGCAGTCGTTGGCCGCTCATGGCGGCGATCCGCTGGCGGCGACGCTGATCGGGCGTCGGGTGAGCCGTATTGCCGTCCACCCGGCCCGCCAGCGGGAAGGGATTGGGCAGCAGCTAATCGCTGAGGCATACGGCGGTGCCAGCCAATGCGACTATCTCTCCGTCAGTTTTGGTTATACCGCCGAACTCTGGCGATTCTGGCAGCGTTGCGGTTTTGTGCTGGTGCGGATGGGGAACCACAAGGAGGCGAGCAGCGGCTGTTATACGGCGATGGCTTTGCTGCCCATCAGCGAGGCCGGCGCGCGGCTGGCGCACCGCGAGCACCAGCGTCTGCGCCGGGATGCGGAGATACTGGCTCGCTGGAACGGCGAAGCGATCCCGGTTATCCCGCTGAAAGCGTCTACGCTTAATGATGATGACTGGGATGAACTGGCGGGCTTTGCGTTTGCCCATCGACCGTTGCTCACGTCGTTAGGCTGTCTGAGTCGACTGCTTGAGCGCTGCGAGCTGGCGCTCCCCGCGCTGCGTGGACGTCTGGAGGAGAAATGCAGCGACGCGAATCTGTGTATCCGGCTGGGTTTGTCTGGGCGCAAAGCGCTGCTTATCGCCCAGCGCCGGGAAGTCGTCCATGCGCTTACCGCGCTGGATGACGAACGGGCGCAGCGGTTACGCGAACGCGTTTTGCAATGGCAATTTTTTCACTAACTCCTTCAATTTCCTGGCATGGTCATTGTGATTAAGCGGCGTAGAATCTGTTCTATCAGTTAAGGAGATCGCCATGAAACATGACCATTTTGTTGTTCAAAGCCCCGATAAACCCGCGAAACAACTGCTGTTGCTGTTTCATGGCGTGGGCGATAACCCGGTCTCAATGGGAGAAATTGGCTCCTGGTTCGCACCGTTATTTCCAGAGGCGCTGGTGGTCAGCATTGGCGGCGCGGAACCTTGTGGCCCGGCGCCTGGGCGTCAGTGGTTTTCGGTTCAGGATGTGACGGAAGAGAACCGCCAGGCGCGGGTTGATGCGATTATGCCGGTATTTATCGAGACGGTTCGCTACTGGCAGAAACAGAGCGGCGTTGGGCCGGAGGCTACCGCGCTGATTGGGTTTTCGCAGGGGGCGATTATGTCTCTTGAGAGCATCAAAGCCGAGCCGGGTCTGGCATCGCGCGTGATTGCTTTCAACGGACGCTACGCCAGCTTACCGGAAACCGCCACGACCGCCACAACGGTACATTTGATTCACGGCGGTGAAGACCGGGTGATTGAGTTATCTCATGCGGTTGCCGCACAGGAAGCGTTAGTCCGTGCCGGAGGCGATGTGACGCTGGATATCGTCGAGGATTTAGGCCATGCGATTGACGATCGCAGTATGCAGTTTGCGCTCGACCATTTGCGCTATACCGTGCCGAAACACTACTTTGATGAAGCGTTGAGCGGCGGTAAGCCGAATGATGATGATATTATCGAAATGATATAAGCCGGAACTGAACCGTAGGCCGGATAGGGCGAAGCCGCCATCCGGCATTCAGACGGTATGTTGACTGATGGCGACACGCTTATCAGGCCTACAGGTTTATCTGACTATTTCTTTGGCTGATCTTTCTTCGGCCAGTCGTCGTCATCGTCCCACTTATCGTTAAAATCACGATGCGGGGGCAGCTCCGGTTTATTGGCGAGGAATTTTTTGTGATCGACCCGCTTGAGGTCTTTGATCACATTGATCAGTACGCCCACCAAAAACACCAGCACCAGAATCCACCAATATTTTGCCAGCCAGTCCATGCTTATTTCCTCTTACAGGAACACGCGTCAGGCGACGAGTTGTTCCATGATACGTTGATACATGCGGGCAAGCAGTTGCAGATCGGCTGCATTAACACATTCATTAATTTTATGAATGGTGGCGTTGACCGGCCCGAGTTCGACTACCTGCGCCCCCATACGCGCAATAAAGCGCCCGTCGGACGTTCCACCCGTAGTGAGTAACTGCGGTTTTATCTCATTATAGTGCTCAATGGCGTTCACCACCGCATCCACCAGCTTGCCGCGCGCCGTCAGGAACGGCTGGCCGGAAAGCCACCAGTCCACCGTGTAGCGTAATTGATGTTTATCCAGCAGTGCGTGAACGCGCTCTTTGAGAGTCTCATCGGTCAGTTCGGTGCTGAAGCGGAAATTGAACTGAATAAACAGCTCGCCCGGAATGACGTTATTGCTGCCGGTGCCAGCCTGAATGTTGGCAATCTGCATACTGGTCGCCGGGAAAAATTCATTTCCCTGATCCCACTCGATCGCCACCAGTTCATTCAGCATCGGCGCTGCGCGATGCACCGGGTTATCCGCCAGATGGGGATAAGCGACGTGCCCCTGCACACCGTGGATCGTCAGGTTACAGGTCAGCGACCCGCGACGGCCATTCTTGACCACATCCCCGACGATTTCAGTGCTGGACGGTTCGCCGACCAGGCAATAATCCAGACGTTCGTTACGCGCCATCAGCGTTTCGACCACCTTCACGGTGCCGTTTTTCGCGCTGGCTTCTTCATCCGAGGTGATAAGGAACGCCAGACGCCCCTGATGATCTGGATGCTGGGCGACGAAACGTTCAGCCGCAACGACCATCGCCGCCAGAGAGCCTTTCATGTCCGCCGCACCACGGCCAAACAGCATTCCGTCGCGGATTGTCGGTTCAAAAGGCGGGTTGATCCAGCGATCGACATCACCCGCTGGTACGACATCGGTATGCCCGGCAAAGGCCAGCGTTTCACCTTGTCCGCGCCATGCCCAAAAATTCTGTGTATCGCCAAAATCCATATGCTCAACGGTAAAACCGATTGCACGCAGGCGTTCAATCATTAACGCCTGGCATCCTGCGTCATCTGGACTCAGGGAAGGGCGGCGAATAAGCTGCTGTGTCAGCTCAATAACCGGGCACGACATAGACTACACCTCATCAAAAAACTGCTGATAACTGGATTCGCTAAAACCCAGCAGCATAGGCTTCCCGGTCGCGCAGAGCAATGGGCGTTTGATAATTGCTGGCATTTCAGTCATTAATGCTGCGGCGGACGCCGCATCCGTGATGCCGTTACGCGTGGCTTCATCAAGTTTACGCCATGTCGTTCCGCGTGTATTCAGCAAGGGCTGCCAGCCTGACTCCGCAATAAACGTATTCAATAACGCGGCATCGATTCCGTCTGCGCGGTAATCGTGAAAGCGGTAGTCAATATCGTGCGCCTCCAGCCAGCGCCGCGCCTTTTTAATCGTGTCACAATTTTTGATGCCGTAGACGGTGATCATGTTGAATCCTTTTACGCGAATTACGAATAATTAAGCAATATTATCGTGGTATCCGTCAGTGCGGAACTGCCATATACCGGTTATTTATCATGACATAATAAACGGTAAATATAACATTGTTGAACTCTTGTGAATAATAATTCTGAAATGTTGCTTAATAAGCATCTCATCGGGAAGTATAAATCCAGCGAGCTGCAATAGGCTGTTTCTTAACTGAAATGAGCGCGGTTTTCAGAAGTGGATTAATGTTTCAAAATATTGCAGTAAGTCACATAAAATTTATGGTTACAGGGTCATAGTAATGCCATGAACCCCATTCACCGGAGGATGTAATCACTGCAATCGGTTAAATTATCTTCTCTTGAGGATAATGTTTTCGTAGAATAGCCATAATAATAAGAGAGGTTGTTATGATTGAACGTGAACTGGGGAACTGGAAAGATTTTATCGAAGTTATGCTTCGCAAATAAATTTCTGGAAGATATCCTGATCCTGAAAAGGATAAGAAAAAGGCGACTCAAAGTAAGTCGCCTTTTTTGTGCCTTATTCCGGCTTCGGTTTCAGCGGGAAGCGGCGACGTACCAGCACAAAGAACAGCGGTACGAAGTAAATCGCCAGAATGGTGGCGGAGATCATCCCGCCCATGACGCCTGTCCCGACGGCATGCTGGCTCCCGGAACCCGCCCCGTTGCTAATCGCCATCGGCAGCACCCCGAAAATAAAGGCCAGAGAGGTCATCAGAATTGGGCGTAAACGCTGGCGGCAGGCATGCAGCGTGGCATCCAGCAGATCGTGGCCTTTCTCGTTCATCTCATTGGCGAATTCGACAATCAGGATCGCGTTTTTCGCGGAAAGGCCGATCACCGTTAGCAACCCGACCTGGAAGTAAACGTCATTTTCCAGTCCGCGCATCCAGGTGGCGAGCAGCGCGCCAATAACGCCCAGCGGCACCACCAGCATAACCGAGAACGGCACCGACCAGCTTTCATACAGCGCGGCCAGACACAGGAAAACGACCAGCAGCGAAATGGCGTACAGCGCAGGCGCCTGCGCGCCAGAGAGGCGTTCCTGATAAGACATCGCCGTCCATTCAAGCCCAAATCCCGTTGGCAACTGGCGAACCAGCGACTCCATTACATCCATTGCCGTACCGGTACTGACGCCAGGCGCCGCTTCGCCGACAATCTCGACCGCCGAGTAGCCGTTATAGCGCTCCAGACGCGGAGAGCCCGTTTCCCAGCGTGACGTCGCAAAGGCGGAGAAAGGCACCATGCCGCCGTCTTTATTACGCACATACCAGAGATTGATATCGTCCGGCAGCATGCGGTATTTCGCCGCCGCCTGTACATAGACCTTCTTCACGCGACCCCGGTCCATAAAGTCATTGACGTAACTGGAGCCCCATGCGGTTTGCAGCGTGTCATTGATGTCGTCGATAGAGACGCCCAGCGCCTGGGCTTTGCGCTGATCGATATCAATTTGCAACTGCGGACTGTCGTCCAGACCATTGTGACGCACGCGGGTCAGCGCACTGTCCTGCGCCGCCAGCTCAATCAAACGATCGCGCGCGGCCATTAAGGCATCATGACCGGCGCCCGCGTGATCCTGAAGTTCCATATCAAACCCTGCGGAACTGCCCAGACCGCTGATTGCCGGTGGACTGCTGGCGTAAACGCGCGCTTCTTTAATCTTGTTAAAGGCTTTCGTGGCGCGTTCAATAATGGCAAACGAGGTGCCGGTTGTGGCGTTGCGTTCGTCCCAGTCTTTTAAGCGGACAAACATGCGCGCCACGTTTTGACCGTTCCCGCCAGGCCCCGATCCCACCGTCGAGAAGACGGACATGACGTTGTCTTTCTCCTGGGTGAAGTAATATTTTTCAACTTCTTGCACCACTTTTAAGGTCTGCTGCTGCGTGGAGCCGCTTGGCAACTGTACCGAGGTAATAAACATCCCACGGTCTTCCTGCGGCAAGAAGGAGGTCGGCAGACGCAGGAACAGCACCACCATCGCGCCGAGCAACAGAACGTAGATCAGTATCCAGCGCAGGCTGCGATGCAGGATCTTCGCAACGCCTTTCTCGTAGCGTTCAGCGTTGCGGTTGAACGTCCGGTTAAACCAGCCGAAGAAGCCTTTCTGTCCGTGATGCTCGCCTTTGTGCAGGGGTTTTAGCAACGTGGCGCACAGGGCGGGCGTCAGGATCATCGCCACCAGCACGGAGAGCACCATCGCGGCGACAATCGTGATGGAGAACTGGCGATAGATAGCCCCGGTTGTACCGCCAAAGAAAGCCATCGGCACAAATACGGCTGACAGCACCATCGCGATACCGACCAGCGCCCCTTGTATCTGCCCCATCGATTTTCTGGTGGCTTCGCGCGGCGAAAGACCTTCCTCGCTCATGATGCGCTCGACGTTTTCCACCACCACGATGGCGTCATCGACCAGCAGGCCGATCGCCAGCACCATCGCGAACATCGTCAGCGTGTTAATGCTGTAGTCGAAGGCATACAGGACGGAGAACGTCCCCATCAATACCACCGGTACGGCGATAGTGGGGATCAGCGTGGCGCGGAAGTTTTGCAGGAACAGGTACATCACCAGGAACACCAGCGCGATGGCTTCCAGCAGGGTTTTCACCACATCGATAATCGAGGCTTTGACGAAGGAAGTGGTTTCATACGCCACCTTATACTCCAGACCGTGCGGGAAGTATTCGGCCAGCTCGTCCAGGCGGTTAAGCACCAGTTTGGCGGTTTCCATTTCGTTGGCGCCAGAGGCCAGTTTTACCCCCAGACCGGAGGCCGGATTACCGTTGAAGCGGCTGAGATAATCATATTTTTCAGCGCCCATTTCGACGGTCGCCACATCGCCCAGCTTGACCTCTGAACCGTCCTGGTTGACGCGCAGCGTGATATCACGGAACTGCTCGGGCGTTTGCAGCAGCGACTGGGCGTTGATTGTCGCATTGAGCGCCTGCCTGTCGACCGAAGGCGTGCCGCCAAGCTGCCCGACGGCAATTTGCGCGTTCTGTGATTCGATGGCATCCGTGACATCTTTCGCGGTCATCTGGTAGCTGTTGAGTTTGGCCGGGTCCAGCCAGATACGCATCGAATATTGCGAACCGTAGGCGTCGATATCCCCTACGCCGTTTACGCGGCTGAGCGGGTCCTGGATATTACTGGCGACATAGTCGGCGATGTCCTGTTTATCCATTGAACCGTCGGTGGAGACAAACGCAATGGTCAGGATGTTGGTGTCCCCGGTTTTACGGACCGTGACGCCCTGGTTCTGTACCGCCTGCGGCAATTTACGCATTGCCGATTGCAGCTGGTTTTGTACCTGCTGGACGGCTTCATCGGGGTCGGTTCCGGCCACAAAACTGAGCGTCACCGTTGCCTGGCCCGTCCCGCTGCTTTGCGACGACATATACATCAGATTATCGAGGCCGGTCATATTCTGTTCGATAACCTGAGTGACGGTATTTTCCAGCGTCTGCGCGGATGCCCCCGGATAATTCGCGGTAATGCGGACGTTTGGCGGCGCCAGGTCGGGATATTGCTCTACGGGCAAAGAGAGAATGGCCAGGGTGCCCGTCAGACACAACAGGATTGCCAGCACCCAGGCAAAAATGGGGCGATCGATAAAGAAATTCGCCATTAAAGGAGGACCTCGTGTTTCTGCGTATAATTATTGGGTATGACCTGCTTCACTGTAGCGGCAAGGTACGTGTCAAACGTGGAGAAAAAAAGAAGATAATGTAAATTATCATGCACGTTTACAGCATACATTTTGTGCCAGTGCCGCCCTGTCTGTATTCCCGCCGTGCGGTGCTTTGCCGTTCTTTACGCTAATTGACCCTCTTCATCTTCCGATGAGCGAAAACTGATGCTGACCAGCGTCCCGCCCCCTGACGGTTGCGAGAAATTCAGCGTGCCGCTAAGTCTTTCCGCACGCTCGCGCATAATGTTCAGACCGTAGTGCCCCGTTGGTTCGTTCGGTTCGCCAATGCCGACGCCGTTATCCCGAATATAGACCGTATGGTTGCCATCGGGGGCGGTGACGCAGCTAACGGCGATCTCCGTGGCGCTGGCGTGTTTAATCGCATTCAGCACCGCCTCGCGAACGATTTGTAACAGGTGCACCTGCATTTGCGCATCCAGCGCCAGCGTCGGTAAACGGCAATCCAGCGTCAGTTTCGCAGAGGTCTGGCTTTGCAGGGTATCCAGCATTTCATGCAGCGCAGAAGGTAAGTCGGCCTGCTGTAAGGTCAGGCGGAAGGTGGTCAGCAGCTCGCGCAACTGACGATAAGCGTCGTTCAGCGCCCGGGAGAAATCTGCCATGATGCTTTGCGCGGGGAGATTATCTTCTGGAATTGAGCGCTTCAGCAGCGTCAACTGAATGCGCAAATAGGAGAGCACCTGCGCCAGTGAGTCATGCAGCTCGCGGGCGATAGTCGCGCGCTCTTCCATCAGCAGCAGTTGCTGGAAATGTTTTTGCGCCTGATTAAAGTACAAACCGCGCCCCAGCATGGTCGATA
The DNA here is from genome assembly GCF_030333655.1 of Citrobacter sp. CK180. Taxonomy (NCBI): domain Bacteria; kingdom Pseudomonadati; phylum Pseudomonadota; class Gammaproteobacteria; order Enterobacterales; family Enterobacteriaceae; genus Citrobacter; species Citrobacter sp. CK180. The sequence continues at coordinate 173,277 of NZ_JAOWFM010000053.1, read as the reverse complement.
CGCTGTGCAGCAGCGGGGTGGAGGCGCTGACGTTGGGGCTTTGCCAGTGCAGTTCGCCGTAGACCGTTTCCTGCATCGTGACCGGTAGAATCTGCATGGGCAAATCAGCGCTTTCCGCTCCTTCGCTGATCCGCCAGTTATCGCCCACGGTTAATTCCAGATAGTAAGCGGCGTCATGTTCGCGGACGATCTGTAAAATATGGCGGAAACAGTGAACGTCGATTTGGCTGGTATTGAGCGCCTGTGAGCACTGGTACAGCACTTCCAGACGGCGGTTGGCTTCGTGCAGATCGTGGGTTTTTTCTTCTACCGAAGCTTCGAGAGAGCGGTACAGCTTATGCAACTCGCTCGACATCTGGCTAAACGTTTTGGCCAGCAGCCCCAGCTCATTCGGCAAGTGGGTATTCAGCGGCGGGATGTCGAACTGACCATGTTCAATGTGCTGGCTGGCGGCGACCAGTTGGTTAAGCGGCTGGACTACCTGCTGGCGAATACGCCGCAGGGTGAAAAAGACCAGCGTGAAGATCCCGATACCGCCCGCCAGCGATATGCCGACCACCAGCATCACCTTGCGCTCGGCATAGTGTTGCAGCGCCAGAACGAAGAGATCGATCTGATCGACATAGTTATTGATATTGGCGCGATACCACTTTATATCCGCATCCACCAGTCTCGTGTTCATCTCCAGCCAGTTCGCATGCAGTTGCCCGTAACGGCTTTTAACCGTCTGCGGGACGTACCAGGCGTTCAGGTTACTTAACGCGGGAGAGTTGAGCGCTTGCTGAAAAAGCTGACGGTGCGCGTTCAATTGCGGACTGCCGCTTTGCAGATCGTAACCCAGTCGGTAGCTCTGCATACGCAGTGAACCGGCCACGTTAATGGCCTCGGCATCCCGCAAACTGCTCGCCAGCGTCAGCAGGGCGATACCGGTTGAGAGAATCGACAGCAGCACAATGTAAAAAAAGGCCCGGGCCAGGCTGGCCGAGACAGGGCGTTTGACGACCACGCGCGTAATCCCCGAAAAATATGCTCACAGTGAACGGATAAATATTGGCAAGTGTAACTGAAACGCAATTTCACCAGCGATGAAATAAATTGATCTGCCACAGGTTCTGGATAAATAGTTGTGCGTCCTGGGCAAATGAACATTGCCGACCCCTTCGGCGTCGGTTAATAACATTCATATAAAGAATAAGGTTTTTGCCACCAAAACAGAAGGACGCCATGAATCGTTTTATTATGGCCAATAGCCAACAGTGCCTGGGATGCCATGCCTGTGAGGTCGCTTGCGTAATGGCCCACAATGATGAGCAACACGTACTGCACCAGCGGCATTTTCAGCCCCGAATTACGGTGATCAAACATCAGCATCAGCGCAGCGCGGTAACCTGCCACCACTGCGAGGATGCGCCTTGCGCCCGGAGTTGCCCAAATGGCGCAATCCGTCATGTCAAAGACAGCGTTCAGGTCAACCAGCAAAAATGTATCGGCTGTAAATCCTGCGTGGTTGCCTGTCCCTTCGGCACAATGCAGATAATCCTTACGCCAACAGGTCAGGATCAGGTTAAAGCCACGGCGCACAAATGTGATTTGTGTCTGGATCGCGAAGGCGGCCCGGCCTGTGTTGAAAACTGCCCGGCAGATGCGTTGCAATTGGTAACGGAGGCGTCGCTGACCCGGCTGTCGAAAGCGCGGCGTCTGCGCACCGCGCGTCAGGAAAATCAGCCTTGGCATGCCTGTGTGACGGGAGTCACTCCTGGTGCGCTCAATAAAGTCGAACAGATGCGGGCGACACCCCCACGCGGCGAGCCGGATAAGCTGGCGATTGACGCGCGAAAAACCAGCTTTGATGAAATCTACCTGCCGTTTCGTACCGCGCAGGCTGAACGCGAAGCGGCCCGTTGCCTGAAGTGCGGTGAACACAGTATCTGCGAGTGGACGTGCCCGCTGCACAACCATATTCCGCAGTGGATTGAGCTGGTAAAAGCAGGAAACATTGACGATGCGGTGGCGCTGTCGCACCAGACTAACTGCCTGCCGGAAATTACCGGGCGCGTATGCCCGCAGGACAGGCTGTGCGAAGGCGCCTGTACGGTGCGCGATGAGTATGGCGCGGTGACGATCGGCAATATTGAACGCTACATTTCCGACCGGGCGCTGGACAAAGGCTGGCGGCCAGACCTGAGCGGCGTGCAGCAGCAGGATAAACGCGTGGCGATTATTGGCGCAGGCCCGGCCGGGCTGGCCTGCGCGGATGTGCTGGCGCGTCATGGCGTGAGCACGACCGTGTTCGATCGCCACCCTGAAATTGGCGGCCTGCTGACCTTTGGCATTCCCTCTTTTAAGCTGGATAAATCACTGCTGGCGCGCCGTCGCGAAATCTTCAGCGCGATGGGAATTCATTTTGAACTGAACTGCGAAGTCGGCAAAGACGTCAGGCTGGCGTCGCTGCTGGATGAGTACGATGCGGTTTTTGTCGGCGTCGGCACATACCGTTCCATGAAGGCCGACCTGCCAAACGAAGATGCGCCGGGCGTATATGATGCGCTGCCGTTCCTGATTGCCAACACGAAACAGGTTATGGGGCTGGATGAATTGCCTGACGAACCTTTTATCGACACCGCTGGGCTTAATGTTGTGGTGCTGGGCGGCGGCGATACCGCGATGGACTGCGTGCGTACCGCGCTGCGTCATGGCGCAAGCCAGGTGACCTGCGCATATCGTCGCGACGAGGCGAATATGCCGGGGTCGAAAAAAGAGGTAAAAAACGCGCGGGAAGAGGGGGCGAACTTTGAATTTAACGTACAGCCGGTTGAACTGGTGCTGAATGCCGACGGTTGCGTCAGCGGCGTGCGTTTTTTACGTACTCAGCTTGGCGAACCCGATGCGCAGGGGCGTCGCCGCCCGATGCCCATCGCGGGCAGCGAGTTTGTCATGCCCGCCGATGCGGTAATTATGGCGTTTGGTTTTCATCCGCATGGTATGCCGTGGCTGGAGGCGCACGGTGTGAAAGTGGACGACTGGGGGCGCATTGCGGCAAATGTCGAAAGCGCGTTCCGTTACCAGACCAGTAATCCTAAAATCTTCGCGGGCGGTGACGCCGTGCGCGGCGCCGATCTGGTGGTGACGGCGATGGCGGAAGGGCGTCACGCCGCGCAGGGGATTATTCAGTGGCTGGGGATCATGCAAACCGGATAAGTCTCCATTCGGCGCGAGCAGCATGATAGCGCGCAGACAAAACCGGCCTTGCGGCGTAAGATTACCTGTCTTCTTATGCTGTGGAGCCGGTATGTCGCAAAAAATTACTCTCATCAAAGACAAAGTTCTCTCTGATAACTACTTTATCCTGCGCAATATTACCTACGATCTGACCCGTAAAAATGGCGATGTGATTCGCCATAAGCGCGAGGTTTACGATCGCGGTAATGGCGCAACGATCCTGCTGTATAACCGCGAAAAACAGACCGTGGTGCTCATCCGCCAGTTTCGCGTTGCCACCTGGGTGAACGGCAATGAAAGCGGCCAGTTGATAGAAACCTGCGCCGGGCTGCTGGATAACGACGAGCCGGAAGCGTGCATTCGCAAAGAAGCGATTGAAGAGACCGGCTATGAAGTGGGTGAGGTGCGTAAACTTTTTGAGTTATACATGTCGCCTGGCGGCGTGACGGAACTGATTCACTTCTTCATTGCAGAATACAGCGACAGCCAGCGGGCAAACGCAGGCGGCGGTGTGGAAGATGAAGATATTGAGGTACTGGAACTGCCATTGACACAGGCGCTGGAGATGATCAAAACCGGCGAGATACGAGACGGTAAGACCGTGTTATTGCTCAATTATTTGCATTTTTCCTCGCTAATGGATTGATAAATAAGGTTTATATTTCTTTACATAATGATGTCGCTATCCGACAAATCTGATTGAGCCACAGGAGTCACGCAAGGAAGATACCGCCTAAAGCCGTTTCGTTTTTCTTCTGGGGTTGTACCGTCCATGCGCAATCGCGTTATTTTCGTTTTCCTGCTCGGCCTGCTGCCGACGTCGCTGACGTGGGCGGCGCCAGCGCAGCAGACTTTCTCTGACTGGCAGGTCACCTGTAACAATCAGAATTTTTGCGTGGCGCGTAATACCGGCGAACATCGCGGGCTGGTGATGACCTTAAGCCGCAGCGCCGGGGCGCATACCGATGCGGTACTTCGCATTGATTTGGGGGGGCTGACCTCACCCGGTGCGAAAGAGGCGGAGATTGCGCCGCGTCTGCTGCTGGATGAAAAACCGCTGCCGCTAAATGCCGGGCAATGGCGCATTACGCCCTGGCATCTGATGACGGACGACACCGCCACCATTGCTGCGTTTTTACAGACCATTCAGGAAGCCCAGGCGATTACCCTGAAAAAGGGAAAACAGACGATTTCTCTGGTGGGGCTTAAAGCTGCGCTGTTGTTTATCGACGCACAGCAAAAACGCGTTGGCAGCGAAACGGCGTGGATTGATAAAGGGAATGATCCACCGCTCAGCGTGCCGCCCGCGCCAGCGCTGAAAGGCGTGGCTATCGTCAACCCAACGCCGACGCCGCTCTCTTATGATGAACGCAACGATCTGCTGGATTACGGTAACTGGCGGATGAGCGGTATTCACTGCTCGCTTGACCCGATGCGCCGGGAAGTGCGCGTCGCGGCCCTGACCGATGACAAAGCCCTGCTGATGACCGGTTGCGAAGCCGGAGCCTATAATACGGTCGATCTCGCGTGGATTGTCTCACGCAAAAAACCATTCGCTTCCCGCGCCGTACGGTTGCGTTTGCCCTTTAACTCCGGGGCTGAAAGCAATGATATGGAGCTGATGAACGCGGTTTTTGACGAGAAATCCCGGGAATTAATCACGCTGGCAAAAGGGCGTGGGTTGGCCGATTGCGGTATCCAGACGCGCTGGCGTTTTGACGGCCAGCGTTTTCGTCTGGTGCGTTATGCCGAAGAGCCAAGCTGCGATAACTGGCATGGGCCAGATGCCTGGCCCACGTTGTGGATCACACGTTAGGGGCGCCCGGTGGCGCTAACGCTTACCGGGCCTACGGCTGTTTTGTAGGCCGGATAAGACGCATCGCGTCGCCATCCGGCAAAGCGCCCGGTGGCGCTAACGCTTACCGGGCCTACGGGCCATTTTGTAGGCCGGATAAGACGCATCGCGTCGCCATCCGGCTTCCGACCCACTCATCCATTTTCACGCTTTAAGCACCTTATGCGCTTTTTCGACGATATTCTCGACCGTAAAGCCGAAATAAGGGAACAGTTTTTCGGCCGGGGCCGATTCGCCATATCCCGTCATCCCGACAATCGCGCCTTTCAGCCCGACATATTTGTACCAGTAGTCGGCAATGCCCGCCTCAATCGCCACGCGAGCGGCAACGTTCGACGGCAGCACGGATTCGCGATACGCCTCATCCTGAGCATCAAAAATATCCGTCGAAGGCAGGGATACCACCCGGACGTTATGGCCTTCTCCGGTCAGCTTTTCCGCCGCCAGTAGGGTGATTTCCATTTCAGACCCGGTGGCAATCAGGATCACATCCGGCTTACCGCCGCTGTCTTTCAGCACATAACCACCACGGGCGATCTCCTTCACCTGCTCCGGGGTACGCTCCACCTGCGCCAGATTCTGCCTTGAGAGAATCAGCGCCGTCGGGCCGGTATGGCGCTCAACCGCCAGCTTCCAGCCGACTGCCGCCTCAACCTGATCGCACGGACGCCAGGTGCTGAAATTTGGCGTCAGACGCAGGCTGGCCAGCTGCTCCACGGCCTGGTGCGTCGGCCCATCTTCACCCAGCCCGATGGAGTCGTGGGTATAAACCATGATCTGCCGGGCTTTCATCAACGCCGCCATTCGCGCCGCGTTACGGGCGTATTCCACAAACATCAGGAAGGTCGCGGTGTAAGGCACAAATCCGCCGTGGTGGGCAATGCCGTTGGCAATGGCCGTCATACCAAATTCGCGCACGCCGTAGTGAATGTAATTCCCGGCCGGATCTTCTTTCAGCGACGTCGAACCTTTCCAGATAGTCAGGTTACTGGGCGCGAGATCCGCCGAGCCGCCGAGCAGTTCCGGCAGTATTGGGCCGTAGGCGTTCAGCGTATTTTGCGATGCCTTGCGGGTGGCGATTTTGGCCGGGTTGGCCTGCAATTCAGCAATGTATTTTCGCGTCGTGGTTTCCCAGGACTCTGGCAACTCGCCGCGCATTCGTCGGGTAAACGTTCTTGCCAGATCGGGATATGCTTTCTGATACGCCGCGAACTTCTCCTGCCATGCCTGCTGCGCTTTTTCACCTTTTTCACGCGCATCCCAGGCACGGTAAATCTCTTTCGGGATCTCAAAAGCAGGGTGATGCCAGCCCAGTTTCTGGCGGGTCAGCGCCACTTCTTCTTCTCCCAGCGCCGCGCCGTGAGACTCCTCTTTCCCGGCTTTATTCGGTGAGCCGAAGCCGATTACCGTCCGGCAAATAATCAACGACGGTTTGTCTTTCACACTCTGCGCTTCAAGAATCGCTTTCTTCACGGCTTCGGGATCGTGTCCGTCGATCTCATGCACTACATGCCAGTGATACGCTTCGAACCGTTTGGCGGTATCGTCGGTAAACCAGCCTTCGGTTTCGCCATCAATTGAGATGCCGTTGTGATCGTAGAAGCCGATTAGCTTGCCCAACCCCAGCGTACCCGCCAGCGAGCAGACTTCGTGCGAAATCCCCTCCATCAGGCAGCCATCGCCCATAAAGACATACGTGTAGTGATCGACGATGTCATGATCGGGCTGATTAAACTGCGCGGCCAGCGTGCGTTCGGCAATCGCCAGACCGACGGCGTTCGCCAGTCCCTGACCTAATGGCCCGGTGGTGGTTTCAACGCCTGGCGTATAGCCGATTTCCGGGTGTCCCGGCGTTTTTGAATGGAGCTGACGGAAGTTTTTCAGCTCCTCGATTGGCAGATCGTAGCCGGTCAGGTGCAGCAGGCTGTAGAGCAGCATTGACGCGTGGCCGTTGGAAAGAATAAAGCGATCGCGGTCATACCAGGTGGGGTCGGTCGGGTTGTGGCGGAGAAAATCATTCCACAGCACTTCAGCAATATCCGCCATGCCCATCGGCGCGCCGGGATGACCGGAATTGGCTTTTTGTACGGCATCCATACTGAGCGCACGAATGGCATTGGCAAGGTCTTTTCGGGACATAAATCACTCCGTGGCAAGGTTTACAGTTTGGCGGCGAGCAGGTCTTCCAGTTTGCGTTGGTCAACGGCGAACAGGCGGATACCTTCCGACAGTTTCTCAACGGCCATCGCGTCCTGATTATGTTCCCAGCGGAATTCCGCTTCGGTCATCGGGGTTGGGCGATGGAACGTCTGCGATGACGGCACCAGTTTGCGGATCACCGGCTCTTCTTTTTCTTGTAGCGCTTTCAGTAGGTTGGGAGAAATGGTCAGGCGATCGCAGCCTGTCAGCGCCAGGATTTGCTCGGTGCGACGGAAACTGGCCCCCATGACGATGGTTTCGTAGCGGTGACGTTTGAAGTAGTCATAGATATTACGTACCGATTTCACCCCCGGATCTTCTTCCACGACGTAGGGGTCCATCGGGCTGTGCGCCTGATACCAGTCATAGATACGCCCGACGAACGGCGAAACCAGAAAAACGCCCGCTTCCGCGCAGGCGCGCGCCTGTGCAAAAGAGAACAGCAGCGTCAGGTTACAGTTGATGCCTTCTTTCTCCAGCTCTTCCGCCGCCCGTATCCCTTCCCAGGTTGACGCGAGCTTAATTAAAATGCGCGATTTTTCCACGCCCTGCTGCTGGTAGAGGTCAACCAGGTGGCGGGCCTTCTGCATACTTTTTTCTTTATCGAAGGATAAGCGCGCGTCCACTTCCGTAGAGACCCGTCCGGGGACGATTTTCAGAATTTCCGCACCGAAATTGACGGCCAGTTTATCGCTGGCCTCGGCGACCTGCTGCTCCTGGGTTTTACCGCGTTTCTTGCCCCAGGCGATCGCGTCATCAATCAAATGGCTGTATTGCGCAAGGCCAGCCGCTTTTAGCAGCAGTGAGGGATTGGTGGTGGCGTCCTGAGGCTGATAATGGCGAATGGATTCGATATCGCCGCTGTCTGCCACGACAGTGGTGAATTGTTTGATGCCGTCTAACTGGTTCATAGGAAATACTCCTTGAAAAGTAAAGCGTTAGGTGAGTGCGTTGATTCACACTTCTGAGAAATTCATGCAGTACACAACAAAAAAGCATAGCAGACAGGCATGGTAATGCGGGTTTAAGCGGGTAACATGGATGCTATAAATTGATAACAAATTCTTTCTTTGAGTAGTGAGAGTATGGCTACCTTCAAAGTTTATGCCGCGCAGGGAGGTGATAATGTGCGGCGCACCAGAGGTTACCCGCGCCACTTTTTTGATCGATACGTGAAAGGAACAACAAGATGGATGACCAATTAAAACAAAGCGCCCTCGATTTCCACGAATTTCCCGTTCCAGGTAAAATCCAGGTTTCCCCGACCAAGCCCCTTGCCACACAGCGCGATCTGGCGCTGGCCTATTCGCCTGGCGTAGCGGCGCCGTGTCTTGAAATTGAAAAAGACCCGCTGGCGGCTTACAAATACACCGCTCGCGGCAATCTGGTCGCGGTGGTCTCTAACGGAACGGCGGTGCTCGGCCTGGGCAACATCGGCGCGCTGGCCGGTAAACCGGTAATGGAAGGTAAGGGCGTTCTGTTTAAGAAATTCGCGGGCATCGACGTGTTTGATATTGAAGTCGATGAACATAACCCGGATAAATTCATTGATGTCGTTGCTGCGCTGGAGCCGACGTTCGGCGGGATTAACCTCGAAGATATTAAAGCGCCTGAATGTTTCTATATCGAGCAGAAACTGCGTGAGCGCATGAATATTCCGGTATTCCATGATGACCAGCACGGAACGGCGATTATCAGCACCGCCGCTATTCTTAACGGCCTGCGCGTGGTGGAAAAAAATATCTCTGACGTGCGGATGGTGGTTTCCGGGGCAGGGGCGGCGGCAATCGCCTGTATGAACCTGCTGGTGGCGTTGGGGATGCAGAAACACAATATCGTGGTCTGTGACTCGAAAGGCGTTATCTATAAAGATCGCGAACCCAACATGGTGGAGACCAAAGCGGCCTATGCGGTGGTGGATGACGGCAAACGCACGCTGGATGACGTGATCGACGGGGCGGACATTTTCCTGGGCTGCTCCGGCCCGAAAGTGCTGACCCAGGAGATGGTGAAAAAAATGGCGCGTGCGCCGATGATCCTGGCGCTGGCGAACCCGGAGCCGGAAATTCTGCCGCCGCTGGCGAAAGAGGTGCGTTCAGACGCCATCATCTGTACCGGACGTTCCGACTATCCGAACCAGGTCAACAATGTGCTCTGTTTCCCGTTCATCTTCCGTGGCGCGCTGGATGTCGGCGCAACCGCGATCAACGAAGAGATGAAACTGGCGGCGGTACACGCCATTGCCGAACTGGCGCACGCCGAACAAAGTGAAGTGGTCGCTTCCGCCTATGGCGATCAGGACTTGAGCTTCGGCCCGGAATATATCATTCCAAAACCGTTCGACCCGCGCCTGATTGTGAAGATTGCGCCTGCCGTGGCGAAAGCGGCGATGGACTCCGGCGTGGCGACGCGGCCGATCGCTGATTTCGATGCCTACATCGATAAGCTGACCGAATTTGTCTACAAAACCAACCTGTTCATGAAGCCAATCTTCTCTCTGGCCCGTAAAGCGCCGAAGCGCGTGGTGCTGGCGGAAGGGGAAGAGGCGCGTGTCCTGCATGCGACGCAGGAGCTGATTACGTTAGGTCTGGCGAAACCGATCCTGATTGGTCGCCCGAGCGTGATCGAAATGCGCATTCAGAAGCTGGGGCTACAGATCAAATCGGGTGTGGATTTCGAGATCGTCAACAATGAATCCGATCCGCGCTTCAAAGAGTACTGGGGTGAATACTATAAGATCATGAAACGCCGTGGCGTGACGCAGGAACAGGCGCAGCGGGCGGTGATCAGCAATACCACGGTGATTGGCGCGATCATGGTTCTGCGCGGTGAAGCGGATGCGATGATCTGCGGCACCATCGGCGAATACCACGAACACTTCAGCGTGGTGCAGGAACTGTTTGGCTACCGTGAGGGCGTCCACGCGGCGGGGGCGATGAACGCCTTGCTGTTGCCGAGCGGCAACACCTTTATCGCCGACACCTATGTCAATGACGATCCGACGCCGGAGCAACTGGCGGAAATTACGTTAATGGCTGCGGAAACGGTGCGCCGCTTTGGTATTGAGCCGAAGGTGGCGCTGTTGTCGCACTCCAACTTTGGTTCGTCTAAGTCGGTCGCTGCTTGCAAAATGCGTCAGACGCTGGAGTTAGTACGCGAACGCGCGCCTGAGCTGATGATCGACGGCGAAATGCACGGTGATGCCGCGCTGGTCGAAAGCATTCGCAACGACAGAATGCCGGACAGCCCGCTGAAAGGGGCGGCGAATATTTTAATTATGCCTAACGTGGAGGCCGCGCGTATTAGTTACAACTTACTGCGTGTCTCCAGCTCGGAAGGCGTGACGGTAGGGCCGGTATTGATGGGCGTTGCCAAACCGGTGCATGTATTAACGCCGATCGCTTCTGTTCGCCGTATCGTTAATATGGTGGCGCTGGCGGTGGTCGAAGCGCAAACGCAGCCACTGTAATTTCACTTTAATTCATTCCGGCGCGGGGTTCCCCGCGCTTTTTTATTTCCTCCTTTCTTAGTGATCTACTTCACCTTTTAAATCTGCTTGCCGAATTTTGTTATTTACTCTGACAAAAAATTGCCACGATGAGGTCAGTTTCAGCGGAGGCGGTGAGCAATGGATAAAGAACGCATTATTCAGGAATTTGTGCCGGGGAAACAGGTCACGCTGGCGCATCTGATTGCCCACCCGGGTGAAGAACTGGCGAAAAAGATCGGCGTTCCCGAAGCGGGCGCCATCGGCATCATGACGCTAACGCCAGGGGAAACGGCGATGATCGCGGGCGATTTAGCCATGAAAGCTGCCGATGTTCATATCGGTTTTCTCGATAGATTCAGCGGCGCGCTGGTGATTTATGGCTCCGTTGGCGCCGTCGAAGAAGCCTTATTGCAAACGGTCAACGGGCTGGGACGCTTATTAAATTTCACGTTGTGCGAATTAACAAAAAGTTAATTGGGGGGCGGCAATGAAACGTATTGCGTTTGTCGGCACCGTTGGCGCGGGGAAAACAACGCTTTTTAACGCCTTGCAGGGAAATTATTCCCTCGCCCGAAAAACACAAGCCGTGGAATTTAATGACAACGGCGATATCGATACGCCGGGAGAATATTTTAGCCATCCTCGCTGGTATCACGCCTTAATTACCACGCTACAGGATGTGGATACGCTGATTTATGTACATGCGGCAAATGACCGCGAAAGTCGCTTACCCGCCGGGTTATTGGATATTGGCGCCAGTAAACGACACATCGCCGTCATCAGCAAAACGGACATGCCGGATGCCGACGTCGCCGCCGCGCGACAGCTACTGAGCGGGTTGGGATTTCAGGAGCCGATTTTCGAGCTCAACAGCCATGACCCGCAAAGTGTGCAGCACCTGGTGGATTATCTGGCAGCACTCACCGAACAGGAGGAAGGCGCAGGTGAAGAAACTCATCACAGCTAACGATATTCGTGCGGCTCACGCACGCGGCGAACAGGAAATGTCGGTTGTTCTGCGCGCCAGCATCATTACCCCGGAAGCCCGCGAAGTTGCGGAACTGCTGGACTTCACGATCGTGGAATGCGACGAATCGGCACCGGCTGTCGCGCCGGTGGAAGACGCGAAAACCGAAAGTCAGCGCATTCGTGAAACCATCATCGCGCAACTGCCGGAAGGGCAATTTACCGAAAGCCTGGTCGCGCAGCTGATGGACAAAGTGATGAAGGAAAAACAGTCGCTGGAGCAGGCTGACATGCAGCCGGGCTTTAAGTCGGTCACCGGCAAGGGCGGCGTAAAAGTGATCGACGGCAGCAGCGTGAAGTTTGGTCGCTTCGACGGCGCGCAGCCCCACTGCGTCGGCTTAACGGATTTGGTCACCGACAAGGACGGCAGCAGCATGGCCGCCGGGTTCATGCAGTGGGATAACGCCTTTTTCCCGTGGACGCTGAACTACGACGAGATCGATATGGTACTGGAGGGCGAACTGCATGTGCGTCATGAAGGCGAAACCATGATCGCGAAAGCCGGGGACGTGATGTTTATCCCGAAAGGCTCCAGCATTGAGTTTGGCACACCGTCGACCGTGCGCTTCTTATACGTTGCCTGGCCTGCGAACTGGCAGTCCTGCTAAGGCGGATGTATGAAGGATTTCATTACCGAAGCATGGCTCAGAGCGAATCATACGCTCAGCGAAGGAGCGGAGATCCATCTTCCCGCTGACGCTCGCCTGACGCCATCTGCCCGGGAATTGCTGGAAAGCCGCCATTTGCGTATCAAGTTTCTGGATGAGCAAGGCCGTCTTTTTGTCGATGACGATGAGCAGCAATTACAGCCGGTGCACGGTTTGACCAGCAGCGATACGCACCCTAAGGCGTGCTGCGAACTGTGTCGCCAGCCGGTGGCAAAAAAGCCCGATACGCTGACCCACCTGACCGCCGACAAAATGGTTGCGAAAAGCGATCCGCGCCTGGGATTTCGCGCCGCGCTGGACAGCACCATCGCGCTGGTGGTGTGGCTGCAAATTGAGTTGCCGGAGCAGTGGCAACCCTGGCTTGCTGACATTCGTTCCCGCCTGGGCAACATCATGCGTGCCGATGCGATGGATGAACCGCTGGCCGCGCAGGCCATTGTGGGGCTAAACGAAGACGAATTGCATCGTCTGTCCCATCAGCCGCTGCGCTATCTCGATCACGATCATCTGGTGCCGGAAGCCAGCCACGGCCGCGATGCCGCGCTGCTGAATCTGCTGCGTACCAAAGTGCGTGAGACGGAAGTCGTGGCCGCTCAGGTCTTTATCACCCGCAATTTTGACGTGCTGCGCCCGGATCTTCTACAGGCGTTGAACCGCCTCTCCAGTACGGTCTACGTGATGATGATTTTGTGCGTGACGAAGCATCCGCTCACCGTCAGCCAGATTCAACAGCGACTGGGAGGGGAGCAATGATCATTGAACGTTGCCGCGAACAGGCCTTACGCGCGCCCGCCAGGGTGGTCTTCCCGGATGCGCTGGATGTCCGTGTCCTGAAGGCGGCGCACTATCTGCAACGGCATGGTCTGGCGCGACCGGTTCTTGTCACCAGCCCGTTTGCGCTACGCCAGTTTGCGCTCACTCACCGTATCGCGATGGATGGCATTCAGGTGATTGACCCACAGAGCAATCTGTCTATGCGCGAGGTGTTCGCCGGGCGTTGGCTGGCGCGGGCGGGAGAGAAAACACCGCCGGATGCGCTGGAAAAACTGAACGACCCGCTGATGTTCGCCGCCGCGATGGTGAGCGCAGGTCATGCCGATGTGTGCATTGCCGGCAACCTCTCTTCGACAGCGAACGTGCTACGGGCAGGGCTACGCCTGATCGGTTTGCAGCCGGGCTGCAAAACGCTGTCGTCGATCTTCCTGATGCTGCCGCAGTACACCGGGCAGGCGCTGGGATTCGCCGATTGCAGCGTGGTGCCGCAACCCACGGCGGCGCAACTGGCGGATATCGCCATCGCCAGCGCGCAGACCTGGCGAACCATTACCGGAGAGGAGCCTCGGGTCGCCATGCTGTCGTTCTCCAGTCATGGCAGCGCGCGTCACCCCAATGTCGCCAATGTGCAGCAGGCGACAGAGATCGTTCGTGAGCGCGCGCCGGATTTGATTGTTGACGGCGAGTTGCAGTTCGACGCCGCTTTTGTCCCGGACGTCGCCGCGCAAAAAGCGCCCGCCAGTCCGTTACAGGGCAAAGCCAATGTGATGGTCTTTCCGTCACTGGAAGCGGGCAACATTGGCTACAAAATCGCCCAGCGTCTGGGAGGATATCGCGCCGTTGGGCCGCTGATTCAGGGGCTTGCCGCACCACTTCACGATCTCTCCCGAGGCTGTAGCGTACAGGAAATTATCGAACTGGCGTTGGTGGCAGCAGTGCCGCGCCAGACTGACGTGAGTCGTGAACACGACTCGCAAACACTGGTTGTATAAAGGTCCCGTCTGGACCCCCTTACCGAAGAGGAAAACACAATGGAAGCATTAGGAATGATTGAAACCCGGGGCCTGGTTGCACTGATTGAGGCCTCTGATGCGATGGTTAAAGCAGCACGCGTGAAACTGGTTGGCGTGAAGCAGATTGGCGGCGGTCTGGTCACCGCGATGGTGCGTGGCGATGTGGCAGCGTGCAAAGCCGCTACTGATGCCGGCGCCGCAGCGGCGCAGCGTATTGGCGAACTGGTTTCCGTACACGTCATTCCGCGCCCGCACGGCGATCTGGAAGAGGTGTTCCCGATCAGCTTCAAAGGTGACAGCAATATCTAAGCTGGATGGCTACGTCTGATCGTGTAGGCCGGAGAAGACGCGAACGCGTCGCCATCCGGCAATGAGATGGCATCGATGCCGGATGGCGCCTCGCTTATCCGGCCTACAGTTTCGGCACGCAACACACAACACATGGAGGCGGGTATGAAGCTGGCAGTCGTCACAGGACAAATTGTTTGTACGGTGCGCCATGAAGGACTCGCGCATGACAAATTGCTGATGGTGAAAATGATTGATGCCGAAGGGAATCCCGACGGGCAGTGCGCCGTTGCAATCGACAGCATTGGGGCGGGAACCGGGGAGTGGGTGCTGCTGGTTAGCGGCAGTTCTGCCCGCCAGGCGCATCGAAGCGAATCCTCACCTGTCGATCTGTGCGTGATTGGTATTGTCGATGAAGTGGTGGCTGGCGGGAAAGTCGTTTTCCATAAATAGGACTGAACATCATGAATCAACAGGATATTGAACAGGTGGTAAAAGCGGTATTGCTGAAAATGAAAGACAGCAGTCAACCTGCCGCCGCCGTTCATGAAATGGGCGTCTTTGCCTCCCTGGATGACGCCGTTGCCGCAGCGAAAGTGGCTCAGCAGGGGCTGAAGAGCGTGGCCATGCGCCAGCTCGCTATTCATGCGATACGTGAGGCGGGTGAAAAGCACGCCAGAGAACTGGCGGAACTTGCCGTGTCAGAAACCGGCATGGGACGCGTCGAAGATAAATTAGCGAAAAACGTGGCGCAGGCGCGCGGTACGCCGGGCGTGGAATGCCTCTCGCCGCAGGTACTGACCGGCGATAACGGTCTGACCTTAATTGAAAATGCGCCGTGGGGGGTTGTGGCGTCGGTCACGCCGTCCACCAATCCGGCGGCAACCGTGATTAACAATGCCATTAGCCTGATTGCCGCAGGCAACAGCGTGGTCTTTGCGCCGCATCCGGCGGCGAAAAAGGTTTCTCAGCGCGCCATTACGCTGCTTAACCAGGCGGTTGTTGCCGCAGGCGGCCCGGCTAACCTGCTGGTGACCGTTGCGAATCCGGATATCGAAACCGCCCAGCGCCTCTTTAAATATCCCGGTATCGGTCTGCTGGTGGTGACCGGCGGCGAAGCGGTCGTTGAAGCTGCCCGTAAACACACCAACAAACGTCTGATTGCCGCAGGCGCCGGGAACCCGCCGGTGGTGGTGGATGAAACCGCTGACCTGGCGCGTGCCGCGCAGTCCATCGTCAAAGGCGCATCCTTCGATAACAACATCATTTGCGCCGACGAGAAGGTGCTGATTGTTGTCGATAGCGTTGCCGATGAACTGATGCACCTGATGGAAGGGCAGCATGCGGTGAAACTCACCGCCGCACAGGCCGAACAGCTTCAGCCGGTATTGCTGAAAAATATCGACGAGCGTGGCAAAGGAACGGTCAGCCGCGACTGGGTTGGGCGTGATGCCGCCAAAATCGCCGCCGCGATTGGGCTGACGGTGCCGGAGCAAACGCGCTTGCTGTTTGTGGAAACGCCTGCCACGCACCCGTTCGCGGTCACGGAACTGATGATGCCGGTACTGCCGGTGGTGCGGGTCGCCAATGTAGAAGAGGCCATTGAGCTGGCGGTCACGCTGGAAGGCGGTTGCCACCATACGGCGGCGATGCACTCGTGCAACATCGACAACATGAACCGGATGGCAAACGCCATTGATACCAGCATCTTCGTCAAGAATGGGCCGTGTATCGCCGGGCTGGGTCTGGGCGGCGAAGGCTGGACCACCATGACCATTACTACGCCAACCGGGGAAGGGGTGACCAGCGCGCGCACCTTCGTGCGTCTGCGTCGCTGCGTGTTGGTGGATGCGTTTCGCATCGTCTGATACCGGCCCCGCAGACTGTCTATAAGGAGAAAAGAGATGGCGCACGATGAACAACGTTGGCTGACGCCGAGACTCCAGAAAGCCGCTGAGCTGTGTAATCAGCATCCCGTCGCCAGCGATTCGCCGCTGTGGCTGGGTATTGATTTAGGGACGTGCGATGTGGTGTCGATGGTTGTCGACCGCGATGCGCAGCCGGTCGCCGTTTGTCTGGACTGGGCTGACGTCGTGCGTGACGGCATCGTCTGGGACTTCTTCGGCGCCGTCACCATCGTGCGTCGCCATCTCGACACGCTCGAACGCCAGCTTGGCTGCCAGTTCACCCACGCGGCGACCTCATTTCCGCCAGGCACCGACCCGCGTATCTCCATCAATGTTCTGGAATCCGCCGGGCTGGAGGTCAGCCATGTGCTGGATGAGCCGACCGCCGTGGCGGATCTGCTGCGACTGGATAACGCGGGCGTGGTGGATATCGGCGGCGGTACGACGGGGATCGCCATTGTGAAGCAGGGCAAGGTGACTTACTCCGCTGATGAAGCGACCGGCGGACACCATATTTCCCTGACGCTGGCCGGAAACCGCCGCATCGAACTGGAAGACGCTGAGCAGTTCAAGCGCAGCAATGCCCGGGAGATTTGGCCGGTGGTAAAACCGGTGTACGAAAAGATGGCGGAGATTGTTGCCCGGCATATCGAAGGGCAAGGTATAGCCGATCTGTGGCTGGCGGGCGGCTCCTGTATGCAACCGGGCGTGGATGAACTATTCCGTAAACGCTTCCCGGAACTGCGGGTGCATTTACCTGAACACAGCCTGTTTATGACGCCGCTGGCGATTGCCAACAGCGGAAAAGAAAAAGCGGAGGGGATCTATGCAAAGTGAATTGCAGACCGCGCTCTTTCAGGCATTCGATACCCTGAATCTGCAACGGATAAAAACGTTCAGCGTTCCGCCCGTCACGCTGTGCGGCCTGGGGGCGCTTAGCGCCTGCGGGCAGGAAGCGCAAACGCGCGGGCTGACGCATCTGTTTGTCATGGTTGACAGTTTTCTGCATCAGGCAGGGATGACCGCCGGGCTTGAACGGAGTCTGGCGATGAAAGGCGTGGCGATGAGCATCTGGCCCTGCCCGGTGGGAGAACCTTCCATCACTGACGTTTGCGCGGCGGTCGCGCAGCTGCGCGAATCAAAATGTGACGGCGTGGTGGCGTTTGGCGGCGGCTCGGTGCTGGATGCGGCAAAAGCCGTAGCGCTGCTCTTTACCAACCCAGGGCAGACGCTGGCGGATATGACGGCGCAGAGCGTACTGCGCCCGCGTCTACCGCTGATTGCCGTGCCGACGACGGCGGGGACGGGGTCGGAAACCACCAACGTGACGGTGATTATTGATGCGGTAAGCGGGCGCAAGCAGGTTCTGGCGCATGCCTCGCTGATGCCGGACGTTGCCATTCTGGATGCGGCGCTGACGGAAGGGGTGCCTTCTCACGTAACGGCGATGACCGGGATTGACGCGTTGACCCATGCGGTTGAGGCGTATAGCGCTCTGAATGCCACGCCGTTTACCGACAGCCTGGCGATTGGCGCTATTGCGATGATCGGCAAGTCGCTGCCGAAAGCGGTGGGGAACGGGCACGACATGGCGGCGCGGGAAAACATGCTGCTGGCGTCCTGCATGGCGGGGATGGCTTTTTCCAGCGCGGGGCTGGGGCTGTGTCATGCGATGGCGCACCAGCCGGGCGCGACGCTGCATATTCCGCATGGCCAGGCGAACAGTATGTTGCTGCCGACGGTGATGGGATTTAACCGCATGGTGTGTCGCGAACGGTTCAGCCATATCGGCCGGGCGTTACTCAACAAGAAAGCGGACGATCGCGACGCGATCGGCGCAGTTAGCGAACTGATTATTGAAACCGGGCTGACAAAACGCCTCGCCGATGTTGGCGCGACGTCCGCGCATTACAGCGCGTGGGCGCAAGGCGCGCTGGAAGATATTTGTATTCGCAGTAACCCACGAACCGCCACACAGGAACAGATTATCGACCTGTACGCGGCGGCACAATAAAGCATACCAGGATGTAGGCCGGATAAGGCGTTCGCGCCGCCATCCGGCAAAAACGCGGCACTATTGCCTGATGGCGCTGCGCTTATCAGGCCTATGAAACACCTGGCAAATGGAGATAGGGCTATGGGAATTAATGAAATCATCATGTACATCATGATGTTCTTTATGCTGATTGCCGCCGTGGACAGGATCCTGTCGCAGTTTGGCGGTTCGGCGCGTTTTCTCGGTAAATTCGGTAAGAGCATCGAGGGGTCGGGCGGTCAGTTTGAAGAAGGTTTTATGGCGATGGGCGCGCTGGGGCTGGCGATGGTCGGTATGACCGCCCTGGCGCCGGTGCTGGCGAAGCTGCTCGGGCCGGTGATTATCCCGCTGTATGAAATGCTCGGCGCGAACCCGTCGATGTTCGCCGGAACGCTGCTGGGCTGCGATATGGGCGGCTTCTTCCTCGCCAAAGAACTGGCGGGCGGCGATGTGGCGGCATGGCTGTACTCCGGCCTGATCCTGGGTGCGATGATGGGGCCGACGATCGTCTTCTCCATTCCGGTGGCGCTCGGCATTATCGAGCCGTCTGACCGCCGCTACCTGGCGCTGGGCGTGCTGGCGGGAATTGTCACCATTCCCATTGGCTGTATCGCCGGTGGTTTAGTGGCGATGTACTCCGGCGTGGAGATCAACGGGCAACCGGTGGAGTTTACCTTCGCGCTGATCCTGATGAACATGATCCCGGTGATCATCGTTGCGGTGCTGGTTGCGCTGGGGCTGAAATTTATCCCGGAGAAAATGATCAGCGGTTTCCAGATCTTCGCTAAATTCCTGGTGGCGTTGATCACCATTGGTCTGGCGGCTGCGGTGATTAAATTCCTGCTGGGATGGGAGCTGATCCCAGGCCTCGACCCGATCTTCATGTCCCCTGGCGACCAGCCTGGCGAAGTGATGCGCGCCATTGAAGTGATCGGCTCTATCTCCTGCGTTCTGCTCGGCGCCTATCCGATGGTGCTTCTGCTGACCCGCTGGTTTGAAAAACCGCTGATGCGCGTTGGCGGCCTGTTAAAAATCAACAATATGGCGGCAGGCGGCATGGTCGCGACGCTGGCGAACAATATTCCGATGTTCGGCATGATGAAACAGATGGATACCCGCGGCAAAGTGATCAACTGCGCCTTCGCGGTCTCCGCTGCCTTTGCGCTGGGCGACCACTTAGGCTTTGCGGCCGCCAACATGAACGCGATGATCTTCCCGATGATTGTCGGCAAGCTGATCGGTGGCGTGACGGCGATTGGCGTGGCGATGATGCTGGTGCCCAAAGATGAAGACGTTCCGGCAGAAACGGAAGTGGAGGCGCAGTCGTGAACACTCGCCAGCTACTGAGCGTCGGTATCGATATCGGCACCACCACCACTCAGGTGATCTTCTCACGCCTTGAGCTGGTTAACCGTGCGGCAGTGTCGCAGGTGCCGCGCTACGAATTTATCAAACGTGAAATTAGCTGGCAAAGCCCGGTCTTTTTTACCCCTGTGGATAAGCAGGGCGGATTGAAAGAGGCCGAACTTAAGGCGCTGATTCTGGATCAGTATCAGGCGGCGGGGATTGCGCCGGAGACGGTGGATTCCGGGGCGATCATCATTACCGGCGAAAGCGCGAAAACCCGCAATGCGCGTCCGGCAGTGATGGCGCTGTCGCAGTCTCTCGGCGATTTTGTCGTCGCCAGCGCCGGGCCGCATCTGGAATCGGTGATTGCCGGGCACGGCGCGGGGGCGCAGACCCTGTCTGAACAGCGCTTGTGTCGCGTGCTCAATATCGACATCGGCGGCGGCACCTCGAACTATGTTCTGTTTGACGCCGGAAAAGTGAGCGGCTCCGCCTGTCTGAACGTGGGCGGCAGATTGCTGGAAACGGACGGTCAGGGGCGGGTGGTGCATGCGCATAAACCGGGGCAGATGATCGTTGAGGCGGTGTTCGGCGCGGGCACTGACGCCCGCTCGCTCAATGCCACACAGCTGGCGCAGGTTGTGCGGCGGATGGCGGATTTGATTGTCGAAATCATTGACGGCGAGCCTTCGCCGCTGGCGCAGGCGCTGATGCAAACCGGATTACTGCCCGCAGGGGTGAAACCGGAGGTGATCACCCTTTCCGGTGGCGTCGGGGAGTGCTACCGCAATCAGCCTGCCGATCCGTTCTGCTTTTCTGATGTCGGCCCGCTGCTGGCGACGGTGCTGCATGAGCACCCGCGCCTGCGTGAGATGAACGTGCAGTTCCCGACGCAAACCGTGCGCGCCACGGTGATTGGCGCGGGGGCGCACACGCTGTCGCTGTCCGGCAGCACCATCTGGCTGGAGGGGGTTGCGCTGCCGCTGCGCAACCTGCCGGTGGCGATTCCACAAGATGAAAGTGAACTGGTGGCCGCCTGGGAACAGGCGCTGACTCAGCTCGATCTCGACCCTGGCACTGACGCATACGTGCTGGCGCTTCCCGCCCGGCTTCCGGTGCGCTACGCGGCATTACTCACGGTCATCGACGCGCTGCTGGCGTTTACCGCGCGTTTTCCCAATCCGCATCCCCTGCTGGTGGTGGCCGAGCAGGACTTTGGCAAAGCCCTGGGCATGTTATTGCGCCCACAGTTACAGCAACACCCGCTGGCGGTCATTGACGAAGTGAGCGTCCGGGCGGGGGACTATATCGACATTGGTACGCCTCTTTTTGGCGGATCGGTTGTGCCGGTGACGGTGAAATCACTCGCATTTCCTTCCTGAGGGAACGACTTATGAAACTAAAGACCACATTGTTCGGCAATGTTTATCAGTTTAAGGATGTAAAAGAGGTGCTGGCAAAAGCCAACGAACTGCGTTCGGGGGATGTGCTGGCAGGTGTTGCGGCTGAAAGCTCACAGGAGCGCGTTGCCGCGAAACAGGTGTTGTCGGAAATGTCGGTGGCGGATATTCGCAACAACCCGGTGATTTCCTATGAAGAGGACTGCGTGACGCGTCTGATTCAGGACGACGTCAATGAAACGGCCTATAACCGCATTAAAAACTGGAGCATCAGTGAGCTGCGCGAATATGTGCTGAGTGATGAAACTTCCGTCGATGACATTGCGTTTACGCGTAAAGGGCTGACTTCGGAAGTGGTGGCGGCGGTCGCGAAGATCTGCTCCAACGCCGACCTGATCTACGGTGGTAAGAAGATGCCGGTGATCAAAAAGGCCAATACCACCATCGGTATTCCGGGCACCTTTAGCTGCCGTTTGCAGCCGAACGATACCCGTGACGATGTACAGAGTATCGCCGCGCAAATCTATGAAGGGCTCTCTTTCGGGGCGGGCGATGCGGTGATTGGCGTTAACCCGGTAACGGACGACGTGGAAAACTTAAGTCGCGTGCTGGATACCGTGTACGGGGTGATCGACAAGTTCAATATTCCGACGCAGGGCTGCGTGCTGGCGCACGTCACCACTCAGATTGAAGCCATTCGTCGCGGCGCGCCGGGCGGGCTGATTTTCCAGAGTATTTGCGGCAGTGAAAAAGGATTAAAAGAGTTCGGCGTGGAGCTGGCGATGCTGGATGAAGCGCGTGCGGTCGGCGCGGAGTTTAACCGTATCGCCGGGGAAAACTGCCTGTACTTTGAAACCGGGCAGGGGTCTGCGCTTTCGGCTGGAGCCAACTTCGGCGCCGACCAGGTGACGATGGAAGCGCGTAACTACGGCCTGGCGCGGCACTACGATCCGTTCCTGGTGAATACGGTGGTCGGTTTTATCGGGCCGGAGTATCTCTACAACGACCGGCAGATTATTCGCGCCGGTCTGGAAGATCACTTTATGGGTAAGCTGAGCGGCATCTCAATGGGCTGCGACTGCTGCTACACCAACCACGCCGACGCCGATCAGAACCTCAACGAAAACCTGATGATTCTGCTCGCTACCGCAGGCTGTAACTACATTATGGGCATGCCGCTCGGCGACGACATCATGCTCAACTACCAGACCACCGCATTCCACGATACCGCAACGGTACGTCAGTTACTCAACCTGCGTCCGTCGCCGGAGTTTGAGCGCTGGCTGGAAACGATGGGCATTATGGAAAACGGTCGCCTGACCAAGCGGGCGGGCGATCCGTCACTGTTCTTCTGATGACGCGGGGATGACATACGATGGATCAAAAACAGATTGAAGAAATTGTACGCAGTGTAATGGCGTCAATGGGCGAGTCGCAGCCGCAGGCCCCCGCAGAATCCGCGCCAGCCTGTAGCGCTAAACAATGTGCCGCGCCTTCAGCGCCTTCAGCGCCTTCAGCGGCGGAAAGCTGCGCGCTGGATTTAGGTTCGGCTGAGGCGAAAGCCTGGGTAGGCGTGGAGAATCCGCATCGCGCGGATGTGTTGGCCGAACTGCGCCGCAGCACCGCTGCGCGCGTGTGTACCGGTCGCGCTGGCCCACGTCCGCGTACCCTGGCGCTGTTGCGCTTCCTGGCGGATCACTCTCGTTCGAAAGATACCGTCCTGAAAGAGGTGCCGGAAGAGTGGGTGAAAGCACAGGGGCTGCTGGAAGTGCGTTCGGAAATCAGCGATAAAAACCTCTACCTGACCCGCCCGGATATGGGGCGTCGTCTGAGCCTGGAGGCCATTGACGCGCTGAAAGCGCAGTGTGTCGCCAGCCCGGATGTCCAGGTGGTGATTTCCGATGGTTTATCGACGGATGCGATTACCGCCAACTACGAAGAGATCCTGCCGCCGCTGCTCTCTGGCCTGAAACAGGCGGGGCTAAAAGTCGGGACGCCGTTCTTTGTACGCTATGGCCGCGTGAAGATTGAAGATCAGATCGGCGAAATTCTCGGCGCGAAAGTGGTGATTCTGCTGGTGGGCGAGCGTCCTGGCTTAGGTCAGTCGGAAAGCCTCTCCTGCTATGCGGTTTACTCACCACGGGTGGCAACCACCGTTGAAGCGGATCGTACCTGTATTTCGAATATTCACCAGGGCGGCACGCCGCCGGTTGAAGCCGCAGCGGTAATTGTGGATTTGGCGAAACGTATGCTGGAGCAGAAAGCATCCGGCATCAATATGACCCGTTAAGGAGGCAACATGCCAGCATTAGATTTGATTCGACCGTCGGTCACCGCAATGCGCGTGATTGCCTCGGTGAATGACGGTTTCGCGCGTGAGCTTAAATTACCGTCACATATACGTAGCCTCGGTCTCATCACGGCAGACTCTGATGACGTAACGTATATTGCGGCAGACGAAGCGACAAAACAGGCGATGGTGGAAGTGGTGTATGGCCGTTCACTGTATGCCGGAGCGGCCCACGGGCCGTCGCCGACGGCCGGTGAAGTCTTGATTATGTTGGGCGGCCCGAACCCGGCGGAAGTGCGGGCGGGTCTGGATGCGATGGTGGCGCATATTGAAGGCGGCGCAGCGTTCCAGTGGGCCAACGATGCGGAAGATACAGCATTCCTGGCGCATGTGGTTTCGCGTACCGGGTCTTATCTCTCATCAACCTCAGGCATCGCGCTGGGCGATCCTATCGCCTATCTGGTGGCGCCGCCGCTGGAAGCGACGTTTGGCATTGATGCGGCGATGAAATCCGCCGATGTCCAACTGGTGACCTACGTGCCGCCGCCGTCAGAAACCAACTACTCTGCGGCGTTTTTAACGGGGAGCCAGGCCGCCTGTAAAGCCGCCTGCAACACCTTTACCGATGCCGTTCTGGATATTGCCCGTAATCCCGTCCAGCGCGCGTAAGAGAGGTAGCGATGATCAATGCACTGGGATTACTGGAAGTGGATGGCATGGTTGCCGCCGTTGATGCGGCGGACGCCATGCTGAAAGCCGCCAATGTGCGATTGCTCAGCCACGAAGTGCTCGATCCCGGCAGGCTGACGCTGGTGGTGGAGGGCGATCTGGCGGCGTGTCGCGCGGCGCTGGATGCCGGAAGCGCCGCAGCACAACGCACGGGCCGTGTTATCAGCCGCAAAGAAATTGGGCGGCCGGAAGACGACACCCAGTGGCTGATCGGCGGCTTTAAGCGCCAGCCAACGAAAGTCGGAAAGACGCCAGATGCGCCTGTTACCTCTGAATCCTCAGAAGCGCTGTTGGCGTTATTAGCATCAGTACGTCAGGGAATGACGGCAGGGGAGGTGGCCGCGCATTTTGGCTGGTCACTGGAGCGCGCCAGAAATGCGCTGGAGCAACTCTTTTCTGACGGGGCGTTGCGTAAACGCAGTAGTCGCTATCGTCTGAAGAAAGTATAACCTGTCGGAGGTGCCGGGGACGTTGCGCCCCGGCTTTGAAGATCATGAAAAAGACTCGTACAGCAAACTTGCACCATCTTTATCATGAAGCGTTACCCGAAGACGTTAAACTTACGCCTCTGGTTGAGGTGGATAATGTTCACCAGCGGCTGACAACGGACGTCTATGAACACGCCCTGACGATAACCGCCTGGCAGCAGATTTACGATCAGCTGCATCCCGGTAAATTTCATGGGGAATTCACGGAAATCCTGCTGGATGAAATTCAGGTGTTCCGTGAGTACACCGGTCTGGCGCTGCGTCAGTCTTGCCTGGTCTGGCCGAACTCCTTCTGGTTCGGTATTCCGGCAACGCGCGGCGAGCAAGGTTTTATCGGCACGCAGTGCATTGGCAGCGCGGAGATCGCCACCCGTCCTGGCGGGACGGAGTTTGAGCTGAGCACGCCGGATGATTACACCATCCTTGGCGTGGTTATCTCGGAGGAGGTGCTTACCCGGCAGGCCAATTTCCTGCATCACCCGGAAAGGGTGCTGCATATGCTGCGTAACCAGTCTGCGCTGGAGGTGAAAGAGCAGCATAAAGCGGCGCTGTGGGGCTTTGTCCAGCAGGCGCTGGCGACGTTCAGCGAGAACCCGGAAAACCTGCATCAGCATGCGGTGCGTAAAGTGCTGGGGGATAACCTGCTGCTGGCGATGGGGACGATGCTGGAAGAAGCGCAGCCGATTATAACGGCAGAAAGCGTCAGCCATCAGAGCTATCGAAAATTGCTGTCCCGCGCGCGGGAATACGTGCTGGAGAATATGTCGGAGCCGCTGACGGTACTCGATCTGTGCAATCAGCTGCACGTCAGCCGCCGCACGTTGCAAAACGCGTTTCACGCGATTCTGGGGATTGGCCCGAACGCGTGGCTGAAGCGGATTCGATTAAACGCGGTGCGAAGGGAGCTGATCAGTCCGTGGTCGCAAAGTTCGACGGTCAAAGAGGCGGCAATGCAGTGGGGGTTCTGGCATCTGGGGCAGTTCGCGACCGATTACCAGCAGCTGTTTGCCGAAAAACCGTCGCTGACGCTGCATCAGCGTATGCGCCAGTGGATGTGATGACATTATTGTGCCGGATGCGACGCTTTGCGTCTTATCCGGCCTACGGGCGCTACCGTTGCAGTTGTAGGCCGAATAAGGCGTTAGCTGTCATCAGGCAAAAACGCGGCCAGGTAAATTATACCCAGTCGCGGACTTTGATAAATTCGCTCAGCGCCGCTTCCGGGCTGCCTTCTTCCGGCTGCCAGTCGTACTCCCAGCGCACCAGCGGCGGCATCGACATCAAAATGGACTCGGTGCGTCCGCCCGTTTGCAGGCCAAACAGCGTGCCGCGATCCCACACCAGATTAAACTCCACATAGCGGCCCCGGCGATAAAGCTGGAAATGACGCTCGCGCTCGCCCCAGGCCATTGCTTTACGCCGCTCGACAATTGGCAGAAAAGCATCGGTATAGCCTTTGCCTACCGCCTGCATAAAGCGAAAGCAGCTGTCGAAATCCGGCGTGTTCAGATCGTCGAAGAAAAGCCCGCCAATGCCGCGCTGCTCATCGCGATGCTTCAGGAAAAAGTAATCGTCGCACCATTTTTTATAGCGCGGATAGACGTCCTCGCCGTAGGGCTGGCACAGATCCCGCGCCGTGCGGTGCCAGTGAATGGCATCCTCTTCAAACGCGTAATAGGGCGTCAGGTCGAAACCGCCGCCAAACCACCAGACTGGCTCCGCGCCGGGCTTCTCCGCAATAAAAAAGCGAACATTGGCATGGCTGGTTGGAATGTACGGGTTCAACGGATGCACCACCAGCGACACGCCCATCGCTTCAAAACTGCGCCCAGCCAGCTCCGGGCGGTGTGCCGTCGCGGAGGCGGGCATCGCGTCGCCGTGAACATGGGAGAAATTTACCCCAGCCTGCTCAAAGACACCGCCGTTACGCAGTACCCGGCTGCGCCCGCCGCCACCCGCGTCGCGCTGCCAGCTATCTTCAACAAAATCAGCGCCATCAACGGCGGCTAACTGCTGGCAAATATCATCCTGAAGGCTGAGCAGGAACTGTTTTACGCGTTGTGCATCGGGTTTCATGATTACCGTTTCTTCGAGTGTGCTTTCTGGTTATCAAACCAGTGGAAATAACTGATCACGCCATTGGCTATCGCGGTGGCGATTTTCTGCCGGAATGCGGTGGTGCCTAACAGACGCTCCTCTTCCGGGTTGGTGATAAATGAGG
The DNA here is from genome assembly GCF_030333655.1 of Citrobacter sp. CK180. Lineage (NCBI taxonomy): Bacteria > Pseudomonadati > Pseudomonadota > Gammaproteobacteria > Enterobacterales > Enterobacteriaceae > Citrobacter > Citrobacter sp. CK180. The sequence goes on along the minus strand of NZ_JAOWFM010000053.1, from coordinate 146,328 downwards.
TTTCTACCAGTACGGAGGGAATTGACGGTGATTTTAGCACCACAAACGCCGCCTGTTCCGTATTGCGACTGTGCAGACGATGCACTGGCTTGATCTTCTTAAGAATATGCGATCCCAGCGTCAGGCTGTTTTTGATGGTGTCGGTTTGCACCAGATCGAACAATACCTGCTGCAACAGATGATCTTTATCGGTCGCTTTTTTTCCCGCGACTTCATCAGCGCGGTTTTCACGGTCGGAGAGGTATTTCGCCATGGCGCTACTGGCGCCGCGATTAGAAAGCGCAAACACCGAGGCTCCTGCGGCGCTGGGGTTGGTAAAACCATCTGCGTGGATGGACATAAACAGATCCGCGCCGTGCTTGTGGGCGATTTCCACGCGATCGTACAGGGGAATAAAGGTGTCGCCCGTGCGTGTCAGGCGCGCATCAATCCCCTGGTTGCGCAAAATCGCGCGCACGTTTTTGGCGATCTCCAGCACGACGTGTTTTTCCTTCGAGCCGTTGCGACCAATTGCGCCGGTGTCGATACCGCCGTGGCCGGGGTCGAGAACAACAATGCGTCTGGCGCCTGCTTTTTTGGCCTTCGGTTTGCTGTGACCATTACTGGTCTTTAGCGCTTCTTCTTTAGCGATGGCGTGCGACATGCCCGACAGCGTCAGAGCCGCCAGCCCGGCTTTCAGCACCTGGCGGCGCGATGTGAGAGTTTTTAAGGGTTTAAAAGTGCTCATACAGCCTGAGTTGTGAAAATTGAGTTCCAGATGTTATATCGTATCGCGTAATCCGTTACGACTGTTCGTGATGAGAATTGTTTTACTTTTCATTTCAATACGTGACAATCCGTCATTATGCCATTTTTTTCGCCGTTTCGCGTCAGATATTGGCTAAATCAGTCGTTCGCGCCATAATCGGAGTTTTAACCTTGAAAAGGGTCTCAATACCATGGAGATACGCGTTTTTCGCCAGGAAGATTTCGAAGAGGTGATCACCCTCTGGGAGCGCTGCGATTTGCTGCGTCCGTGGAACGATCCTGAAATGGATATCGAACGTAAGCTGAACCATGACGTCAGCCTGTTCCTGGTTGCTGAGGTGAATGGCGAGGTGGTCGGTACGGTCATGGGCGGCTATGACGGCCATCGGGGTTCTGCCTATTATCTTGGCGTACACCCGGAGTTTCGCGGTCGTGGCATCGCCAACGCGCTGTTGAACCGGCTGGAGAAAAAGCTCATTGCTCGCGGCTGTCCGAAAATCCAAATCATGGTGCGGGAAGACAACGACATTGTACTGGGCATGTACGAGCGCCTGGGTTATGAACATTCGGACGCGTTAAGTCTGGGCAAGCGTCTGATTGAAGATGAAGAGTACTGAGTTTCATCCTGCTGACTACGACGGTCATGGGCGCTTGCGCCTGCCTTTTCTGTTCTGGTGCGTGCTGCTGCTTCAGGCGCGTACCTGGGTGCTGTTTGTGATTGCTGGCTCCTCCCGCGAGCAGGGCAATACGCTGCTGAATCTGTTTTATCCCGATCACGATACGTTCTGGCTGGGGTTGTTGCCCGGCGTCCCGGCGGTACTGGCGTTTTTACTGAGCGGGCGGCGCGACGCTTTCCCGGTGCTGTGGCGCGGGCTGCGCGGCTTGTTGATTCTGGCGCAGGGCGTTCTGCTCTGCTGGCAACCGGTACTGTGGCTGTACGGTGAACCGGTAAACGGCATCGGGCTGGCGCTGGTGGTGGCCGATATTGTCGCGCTTATCTGGTTGCTCTCTAACCGCCGTGTACGCGCCTGCTTTGCGCCGGTAAAAGAATAACGGCACTTTTTGGCGAAACCGGACTCCAAACAACGTTGATTAATAAAGAAAGGAAGTGAGATGAAATCGCTGCGTTTGATTTTATGCGCAATGCCGCTGGTGCTGAGCGGCTGTTCAACCCTCTCGTCGGTGAACTGGTCTGCTGCGAATCCGTGGAACTGGTTTGGCTCGTCGACAGAGGTCACTGAGCAGGGCGTTGGGACATTAACTGCGTCCACGCCGCTGGATGAAAAAGCGATTACTGACGCGCTGGATGGCGACTATCGCCTGCGTAGCGGAATGAAAACCCAGAACGGCAACGTGGTGCGTTTTTTTGAAGCGATGAAAGAGGACAAGGTTGCGCTGGTTATCAATGGCGACCAGGGAACCATCAGCCGTATTGATGTGCTGGACAGCGATATTCCATCGCAGGCAGGCGTCGAAATCGGTACGCCGTTTAGCGACCTTTATAGCAAAGCCTTCGGTAACTGCCAGAAAGCGACGGGCGATGACAGCGCGTCGGTCGAGTGTAAAGCACAAGACAGTCAACATATTAGCTATCTGTTCTCCGGCGAGTGGAACGGCCCGGAAGGGTTAATGCCTCCTGACGACACGCTGAAGAACTGGAAAGTGAGCAAAATCATCTGGCGCCGTTAATTTGCGTCTGAACAAACCGCCTCGCTGAAAAAACGGGTACAATACGCCCATCAATGCCACGCAGCCGTGGCATTCTTATTTTTCAGGAGGAACAATGTCTCAGGTTCAAAGTGGCATTTTGCCAGAACACTGCCGCGCGGCGATTTGGATTGAAGCCAATGTAAAAGGGGATGTCGATGCCCTGCGTGCGGCCAGCAAAGCGTTTGCCGATAAACTGGCAACCTTCGAAGCGAAATTCCCTGACGCGCATCTGGGCGCGGTTGTCGCATTTGGCAACAACACTTGGCGCGCCCTGAGCGGCGGCGTTGGGGCTGAAGAGCTGAAAGATTTTATCCCTTACGGTAAAGGTCTGGCGCCAGCAACCCAGTACGATGTGCTGATCCACATTCTTTCACTGCGTCACGACGTGAACTTCTCTGTCGCGCAGGCGGCAATGGCGGCTTTTGGCGAGTGCATCGAGGTGCAGGAAGAAATCCACGGTTTCCGCTGGGTGGAAGAACGCGATCTCAGCGGCTTTGTCGACGGGACGGAAAACCCGGCGGGAGAAGAGGTTCGCCGCAACGTGGCGGTCATTAAAGACGGCGTGGATGCGGGCGGCAGCTACGTGTTCGTTCAGCGCTGGGAACACAATCTGACGCAACTCAACCGCATGAGCGTTCACGACCAGGAGATGATGATTGGTCGTACTAAAGAAGCCAACGAAGAGATCGATGGCGATGACCGTCCGGTCACGTCTCACCTGACCCGCGTGGATCTGAAAGAAGACGGCAAAGGGCTGAAAATTGTGCGCCAGAGCCTGCCATACGGTACGGCCAGCGGCACCCACGGCCTCTATTTCTGCGCTTACTGCGCGCGTCTGTACAATATTGAGCAGCAGTTGCTGAGCATGTTTGGCGATACCGACGGGAAGCGTGATGCCATGTTGCGCTTCACGAAGCCGGTGACGGGCGGCTATTACTTCGCACCGTCTCTGGACAGATTGATGGCGCTGTAATTTCTTTTGCCGGATGGCGGCGTCGTTTTACCCGGCCTACAGAGACTTTTTGTAGGCCGGGCAAGCGAAGCGCCCCCGGCAGTCCTGCCTTATCGGTTACTCATGTTTTAGCGCCGCGTATATCTGATCCACCACCCAACCGTATGTGGCTATCGGCATCAGTCCGCTGTTAAACATATTCGGGTTCTTTTGCGGGTCGGCGACGGGTGAGTGCGGTTTGTTGCTCAGCATCACAATCGCCATCTGATTGGCCGGGTCGATAACGGTCAGCGTCCCTGTCCATCCGGTATGGCCGTATGCCTGCGCGCTGGCCAGCGTGCCGAATGTCGGCGTCATGGACGCATTGCCGTTAACGCGCCAGCCGAGACCAAACGTGGCATCCTCCGGCGAGGATTGCGTGAACATTTTCACGGTTTCCGGGCTGAACAGCGTCACGTTACCGTACCCTCCGCCATTCAGCATGGTCTGCATCAGTACCGCAATATCGCCGGTATTCGAAAACAGTCCTGCATGTCCCGAAACACCGCCCATCGAGTAGAATGCTTTTTCATCATGCACCTGGCCCCATAGGGTGGTCGTGCGGATATTGGGGAAATGAATCACGCCATCCCGGGTATTGCCGTTCAGTTCCGTCGCGGCGATCTGCTGTTGGCGGAAGCCTTTCTGTAGCGGGTTAAAGACCGTATGCGTTAAACCGAGCGGGCGATAGAGGTTCTCTTCAACATAACGATCGAGCGGCTGGCCCGTCACGGACTCCACGATAAACCCAAGCAGCATATAATCCACATCGCTGTAGATGTGTTTCGTGCCGGGGCGGTACGCCAGCGGCGTGCGTTTGATCATCTCCAGCGTGGTGGCTTTATCCTGCGAATACAACTCGCCCGCGACGGCCTGGTTCGGGTATTGCGGGTCAGCGGGGAAACCGCCGGAATGATGCAGCAGATCCGCAATGCGTAACGTGCTTTTCCCTTTAATCGCATCCCCCGGGCGATCGCCAAAATCGGGAATGTATTTCGAGATAAGATCGTCCGGCTGTAATTTGCCCTCTGACATCAGTTTTTGCAGGGCAAAGTTCGTGGCATACATTTTTGTATTTGATGCCAGGTCGTACAGGGTGTCAGTGGTTGCCTTGACGGGATGAGACATCAGGACGCTGCCGTCATATTTTTTAGCCTGACCCCAGGCCTTACGATAAACAATATGACTGTCTTTAATAATGAGCAGGTTAACGCTTGGATAACCGGCATCAACCTGTTGCGCTATCCAGTTATCCAGCGCGTTAAGCCGTTCAATATTAAATCCTGCTTTTTCCGGCGCGGCGTCAGTCAATACCGGAAATGGCGCGGCGCTGGCAGTGCAACTGAGCGCCAGCAGGGAAGCAAAAAGTAATGTCATTTTCATGGTATTAGTCCAGATTCACATTACGGCAGCCAAAGAGAGCGGTAAAAATAAACCCGCCAAGATACGCAATCAGCATTCCTCCGGCATATACCGCCATTGCGGGCAGAATACCTTGCGCGGACGTCATTAACGGCAGCGCCACCAGACCGGATGGGCCAAAGGCGCTGTTTAAGCCCATCGGCAGACCCGACCAGGCCACTAAGCCGATGAAAAGCCCCCCGGCAGCGCCGCCGAGGCAGGCGGTGATAAACGGTTTCATTCGTGGCAGCGTAACGCCGTAAATCAGCGGTTCGCCAACACCGAGTAAGCCGGGAATAATCGCCCCGCGAACCTGGCTGCGTAACACGCTGTGTTTTTCTGCTCGCCAGTAGAGCGCCAGTGCGGCGCCGACCTGACCCGCGCCCGCCATAGAAAGAATAGGGAACAGGCTGTTGAATCCCTGGCTACTCATTAATGCCAGATAGACGGGAATGAAGCCCTGATGGACGCCAAACACCACCGAAACAAGAAACAGACCCGCCAGAACGGCGCAGCCCAGCGGGTTGCTGTTGAGGTGGATAAAGAGCCATGACATCCCTTCGAACAGCCAGCCGCCCAGCGGCATGATGATCAGGTAGGCCAGTGCGGCGGTGACCAGCAGGGTTAACATGGAGGTCAGCAGCATGTCCAGATCGTCGGGCATAAAGCGTCGGATAAAGCCCTCAATACGCGCGCTGGCCCAGGCGGCGATCAGTACGCCGATAATGTTGCCGCGCGGGTCGATCGGCAGGCCAAAGAAGTCCTCAATACCGGAGAAATAGCCCGTGGTGGCGGCAGGGTTGTATCCCAACAGGAACAGCGAGGCGATGATCGCCCCGTTAACGCCGGTGCCGCCGAAAGCCTGCGCGGCGTTATAGCCAATAAGAATGACCAGAAAAGTAAACAGCCCTTTACTGAACACTTTCATAAAGTTCAGGGCGTCGGGAAGCATACCTTGCGCATCGGCCGGAACGTGCAATACCGTACCCAGCAGCGTGGCAATCCCCAGCAGCAGACCCGCAGCAATAAAACCGGGAATGAGTGGCGTAAAAATAGTGGCGAACTTCGACAGGAATTGCTGAATGCCTGAAGTTTGTTTCGCTTTTAGCTGGCTTTTGGTTTTGGCGGCGATATCTGCCGCCTGCGTGACGGTGCCGCTGTTGTCGCTCAGTAGCGCATTCATGGCATCTGCCGCCCGCTGCGCTTTACCGGGGCCAAAAATGACCTGCACCTGGTTATTCGAGAGGACCACGCCTTTCACGCCTTCGAGCGTTTTAATTGCCGGATCGACCCGATCGCTGTCATGTACCGCCAGGCGTAAACGGGTCATGCAGTTCCCGCAGGTGGCAATGTTACCCGGGCCGCCGACCCGGGAGATAATCGTATTCAGGAGATCATTACTGATTTCTTTTGCCATTCGCTTTATTCCTCTTCCAGTACCTGGCGAATGAAGCCGCCATGTTGCTCAAGACGCAGACTGGCTTCTGTTGCGTTGAGGTTTTTCAGTAGCATGACGATAGCGGTTTTGCAGTGACGGCCACAGGCCATCAGCGCGGCTTCAGCCTGTTGCCCGGTGCAGCCTGTCGCATTTTTCACAATATTTACCTGACGCACGTTGAGTTTTTCGTTCGTGGCGACAACATCCACCATCAGGTTGCCAAACACCTTGCCGGATTTAATCATCAGGCCGGTGGACAGCATGTTGAGAATCAGCTTCTGCGCGGTGCCCGCCTTCATACGGGAAGAACCGCTCACCACTTCGGCGCCGACTACGGGCGTGATGGCAAGCTCCGCCGCCTTTGCTACGGCGCTCCCTGGATTACAGGAGATCCCGACCGTCCGGCAGCCGAGCGTACGGGCATATTCCAGACCGGCAATCACATACGGCGTGCGACCGCTGGCCGCAATGCCCACAACCACATCTTTTTCATTGAGTGCGAGGGCCTTCAGGTCGTTGACCCCAAGCTCGCGGTTGTCTTCCGCGCCTTCAATCGCATGCTGTATCGCGCGCTCGCCACCGGCGATCAAACCGATAACCAGGCCTGATTCCACGCCATAGGTCGGGGGGCATTCGCTGGCGTCAAGGATACCCAGGCGACCGGACGTTCCGGCGCCGGTATAAATCAGCCGCCCGCCAGCGCTGACCTGCGCATAAATGATGTCGATAGCCGCGGCGATCTCGGGCAGAACCTGCTCCACGGCGAGTGGAACCGTTTTATCTTCATCATTAATGATGCGGCACATATCGAGGGTGGAAGCCCGGTCAATCTCAAAAGAGGCGCGGTTAACACCTTCGGTAATCATATTTTCAAGTTGCATATTACTTACAGCCTTACAGGTTTAGCGCCCATTTCAGGAATGCTTTTTTCTGGGTGTCGTCAGCTTTCAGATACAGTTGCTGTAGCTGGGAGAGCTGGTCATGCGAAGTGGCGGGCGCCGCCGGGGAAGCGGAGCGCGCCGGAGAAGGTATCATCGTGCTGTCATCGTTGACGATGGCGCTCAGGTCGGTGAACACGGTGATGCTGTCACGGTCGAGAATTTTGATATCAAACGGTACGGGTTTCCCGGCCGCCGTCAGGGTGAATACCGGTTTTTGCGCCATCTGGCTGGCTTCTTTTTCGTCCAGCGGTTTTCCCGCAGACAGTTGCAGATCCACATTGCCGGAAGCGTTAAACGAGATGATATACGGGTTAGACGTCACGCGGCCCCGGTTATTGTTCACCGATTCAGGATTTGCCGGACTGTCGAACTTCACTACCATTTTTTGAGCGCCGTCTGGCAGCGCCACGTCTTTACTAAAAATACTGACTTTTGCCGAACGGGCCGCCAGCACGCTGACGTTATCGCCAATAAAGAGATGCGGAGCGGCAAAAGCCTGGCTGCAAAACAACAGTGCTGCGGCGGACACAAAATATTTCTTCATTTTTACTCTCCCGGAAAAGGGGAATCAGAATTCGTAACGTAAGCCAAGGTGGAAATAGTCATCAGCCGGGTTGCTGCCGCCAAAGGAGACATCATTGCCGTTCGTCCGTTTTTTCCCTTCTTCACCATTACGCCAGGAGTAAGACGCAAATATGGAACTGCGAACGGTGAGTTTGTACTGCGCTTCAAAGGTGGTATCGCGAAGTTTCAGCCCGTCGCCGTCCTCATTTTTCAGATGGCGATAGCCGGTACGTAACGCCCAGTCCGGGCTGACGTTCCAGACCAGCGTTGCTTCGTAATCTTTATCTGTGCTGTCCGCAGAACCGTCGAGGTAGGTCACTTTATCCTGGGCATAGAGCAGGCCGAACATGAAATCGCCCAGGTAGTAGCGGGTGCCGATGCCATAAAAGGTGTACTTATCGACATTATTATCCGACAGCGTGGATGTATCGTCATGGCTCGCTTTCTCTGTCTGACCGGCAATCACCGGCTGGAGGCGGCCAAAATCGCCCATATCGAGCGTATAGCGAAGGGCGGCATTATAACCGTAATCCAGATCGGAGGTGTTGTTGCCCAGAATATAGGCGGTAGAGAAATCAAAATTGCCGAATGTGTTCTGGTACTGAATGGTGCCGTCCTGACGGAAAACCTGTACCGCCGTCGGGTCAACAAAGTTTGCCTGGCGAGCCATTGCGACATCGGAGCTGGCGAACACATCGCCGATATCCGTGAACATGATCAGGCCGGATGACACGCGCCCGCCGGTCAGCTTGCCGTATTCGGCAAAATCGATCCCTGCCCAGACGTAACGCGCGGTGAAGTCATTCGGGTTTTCCGCGCTGATGTTGTTCGCGTACTCTGCGGCATTTACCTGATACTGCGTAAAACCAATAACGGCCAGCTTGTCATTAATCGCCTGGCGGGCGGAGAAACCGATACGCGCGTCAAAATCGCCCGAGGTGTCGCCTGATTTCTTGTCAGAGATATTGAATCCGAGACGCCCGTAGAGATCGATATTCGATCCGTCATTGGCCTGGTAGATCACGGCGGCATGGCTGGCGCTGGTTGCGAGGAGAGTAAAGATTGCCAGGGACTTCAGAGTACGTTTCATTATGATTATCCTTTTCTGTGTGTAGTTTTTTGTTGCTATGAAAGACGCAAGGAATCATATATTCCATAAAAATATTTACAATAGAATCATTGAATCGTAATACAAATATTGTGAGGGCTATCAAATTCTCACCCGCGTTGTGTTATCCTGCGAACAGTGCGTTGGAATTAATGATTCCATGATGACGGGAGCGGAAGAGCGATGTTGTATCTGGCGAAAATGCGTAATGCAGAGGGAGAGTTAACGGAAAATGAACAGAAAATTGCCAGCTTTCTTTTGGCCCATGTCAGCGAGCTAAAAACCGTTTCTTCCCGCAATCTGGCGAAGCAGCTGGAAGTCAGCCAGTCCAGTATTGTGAAATTTGCCCAGAAACTTGGCGCGAAGGGATTCACCGAGCTCAGAATGGCGCTCATTGAGGAGTACAGCGTCAACCGGGAAAAGAAACATGACACGGCGCTGCATCTGCACAGTACGATTACCAGTGAAGACAGCCTGGAGGTGATTGCCCGTAAGCTGAACAGAGAAAAAATGTTCGCGCTGGAGGAAACCTGTAGTCTGATGGATTTCGATCGCCTGAAGCAGGTGATTAACCTGATCAGCAAGGCCCGGCTTATTCAGATTACGGGCGTCGGCGGTTCGGCGCTGGTAGGACGGGATTTATCCTTCAAGCTGATGAAAATTGGTTATCGCGTGGCCTGCGAGGTCGATACCCATGTGCAGGCAACCATTGCTCAGGCCTTGCAGGAAGGGGACGTGCAAATAGCCATTTCCTACAGCGGGTCGAAAAAGGAGATCGTGCTTTGCGCTGAAGCAGCGCGTAAGCAGGGGGCGACGGTGATTGCGATCACCTCTTTGACGGACTCTCCGCTGCGGCGGCTGGCCGATTACACGCTGGATACCGTATCCGGTGAGACCGAATGGCGCAGTTCGTCTATGTCCACCCGAACCGCGCAGAACTCGGTGACCGATCTGCTGTTTGTTGGCATGGTGCAGCTCAATGATGTTGAGTCGCTTCGTATGATTGAGCGCAGCAGCGAACTGATTAATCTTTTAGGCAGGAGCTAGGGACTTTTACGTAAGATTTACCCTAATTAGTGAGCTGTTCCGCAGCACTTATTTGTTTTTTCTGTATTTTCAATGTTAATGGAGTGTAAGGCTTCATCGTAGTTTCGCTGGAGACGAGAGTAGCGCATAAGACGCACCGCTTATGCGCTGCAACAGACTGAAAAGGAGAACATTGAAATGGGTAAACTCACGGGCAAAACGGCATTGATTACCGGCGCGTCACAGGGCATTGGCGAGGGGATCGCCAGAGTGTTTGCTCGCCACGGCGCGAATTTAATTTTGCTGGATATCTCCGATGAGGCGGAAAAACTGGCGGATGAGCTGGGCGGACGCGGTCATCGTTGTACCGCCATCAAAGCGGATGTCAGGGATTTTGCATCGGTCGCGGCGGCAGTGGCGCGCGCGAAAAAGATAGAAGGTAAAATTGATATTCTGGTCAACAATGCGGGTGTTTGCCGGTTGGGCAACTTCCTCGACATGAGCGAAGAAGATCGCGATTTCCATATCGATATTAATATCAAAGGCGTCTGGAACGTCACAAAAGCCGTTCTGCCGGAAATGGTTGAACGCAAAGATGGGCGTATCGTCATGATGTCCTCCGTGACCGGGGATATGGTGGCCGATCCAGGCGAAACGGCTTATGCCCTGTCTAAAGCGGCGATTATCGGACTCACCAAGTCCCTGGCCGTGGAGTATGCGCAGTCCGGCGTTCGTGTGAACGCAATCTGTCCGGGTTATGTCCGCACGCCGATGGCGGAAAATATTGCCCGTCAGTCTAATCCTGACGATCCTGAATCGGTACTCACCGAAATGGCGAAAGCGATCCCGATGCGCCGTCTGGCCTGTCCGCTCGAAGTGGGTGAACTGGCGGCCTTCCTGGCGTCGGATGAGTCCAGCTATTTGACCGGGACGCAAAACGTGATTGATGGCGGCAGCACGCTGCCTGAAAGCGTGAGCGTGGGTGTCTGATTAACGCCGCTTTCCTCCTCACCGCATGTGGGGAGGGATTCTCTTATTCCCTTTTCGACTTTCAAATCATCAAACGGTATATAAAACCGTTACTCCTTTCGTACCCGTTATAAATATTATGACCATAAGAAAGTCATCAAATTTATAAGGGTGCGCAATGGCTGTTAACTTACTGAAAAAAAGATACCTGGCGCTGAGCGCGATGCTGTTGTTGGTCACGCAGGCGCAGGCAACAGAGCTGCTGAACAGCTCATACGACGTTTCTCGCGAACTGTTTGCCGCCCTTAATCCGCCGTTTGAACAGCAGTGGGCGAAAGATAACGGCGGCGATAAGCTGACCATCAAACAGTCTCACGCCGGTTCGTCAAAACAAGCGCTGGCGATCCTGCAAGGGCTGAAAGCTGACGTAGTGACCTATAACCAAGTCACGGATGTGCAGATCCTGCATGACAAAGGCAAGCTGATCCCTGCCGACTGGCAAAGCCGTTTGCCGAATAACAGTTCACCGTTCTATTCCACGATGGGATTCTTGGTGCGCAAAGGGAATCCGAAAAATATCCATGACTGGAATGACCTTGTGCGTTCCGATGTAAAACTGATTTTCCCGAACCCGAAAACCTCAGGCAACGCCCGTTACACCTATCTGGCTGCATGGGGCGCGGCGGATAAAGCTGACGGTGGCGATAAAGCCAAAACCGAGCAGTTTATGACCCAGTTCCTGAAGAACGTCGAAGTGTTTGACACCGGCGGTCGCGGCGCGACCACCACCTTTGCGGAACGCGGCCTGGGCGATGTGCTGATTAGCTTTGAATCGGAAGTGAATAACATCCGTAAACAGTATGAAGCGCAGGGATTTGAAGTCGTTATCCCGAAAACCAATATTCTGGCCGAATTCCCGGTGGCATGGGTGGATAAAAACGTACAGGCCAACGGTACTGAAAAAGCGGCGAAGGCTTACCTGAACTGGCTCTACAGCCCGCAGGCGCAGACCATCATCACCGACTTCTACTACCGCGTGAATAACCCGGAAGTGATGGACAAACTGAAAGATAAATTCCCACAGACCGAACTGTTCCGCGTGGAAGATAAGTTTGGCTCCTGGCCGGAAGTGATGAAAACCCACTTCGGCAGCGGCGGCGAGCTGGACAAACTGTTGGCGGCGGGGCGTAAGTAATGTTCGCAGTATCGACAAGACGTGTGCTGCCCGGCTTTACCTTAAGCCTCGGAACCAGCCTGTTGTTCGTCTGCCTGATATTGCTGCTTCCGTTGAGCGCGCTGGTGATGCAGCTGGCGCAAATGAGCTGGGCGCAATACTGGGAGGTTATCACCAACCCGCAGGTGGTGGCGGCCTACAAAGTCACGCTGTTGTCGGCGTTTGTGGCATCAATCTTCAACGGCGTATTTGGCCTGCTGATGGCGTGGATCTTAACCCGCTATCGCTTTCCGGGACGTACTCTGCTGGATGCGCTGATGGATCTGCCGTTTGCCCTGCCGACGGCGGTGGCGGGTCTGACGCTGGCGTCATTGTTTTCCGTGAACGGTTTTTACGGCGAATGGCTGGCGAAGTTTGATATCAAAGTGACTTACACCTGGCTTGGCATCGCGGTAGCGATGGCTTTTACCAGCATCCCGTTTGTGGTGCGCACGGTGCAGCCGGTACTGGAAGAGTTAGGCCCGGAATATGAAGAAGCGGCGGAAACGCTCGGCGCAACGCGCCTGCAAAGTTTCCGCAAAGTGGTGTTGCCGGAGCTGTCTCCTGCGCTGGTGGCGGGTATTGCGCTCTCGTTTACCCGAAGCCTCGGCGAGTTCGGCGCGGTGATTTTTATTGCCGGGAACATTGCGTGGAAAACTGAAGTGACCTCGCTGATGATTTTTGTTCGTTTGCAGGAGTTTGACTATCCGGCGGCCAGCGCGATTGCGTCGGTGATCCTCGCGGCGTCGTTGTTGCTGCTGTTCTCGATTAACACCCTGCAAAGTCGCTTTGGTCGACGTGTGGTAGGTCACTAATGGCGGAAGTTACCCAATTGAAGCGTTATGACGCCCCCCGCATTAACTGGGGAAAATGGTTTCTGATTGGCACCGGGATGCTGGTTTCGGCGTTTATTTTGCTGGTGCCGATGATTTATATCTTCGTACAGGCCTTCAGCAAAGGGCTGATGCCGGTCTTACAGAACCTGGCCGACCCGGACATGCTGCACGCGATCTGGCTGACGGTGTTGATTGCGCTGATTGCCGTACCGGTAAACCTGGTGTTTGGCGTTTTGCTGGCGTGGCTGGTGACGCGCTTTAATTTTCCCGGTCGCCAGCTGCTGCTGACGCTGCTGGATATTCCGTTTGCCGTCTCGCCGGTGGTGGCCGGTCTGGTCTACCTGCTGTTTTACGGCTCGAACGGCCCGCTGGGCGACTGGCTGGATGAGCACAACCTGCAAATTATGTTTGCCTGGCCGGGGATGGTGCTGGTCACTATTTTCGTCACCTGTCCGTTTGTGGTGCGTGAACTGGTGCCGGTTATGCTGAGTCAGGGCAGTCAGGAAGATGAAGCGGCGATTCTGCTTGGCGCTTCCGGCTGGCAGATGTTCCGTCGCGTTACGTTGCCTAATATTCGCTGGGCGCTGCTGTACGGCGTGGTGCTGACCAACGCGCGCGCCATTGGCGAGTTCGGCGCGGTGTCGGTGGTTTCCGGCTCGATTCGCGGCGAAACCCTGTCGCTGCCGTTACAGATTGAATTACTGGAGCAGGACTACAACACCGTCGGCTCCTTTACCGCCGCCGCGCTGCTGACGCTGATGGCGATTATTACCCTGTTTTTGAAGAGTATGTTGCAATGGCGCCTGGAAAATCAGGAAAAACGCGCGCAACAGGAGGAAAATCATGAGCATTGAGATTGCCAATATTAAGAAGTCTTTTGGTCGCACCCAGGTGCTGAACGATATCTCGCTGGATATTCCTTCAGGTCAGATGGTTGCCTTGCTGGGGCCGTCCGGTTCCGGTAAAACCACGCTGCTGCGTATTATTGCCGGGCTGGAGCATCAGACCAGCGGGCACATTCGTTTTCACGGTACAGACGTAAGCCGTCTGCACGCGCGCGATCGTAAAGTCGGCTTTGTTTTTCAGCACTATGCGCTGTTTCGTCATATGACGGTGTTCGACAATATCGCCTTTGGCCTGACGGTTCTGCCGCGTCGCGAACGTCCGAATGCGGCGGCCATTAAAGCGAAAGTGACGAAACTGCTGGAAATGGTGCAACTGGCCCATCTGGCGGAGCGTTTTCCGGCACAGCTTTCCGGCGGGCAGAAACAGCGCGTGGCGCTGGCGCGCGCGTTAGCGGTTGAGCCGCAGATCCTGCTGCTGGATGAACCGTTTGGCGCGCTTGATGCGCAGGTGCGTAAAGAGCTGCGCCGCTGGCTGCGTCAGCTGCATGAAGAGTTGAAATTCACCAGCGTGTTTGTCACCCACGATCAGGAAGAGGCTACGGAAGTGGCGGATCGCGTGGTGGTGATGAGCCAGGGCAACATTGAACAGGCCGATGCGCCGGATCAGGTGTGGCGTGAACCCGCCACCCGCTTTGTGCTGGAGTTTATGGGCGAAGTGAACCGTTTGCAGGGGACTGTTCGCGGCGGTCAGTTCCACGTTGGCGCGCATCGCTGGCCGCTGGGGTATACGCCAGCGTACCAGGGAGCGGTCGATCTGTTCCTGCGTCCGTGGGAGGTGGATGTCAGCCGCCGCACCAGTCTGGATTCCCCGCTGCCGGTACAGGTGCTGGAGGCCAGTCCGAAAGGTCACTACACCCAATTAGTCGTGCAGCCTCTGGGGTGGTATAACGAACCGCTGACGGTGGTGATGCAGGGGGATAATCCCCCACAGCGCGGCGAGCGGCTGTTTGTCGGGCTGCAAAATGCGCGGTTGTACAACGGCAACCAGCGCATTGAGACGCGCGAAGAGGAGCTTGCTCTGGCAGAATCGGCCTGATAGGTTAATATCACGTAGTTTTGCCGGGTGGCGCTGCGCTGACCCGGCCTACAATATGATCTGCGTCGGCCCGGTAAGCGAAGCGCCACCGGGCTTTTTACTGGACAGAGAAGTGAACACATTAGAACAAACAATTGGCAATACGCCTCTGGTGAAATTGCAGCGGATGGCGCCGGATAACGGCAGTGAAATTTGGGTCAAGCTGGAAGGCAATAACCCTGCCGGGTCAGTGAAAGACCGGGCGGCGCTGTCGATGATCGTCCAGGCAGAAAAGCGCGGGGAAATTAAGCCCGGCGATGTGCTGATTGAAGCGACCAGCGGCAATACCGGTATTGCGCTGGCGATGATTGCCGCACTGAAAGGCTATCGCATGAAACTGCTGATGCCGGACAACATGAGCCAGGAGCGCCGTGCGGCGATGCGCGCCTATGGCGCGGATCTGATACTGGTGTCTAAAGAGCAAGGGATGGAAGGCGCGCGCGATTTGGCGCTGGAAATGGCCGAACGCGGCGAAGGTAAGCTGCTCGACCAGTTTAACAATCCCGACAACCCTTACGCGCACTACACCACGACCGGGCCGGAAATCTGGCAGCAAACCTCAGGTCGCATCACCCACTTTGTCTCCAGTATGGGAACAACCGGTACGATTACCGGTGTGTCGCGCTTCCTGCGCGAACAGGAAAAACCGGTAACGATTGTTGGCCTGCAACCGGAAGAGGGCAGCAGCATTCCGGGGATTCGTCGCTGGCCCGCAGAATATATGCCGGGTATTTTTAATGCTCAGCTTGTGGATCAGGTGCTGGATATTCACCAGAGCGAGGCGGAAAACACCATGCGCGAACTGGCAGTACGCGAAGGTATTTTCTGCGGCGTGAGTTCTGGCGGCGCGGTTGCCGGTGCGTTACGCGTTGCCCGCGCGACGCCGGGGGCCGTGGTGGTGGCGATCATCTGCGATCGCGGCGATCGCTATCTTTCTACCGGCGTCTTTGGCGAAGAACACTTCAGCCAGGGGGCTGGGATTTAGCCTGTAGGCCTGATAAGCGTAGCGCCATCCGGCAACCGTAAAGTACGATCGCCGGATGACGACGCAAAGCGTCTCATCCGGCCTGCAACGTCAAGCGTTACGTTTCTCAACCAGCAGGTCGAGGAAGCGCCACAGTTTCTCGTTCATCTCCTGATAATTCCACTCGCGCATTTCGGCGTTCGAGCGAATAAAGCGCTTCCCTTTTGCCGCAGCCAGTTCCTGTTCTGAATGCTGGATCAGCCCTTCTACCGCCTCGGCGGTAAACTCCATATGGCACTGAAAACCGTAGACGGCGTTACCGTATTGCACGATCTGGCGCGGACATCCTTCGCTTGTCGCGAGAACGACCGACTGATCGGTTAACCCTGGCATATCGTTGTGCCAGTGCCCGACCACAAGCGGGGAGCCGAAATGAGCGAGCAGCGGATTCTGTTTCCCGGCTTCCGTTAGCGTAATCGGGTAGTGGCCGATCTCCTTTTCCGGGCTCTGGCGTACTTTTGCGCCCAGCGCCTCACCAATCAACTGGGAACCAAGACAGATGCCGATCACAATACGACGCGCAGAGATCGCCTGATTAATAAGCCGCTGCTCCGCTAAAGAGTCAAAATACGGGCACTCTTCGAGCGTAGTACGCGGTGACTGCGGGCCGCCAAACACCACCAGCATATCGAAACCATCCGCATTGGCGGGGACAGGTTCACCGGCATACACGCGGGACCAGGAGAGGGGATAACCGCGATCCTCAGCCCATTGCAGGTAGGCTCCGGCAGATTCGAAAGACTCATGAACGACAAAATGAACTCGCACTTTTTCTCTCCTGTTAACGTTTCAACGCCTGATGGATATCAGCCGCCAGTTTGTTGATATCGCCGTCGCCCAGTGTCGATAGCGTAATACGCAGACCGTGGGCGGGCGCGTTGACGCCAAATGCTTCGCCTTCCCGTACCAGCCAGCCCGCTTTCGCCAGCATAAACGCGATGCCCTGGCTGTGGCTTTTCAACGGCAACCACGCATTCAGCCCATCGCCGGGGGCGTGTGTAAGCCCGGTTCGCTGGAGCGCGCAGGCCAGCTTCTGCTGCTGCGAAGCATAAAATTGCCGGGTCTGCGCCAGCGTTCGCTGATAGTTTTTGTCACTCAGACAGGCATGCACTAAATCTTGCAACAGATGACTGACCCACTGACTGCCGGAATTAAGGCGCAGACGCAGTCTGGCTGAGGTGGCGGGATCGCTGGCGACAATGGCGAGACGCAGATCCGGCCCCAGCGTCTTTGACATCGAGCGAACCACTGACCAGTGTAGCGTCTCCGGGGCGATCACCGGGTGCCAGGGAGATGAAGAGAGCAGGGCAAAGTGGTCGTCGATAATAACCAGCGCTTGTGGGTATTTCGCCACAATGTTCTGTAGCGCGGCGGCGCGGGAGGCGCTCAAACTGCACCCCGTAGGATTGTGGGCGCGCGGGGTTAAAATGACGGCGCGGGCGCCATTTTTCAGCGCCTGTTCCAGCATCTCAGGCTGCATACCTTCGCTATCGACGCCGACGGGGATGGCGGAAAACCCGGCGTAGCGCAGCATACTGATGCTGCTTAAAAAGCAGGGATCTTCCACCGCCACGCTGTCACCCGGCAGTAAATGGGCGCACAGCAGACGCTCGATGGCGTCAATCGCCCCACTGGTGATATCAATCTCGCCTTCGTCAGGTACGGCATCCTGCATCCACTGCTTCGCCCACGCGTGAAGGGCGGGAGAAACAGCCGCATCGCCGTAAAGACGCGGTGACTTATTTATTGTTGAAAAATAACTGCTGAGATCGGGCAGCCGTTGGGGATCGGGATTGCCGCCGGAAAGATCGGTCAGCGGCGTATCGGGACTGCTTCCTTCCAGCGCGAGCGGAGAAGGCGCACCTTTAATGACCGTACCGTTACGCCCCTGGCTCAGGGCCAGGCCGGATGTCACCAGCCGTTTGTAAGCCGCCGCGACAGTATTGCGGTTCACGTTTAATTCCGATGCCAGTTCCCGCACCGGCGGCAGCGTTTCCCCTGGCGCCAGTGCGCCGGTGGTGACATGCTGACGAATACTGTCAAAGATTTCGCTGGCGGTTTTTCCGTCGATCATTATTGACCTATGACAAAATGAATTTTAGCATATGACGATAATAGTGAGGCGTTAGCCCGCTGTCCAGTGAGAGGAGAGGTAAATGGGGCAGGATAGTGAAATACAGTCAGTGCTCTTCGACGATAAGCATCGGGCTTTACAGACCGACATTGTCGCCGTTCAGTCACAGGTGGTGTACGGCAGCGTAGGCAACAGTATTGCCGTACCGGCGATTAAAGCGCAGGGCTTGCGGGTGACGGCGGTACCCACGGTGCTGTTCAGCAATACGCCGCATTATGAAACGTTTTACGGCGGCATTATTCCTGCCGACTGGTTCAGCGGTTATCTCCAGGCCTTAAATGAGCGGGATGCGCTGCGTGAGCTTAAAGCGGTCACGACAGGCTATATGGGCAGTGCGGAACAAATCGTTCTGCTGGCGAAATGGCTGGAAACGGTGCGGATCGCGCATCCTGAGGTGTGTATTCTGGTCGATCCGGTGATTGGCGACACGGACAGCGGAATGTATGTGAAAGCGGAAATCCCGCAGGCGTATCGTCATTATCTGCTGCCGCTGGCGCAGGGGCTGACGCCGAATGTGTTTGAGCTGGAGATGCTCAGCGGCAAACCGTGCGGCACGCTGGATGAAGCGGTTGCGGCGGCGAAATCGCTGCTCTCCGACACGCTGAAGTGGATTGTGATCACCAGTGCGCCAGGCCAGACGGCGGATACCATCAATGTGGCGGTGGTGACGAACGGCGGCGTGGATGTGATTGAACACCCGCGTGTGGAAACCGATTTAAAAGGGACGGGCGATCTGTTCTGCGCCGAACTGGTGAGCGGTATTGTGCAGGGGAAAGCGCTGACGGCGGCGACGCGACATGCCGCAGAGCGTGTGCTGGAGGTGATGACCTGGACGCAGCGCTGCGGGTGTGATGAGTTGATTCTGCCACCGGCAGGGGAGGCGCGATGAAGAGTTATCGGCTGGTGGTTCGCCAGCAGGGGCGTGTGGTTGGTCACTTTGAAACGAGCGGGCTTGATGCGCTGGAGGATATCTGCGTGGCGCGCGCGATGTTCGGCATTGCGGGCGGCTATCAGTGCGAATTGCTGGTGTCGGACTCGGAGAAGCGGATGCTGGAAAGCGGGCCGGAAGGGATGAAGATCCTGATGCGCGAGAAGTGCTATCGTCCGGTCACCTCGCTGTTGTGAGTGCGTAACTATGCCGGATGGCGGCGAAAAACGCCTTATCCGGCCTACGATCTTTTATTGTAGGCCTGATAAGCGCAGCGCCATCAGGCAAACATCGCCTTATCCGGCCTACGATCTTTTATTGTAGGCCCGATAAGCGCAGCGCCATCAGGCAAACATCGCCTTATCCGGCCTACGATCTTTTATTGTAGGCGCTGATAAGCGAAGCGCCATCAGGCGCGGTTTTACCGTAACCAGGATAAAAAAATGGCGCCAGTCGGCGCCATTTTTCCCTGCGGCAAGAATTACTTCTTGATGCGGATAACCGGGGTTTCACCCACAGTCACGCTACCGGACAGTTTGATCAGTTCTTTGATTTCGTCCATGTTGGAGATAACAACCGGAGTCAGGGTAGACTTGGCTTTTTCTTCCAGCAGCGGCAGATCGAACTCAATTACCGGATCGCCAACTTTAACGCGTTGACCTTCTTCAGCAATACGCTTGAAGCCTTCGCCTTTCAGTTCAACGGTGTCGATACCGAAGTGAACGAACAGCTCAATGCCGCTATCCGATTCGATAGAGAACGCATGGTTGGTTTCAAAGATTTTGCCGATGGTGCCGTCTACTGGCGCGACCATTTTGTTACCGGTTGGTTTGATAGCAATGCCATCGCCAACGATTTTCTCGGCAAAAACTACATCCGGCACGTCTTCGATGTTGACGATCTCGCCAGAGAGCGGAGCAACAATCTCAATAGTTCCGGTGTCTTTCTTATCATCAGAAACCAGAGATTTTAGTTTATCGAACAAACCCATGATCTTCTCCTAAGCAGTAAATTGGGCCGCATCTCGTGGATTAGCAGATTGTTTTTTCTTCAATGAACTTGTTAACCAGCGTCATTAACTCGTCCGTTGTCGGTTGAGCAAGAGCCTGCTCTGCTAACACCTTCGCATCTTCGAAGTTCGTGTTACGGATAATCTTCTTAATGCGCGGGATAGAAATGGCGCTCATAGAGAATTCGTCCAGACCCATCCCCAGCAACAGAAGTGTAGCACGTTCGTCGCCTGCAAGCTCACCACACATGCCAGTCCATTTACCTTCAGCATGAGAAGCATCAATAACTTGCTTGATCAAGTTCAGCACGGACGGTGACATTGGCTGGTAAAGATGTGAAATCATATCATTACCACGGTCAACTGCCAGGGTGTACTGCGTTAAATCATTGGTGCCGATACTAAAGAAATCAACTTCTTTGGCTAAATGACGAGCAATGGTTGCCGCAGCCGGTGTTTCCACCATCACGCCAATCTCAATGCTTTCATCAAATGCTTTACCTTCGTCGCGCAGTTCCTGTTTGTAGATTTCAATCTCTTTGCGCAGCGCGCGAACTTCTTCAACAGAGATGATCATCGGGAACATGATGCGCAGTTTACCGAACGCAGAAGCGCGCAGAATGGCGCGAACCTGGTCACGCAGGATCTCTTTGCGATCCATAGCGATACGTACCGCACGCCAGCCCAGGAACGGGTTCTCTTCTTTCGGGAAGTTCATGTACGGCAGTTCTTTGTCGCCGCCGATATCCATAGTACGGACGATAACCGCCTGAGAGCCGCAGGCTTCAGCGACGGCTTTGTACGCCGCAAACTGTTCTTCTTCAGTCGGCAGCGCGTCACGGTCCATGAACAGGAATTCAGTACGATACAGACCAACGCCTTCCGCGCCATTGCGCTCTGCGCCTTCAACGTCACGAACGGTACCGATGTTGGCGCAAACTTCTACCTGATGACCGTCCAGCGTGATAGCCGGCAGATCTTTCAGTTTAGCGAGTTCCGCTTTCTCGGTTGCAACCTGCTCCTGAACGGCGCGCAGTTTTTCAATCTCTTCGTTGGTTGGGTTGACGTAAACCTGATTGTTTACGGCATCCAGAATCAGATAGTCGTCGTTTTTCACCTGAGAGGTGACGTTACCGGTGCCCACGATGGCCGGCAGTTCCAGAGAACGCGCCATGATAGAGGTGTGGGAGGTACGGCCGCCTGCGTCAGTGATGAAACCCAGCACCTTTTGCAGGTTCAGCTGTGCGGTTTCTGATGGGGTCAGGTCAGCGGCAACCAGGATGACTTCGTCCTTGATTGCGCTCAGGTCGATGATTGCCAGACCCAGGATGTTGCGCAGCAGGCGCTTACCAATGTCACGCACGTCAGCCGCACGTTCTTTCAGGTATTCATCATCCAGTTCTTCCAGGGCAGTGGCCTGACCTTCGATAACTTCATGCGCAGCTGCGTCAGCCGTCATGTTCTTATCTTTAATCAGGGCTATGATTTCCTGCTCCAGCTCCTCATCTTCGAGCAGCATGATATGCCCTTCAAAGATGGCTTCTTTTTCTTCACCGAACGTTTCACCAGCTTTCGTTTTGATCGCTTCCAGTTGCGCAGATGCCTTGGCACGACCGCTCAGAAAACGTTCAACTTCCTGATCAACCTTGTCGGCAGAAATTTTTTTCCGGTCAATGACGATTTCGTCTTCTTTCAGCAGCAGTGCTTTGCCGAAAGCGATACCCGGGGATGCTAAAATGCCTGAAATCATAACCCTACCTTACTTGTGACTGATTTTTAAAAGAACCCGGGAACTTACTCGAGTTCCGCCATCAGTTTGACCAGATGCTCTACCGCTTTTTGTTCGTCTTCGCCTTCAGCAGCGATGGTGACAACGGTGCCCTGAGTCAGGCCCAGAGTCTGTAGTTTGAACAGGCTTTTTGCGCTGGCGCTTTTGCCGTTGGAAGTCACAGTAATCTCAGAAGTGAAGCCTTTCGCTTCTTTAACAAACTGAGCAGCAGGGCGGGTGTGCAGACCGTTCGGAGCGGTAATGGTAACTTCTTGCTGGAACATTGTATTTCCCCAACTTATAGGTTTAGTGTTGTGGAACTAAAGTCTAGCCTGGCGGTTTGACTTTAGCCTGTATTGTTAGCGTCGGCGTAAACGGGACGCGACACACCAGGTGTTATGCGCAATCCGTTGCTGGCAACTGCTGGCCGCTGACGTTTCGCTCGTCATTAAACATTATGCCGTGAAAGGAAGACTTGAACCAAATCATTAAATCGATTCAGCTAGCGCTTTTCCTGTAACGATTAATTTCGGGCATCAAAATAATTAGTCTGGTTAAATACCAGACCCGGCAGGGTGAATCAATGCCAGGAGGGTTGAAAATTTGAAGCAGGCCACAAAAAAGCACCCAAAAGGGTGCTTTTTTACGCGTTTTTAACATGCTGGCATTACTGTTGCAGTTCTTTTTCAGTAAAGAGATCGGCAAACAAAGCAGTGCTCAGATAACGCTCACCCGATGACGGTAGGATAACCACAATATTCTTATTGGTAAAGGTTTCATCTTCCTGGAGCTTAAGTGCTGCCGCAACGGCCGCGCCGGAAGAGATCCCCGCCAGAATACCTTCTTCTTCCATCAGGCGACGAGCGGTGGAAATGGCTTCTTCATTTGTGATGCCGACAACTTTATCAATCAGTTTCAGATCGAGGTTGCCCGGAATGAAGCCTGCGCCAATGCCCTGAATTTTGTGCGGGCCGGGCTTCAGTTCTTCACCAGCCAGCGCCTGTGCGATAACCGGAGAGTCGGTCGGTTCTACTGCTACGGTAATGAGGTCCGTTTTGCCTTTGGTGCCTTTGATGTAGCGGGTGACGCCTGTCAGCGTACCGCCGGTGCCGACGCCGGAGATAAAGACATCGACCTGACCATCGGTATCTTCCCAGATTTCCGGGCCGGTGGTTTTTTCGTGAATTTCCGGGTTAGCCGGGTTGCTGAACTGCTGAAGCAGCAGGTATTTTTCTGGATCGCTGGCGACAATCTCTTCCGCTTTCTGGATAGCGCCTTTCATGCCTTTCGCGCCTTCGGTCAGTACGAGGTTCGCCCCCAGCGCTTTGAGCAGTTTGCGACGCTCAACGCTCATGGTGTCTGGCATGGTCAGCGTCAGCTTGTAGCCACGCGCGGCAGCAACATAAGCCAGCGCGATACCGGTGTTGCCGCTGGTCGGTTCCACCAGTTCGACGCCCGGTTTCAGCACGCCGCGTTTTTCGGCATCCCAAATCATATTGGCACCGATACGGCATTTAACGCTGAAGCTCGGGTTACGTGATTCCACCTTCGCCAGAATGCGTCCGTTACCGATACGGTTCAGTCGAACCAGCGGCGTATGACCGATAGTCAGCGAGTTATCTTCAAAAATCTTACTCATGGCCTGTCCTTAACTGTATGAAATTGGGATACATGGGCTAGCATACCTGCTCAGAGAATATGCGGAAGTAAGGATTTAGCATATCTATATTCGGAAGGGAAATAATGGCTACCTGGATGGAATAAGGAGCGGCATAAGCCCCTCCTTTTTTATACAACTATTTTACAGGTTTATGGGTGTGCTGTGATTCATTTCCATGACCCATGTCTGGAACGGTAGCAATCAACCCACATCGCCGTTGCGCCACACACGGCGACGGGCATGATCACCAGGTTAAGCACCGGGATCATGGTGAACAAACTGGTTAACACGCCGAACTGCATATTGGCGACTTTCTGCGTGCGCAGGGCGGCGCGCATCTCTTTGAACGGGACTTTGTGGTTGTCGAAGGGATAGTCGCAATACTGAATCGCCAGCATCCACGCGCTGAACAGGAACCACAGCACCGGGGCGACGGTTTGCCCGACTCCTGGAATAAAATAGAGAATTAACAGCACAATGGCGCGCGGCAGATACCAGATGAACTTTTGCCATTCGCGTTTCATAATGCGCGGCACATCTTTCATAATCCCCAGTACGCCGGTATCTGGCGGCGTTGCGCCGGTCAGGCGCGCCTCAAGCTGTTCCGCCAGCAGACCATTGAAAGGGGCGGCGATCCAGTTGGCAATGGTTGAAAAGAAATAGCCGAAGACCAGTAAAACCGAGATGACCGCAATGGGCCACAGCAGATAGCTTAACCACTGCAACCAGTCGGGAACGTGGCTCATCAGCGAAGGGATCCAGACGTCCAGTTGCGTAAACAGCCACCAGAATGCGCCGCCCATCAGCAAAATGTTTACCAGTAACGGCAAAATAACAAAGCGACGGATCCCCGGTTGCGTGACCAGTTTCCACCCCTGTGAGAAATAGTAAAAGCCGCTGCGAGGTGCAGTTGCGGATGATGACACCATAATCAGGACATGCTCCTTTAATAAAGCCCCGGGTAAACTTTGCGTATCTTACCGGGTTGTGACGCGTTCGCCAGTTAAGAAATGTTCGAAAAAACAGCAAAAAGCACGATTTCGTTCATCTTTATGCTGTGAAAGCCAAGAGCGCACTTGCACTTGACGTAATCGGCAAATACTCTTAGTGAGTAAATGTTTGCCGTGGTGGCAAGGTGTTAGAACAACAGAGAATATAATGATGCAGGATTTGCGTCTGATATTAATCATTGTTGGCGCGATCGCCATAATCGCTTTACTGGTACATGGTTTCTGGACCAGCCGTAAAGAACGATCTTCTATGTTCCGCGATCGTCCACTGAAACGCATGAAGTCAAAACGTGACGACGATTCTTACGACGATGACGTCGAAGAAGAGGAAGGCGTGGGTGAAGTTCGTGTTCACCGCGTGAATCATGCCCCCGGCAACGCTCAGGAGCATGATGCGCCTCGTCAGTCGCCGCAACACCAATACCAGCCGCCTTATGCGTCTGCGCAGCCTCGTCAACCGGCTCAGCAGCCGCCTGAAGCGCCAGCGCAGCCGCAGCAACGGCCGCAGTATGGGCAGCCGTCGCAACCGCAACCGGCACAACAACCGGCACAGCCTGTGCAGCAGCCAGTACAGCAACAGTCGGTAGCGCCGCAGGTTCAGTCTGCGCCGCAACAGCCTGTTCAGCCAGCGCCACAGCAACCTGCGCCTCAGCCTGCTCCGCAGACTTTCCAGCCAGCGGAACCTGTCGCAGAGCCTGCGCCAGCGCCTGAACCAGTAGTGGAAGAAGCGCCCGTCGCGGAAAAACCGCAGCGTAAAGAAGCGGTCATTATTATGAACGTCGCCGCTCATCATGGCAGCGAGCTTAGCGGCGAAGTGCTGCTGAACAGCATCCAGCAAGCGGGCTTCAAATTTGGCGATATGAATATTTTCCATCGCCACCTGAGCCCGGATGGCAGCGGCCCTGCGCTGTTTAGCCTGGCCAACATGGTGAACCCGGGAACGTTTGATCCTGAAATGACCGGTGATTTCTCCACGCCGGGGGTCACTATCTTTATGCAGGTGCCTTCTTACGGCGACGAGCTGCAAAACTTTAAGCTGATGCTCCAGTCTGCGCAGCATATCGCTGATGAAGTCGGCGGCGTGGTGCTTGATGATCAGCGCCGGATGATGACGCCGCAGAAACTGCGTGAATATCAGGATCGCATTCGCGAAGTGAAAGAATCCAACGCCTGAGAAACCCAGGCGTGATCCCCCCTTTCTGAACCCCCGCCTGTCGGGGGTTTTTTATCATTGATGGTGCGATATGGAATCAATCGAACAACAACTGACAGAACTGCGAACCACGCTTCGCCATCATGAGTATCTTTACCATGTGATGGATGCGCCGGAGATCCCGGACGCTGAGTATGACCGTCTGATGCGCGAACTTCGTGAGCTGGAAGCGCAGCATCCAGATTTAATTACGCCGGACTCCCCGAGCCAACGTGTCGGAGCGGCGCCGCTGGCGGCGTTCAGCCAGATTCGCCACGAAGTGCCCATGTTGTCGCTGGACAACGTGTTTGATGAAGAGAGTTTTCTGGCGTTTAACAAGCGCGTGCAGGATCGGCTAAAAAACAGCGATAAACTGACCTGGTGCTGCGAGCTGAAGCTGGACGGCCTGGCCGTCAGCATCCTGTATGAAAACGGCGTGCTGATCAGCGCGGCAACGCGTGGCGATGGAACGACTGGTGAGGACATCACCTCCAATGTGCGTACCATTCGCGCTATTCCGCTGAAGCTGCGTGGCGATAACATTCCGGCGCGTCTGGAGGTTCGTGGCGAAGTTTTCCTGCCGCAGGCCGGGTTTGAAAAAATTAATGAAGAGGCGCGCCGCACCGGTAATAAAGTGTTTGCCAACCCGCGTAATGCTGCGGCGGGGTCGTTGCGCCAGCTTGATCCGCGTATTACCGCGAAGCGACCGCTCACTTTCTTTTGCTACGGCGTCGGTATTCTGGAAGGTGGCGAACTGCCCGATACGCATCTGGGGCGCTTGCTGCAATTCAAAGCCTGGGGGCTTCCGGTAAGTGACCGGGTGACGCTGTGCGACTCTCCCGAAGCGGTGCTGGACTTCTACCACAAAGTGGAAGAAGACCGCCCGACGCTGGGTTTTGACATTGACGGCGTGGTGATTAAAGTCAACTCGATGGCGTTGCAGGAACAGCTTGGATTCGTCGCCCGCGCGCCGCGCTGGGCGGTGGCCTTTAAGTTCCCGGCGCAGGAGCAAATGACGTTTGTACGCGATGTAGAGTTCCAGGTGGGGCGGACTGGCGCGATCACGCCCGTCGCCCGTCTCGAACCGGTGCATGTTGCGGGTGTGCTGGTCAGCAACGCCACCTTGCACAACGCGGATGAAATTGAGCGTCTTGGCCTGCGCATTGGCGACAAAGTGGTGATTCGCCGCGCGGGGGATGTGATCCCGCAGGTGGTGAACGTGGTGCTTTCCGAACGCCCGGAAGAGACGCGCCCGGTCGGGTTCCCGACGCATTGCCCGGTGTGCGGTTCTGATGTTGAGCGCGTGGAAGGCGAAGCGGTCGCTCGCTGTACCGGCGGCCTGATCTGCGGCGCGCAGCGCAAAGAGTCGCTCAAGCACTTTGTTTCCCGCCGGGCAATGGACGTTGACGGCATGGGCGATAAAATTATCGACCAGCTTGTCGAGAAAGAATATGTCCACACCCCGGCAGATCTGTTCCGTCTGACGGCAGGCAAACTGACGGGTCTGGATCGTATGGGGCCGAAATCGGCGCAGAATGTGGTGAATGCGCTGGAAAAAGCGAAAGAGACCACCTTCGCGCGATTCCTCTATGCGCTCGGTATCCGCGAAGTGGGCGAAGCCACGGCGGCAGGGCTGGCGGCGTACTTCGGTACGTTAGAGGCGCTGGAAGCGGCCTCTATCGACGAACTGCAAAAAGTGCCGGATGTCGGCATTGTGGTTGCTACGCACGTCTTCAACTTCTTTGCTGAAGAGAGTAACCGGGACGTGATCGGGCAGTTACTGGCGGAAGGCATTCACTGGCCTGCGCCGATCGTGGTTAACGCCGACGAAATCGACAGCCCGTTTGCCGGTAAAACGATCGTCCTGACGGGCAGCCTCAGCCTGATGTCGCGAGATGATGCGAAAGCGCGCCTCGTGGCGCTGGGGGCGAAAGTGGCAGGCAGCGTATCGAAAAAAACCGATCTGGTGATTGCGGGCGAAGCGGCGGGATCTAAGCTGGCGAAAGCGCAGGAACTGGGGATTGACGTGATCGACGAAGCAGAGATGCTCCGCTTACTGGGTGTCTGATATGGAAAAAGAGCAGCTGATTGAGATAGCCAACACGGTGATGCCGTTCGGCAAGTACAAAGGGCGTCGGCTCATTGATGTGCCGGAGGAGTATTTGCTGTGGTTTGCCCGTAAGGATGAATTTCCGGCGGGAAGACTGGGCGAGCTGATGCAAATCACGCTGCTGATTAAAACCGAGGGGCTGACGCAACTGGTGCAGCCCCTGAAACGGCCTCTTTAAGCCTTCGCGGCGCGGCCTTCTTGCTGCGCCTGCAACTTATCGGTCTGGCGTTTGTAGCGACGCGCCAGCATCGCGCAGACCATCAATTGGATCTGATGGAAGATCATCAACGGCAGCACCATCATCCCAATCACTGAGGTGGGAAACAGGATATTGGCCATCGGGATGCCGTTCGCCAGACTCTTTTTCGACCCGCAGAAGACAATGGTTATCTCATCTGCTTTGTTGAATCCGAACCTGCGGGCGGCAAACACGTTAACGCCAATGACAATCGCCAGCAGCACAAGGCTGACGACGACAATAAACAACAACGAGCCCCATCCCACTTTGTGCCAGATACCGTTAACGACGGCTTCGCTGAATGCGGAATAGACGACCAGCAGAATGGAGGTCTGGTCCGTTTTCGCAATCCACTTTTTATGACGCGCGACCCAGTTGCCAATCCACGGACGCGACAGGTGCCCCAGTACAAACGGAAGTAACAGTTGCAGCATGATCTTGCCGACCTGTTCCAGGCTGCCTTCCGCTCCGTGGATATTCATCACCAGGCCGACGAGCAGCGGCGAAAGAAAAATCCCCAGCAGGCTGGAGGCCGATGCCGAACAGACGGCCGCCGCGACGTTTCCTCCCGCCAGAGAGGTAAAGGCGATGGCAGACTGTACGGTCGCGGGCAAAATACACAGGTACAGGAAACCGGTATACAGCATGGGATCGACATTGACGGGCGCCCACCAGGCAAATAGCACCCCGAGAACCGGAAACAGGATGAAGGTGCTGCACATTACCCACAGGTGCAGCCGCCAGTGGCTGCCGCCCGCGATAATGGCTTCGCGTGAGAGTTTTGCGCCATGCATAAAAAACAGCAGCGCAATCGCGGCGGTGGTTAAGCCTTCAAAAAACGGAACGAAATCCCCTTTGGCCGGAAAAAAGGAGGCCAGCAAAACGACGGTGATAAGCGTCAGCGTGAACGGATCAAGAATACGAAAAAGTTTCATAAAAACTCCTGAAAGTCGATGCAGGTATTTTGCTTTTTTCCGTTTGAGAAATAAAATTGATTTATTGCATCTATATATGAATTTAACAGATGAATTATTCTCTGCGTCAACTTCGTATCTTCGTCACCGTTGCTCAGGCTAAAAGCTTTAGTCGGGCAGGGGACGTCATTGGTCTGAGTCAGTCTGCGGTGAGCCACAGCGTAAAAGAGCTGGAACGGCAGACGGGAGTTAAGCTGTTGGATCGCACCACGCGAGAAGTGACGCTGACGGAGGCGGGTCAGCAGCTGGCGGGGCGTCTGGAGCGTGTTCTCGATGAACTGCACAGTACTCTGCGGGAAGCCGGAAGAGTGGGGACGCAGTTAACCGGCACCGTGCGCGTGGCGGCCAGCCAGACGATTTCCGCGCATCTTATCCCGCAGTGCATCGCGCAGAGTAACCAGCTGTACCCGGAAATTGATTTTGTACTGCACGATCGTCCCCAGCAGTGGGTGCTGGAGAGCATTCGTCAGGGTGATGTGGATTTTGGCATTGTCATCGATCCCGGGGCTGTTTCGGATTTGCAATGTGAAGCCGTGCTGTCGGAACCCTTTTTGCTGTTGTGTCGCCAGGATAGCCCGTTAGCGCAGCGGGAGTGGGTTAACTGGCAGGATCTTAAACATGAGCGGCTGGTATTGCAGGATTACGCCTCCGGCAGCCGCCCGTTGATTGACGTGGCTTTCGCGCATTTTGCCATTGATGCCACGATCGTGCAGGAGATTGGGCATCCCGCAACGCTGTTTCCGATGGTGGAGGCGGGGATTGGCATCAGCGTGTTGCCCGCGCTGGCGTTGCCGCTGCCTCAGGGAAGTCATTTGCAGGTGAAACGGCTGACGCCCGTCGTCGAAAGGCAGTTGATGCTGGCGAGACGCAAGAACCGGTCGCTCTCTACGGCGGCTCAGGCGCTGTGGGACGTCGTGCGTATACAGGCCAGTGAACTTACCGCTGGCCGTGCACGCGATCCGTTGTATCAGATATAAACATCAATTTGGTGATCGTCGGAAGGCGCGTTGACACCTTCGGCCCTGAGTTGTTTCTGCTCCTGCTTCTGCTGCGTTTCTTCTGCCTGCTGGCGCTGTAATTGCGCCAGCTGCGCCTGCAACATTTTAATTTGCGTCTGTATCAGTTCCTGCTGCTTTTGTTTCTCTTCTGTGCTGCCACTGCCGTCAGCAACCTCTTTGAGCTGCTGTGTAAGCTTTGTAATTTGCTGCGTGATGCGTGAGATTTGCGCAGACAGATCGTTACCGGTAGCGGCTTTGCTGCCCGTGCTGCCGCTCTGAACGGCGGAGACTGAAGTGTTGATCGTCGTCATTACCATTTCCTCTTGCCTTAAAACGTTAATATCGGCAGAGGTGAACAGACCTTCAGCAGTCCCTGCCATTTCTGGTGGGCAAATCAGGCAAAGTCTGACCATTTTATTTTACGTATCAATATACATTTTATATCGATCGTCCGGGAAAACGGTATTGGTAATCGGTTGGTTACTCTCGTTATAACAACGACGTACCCAACGTATTTATCGATTATTCCGTTTTTAAGGACCTCTTATGACCCACACCCTTTTTTCGCAGAATCCCTGGTACAGCGCTGACATCATTCGCGCGCGCAAGCCTGATTTTACCCCGCGTGTTGCTTTCATTCTTGGCTCCGGTCTGGGAGCGCTGGCGGAGCAAATTGAAGACGCGGTGGCGATTTCTTATGCGCGTTTGCCTGGTTTTCCGGTCAGTACCGTTCACGGGCATGCGGGGGAACTGGTGCTGGGGAATCTGGCTGGAGTCCCGGTGGCATGTATGAAAGGCCGTGGGCACTTTTACGAAGGTCGCGGCATGACGATCATGACTGACGCGATCCGTACCCTGAAACTGCTGGGCTGTGAACTGCTGTTTTGCACTAACGCCGCCGGCTCTCTGCGCCCGGAAGTCGGGCCAGGCAGCCTGGTCGCGTTGAGCGATCATATTAATACGATGCCGGGCACGCCGATGGAGGGGATGAACGACGAACGCTTTGGCGATCGCTTCTTCTCGCTGGCCAATGCCTACGATGCGGATTACCGCGCCATTCTCCAGCGCGTTGCAGGGGAAGAGGGCTTCACGCTTCACGAAGGGGTGTTTGTCTCTTATCCGGGGCCGAACTTTGAGACGGCAGCGGAAATTCGCATGATGCAGATCATCGGTGGCGACGTGGTGGGAATGTCGGTCGTCCCGGAGGTGATTAGCGCGCGCCATTGCGGACTAAAGGTGGTGGCCGTATCCGCGATCACCAATCTGGCGGAAGGGCTGGGTGATGTGAAACTGTCCCATGCACAAACGCTGGCGGCAGCTGAGCTTTCCCGGCAGAACTTCATCAATCTGATTTGCGGCTTCTTACGCCAACTGGCTTAAAACACAAAATAATAATGGCCCTGCTTGCAGGGCCGTACTTTACGGCAAGGAACGAAAAAAAATGGGTATTACGTCCCGCTTAAAAGTCATGTCGTTTTTACAATATTTTATCTGGGGAAGCTGGCTGGTGACCCTGGGTTCTTACATGATTAACACCTTACATTTTACTGGCGCTAACGTTGGAATGATTTACAGCTCAAAAGGGCTGGCGGCGATTATTATGCCGGGCATTATGGGGATCGTCGCCGATAAATGGCTGCGTGCCGAGCGTGCATATATGCTCTGCCATCTGGTGTGCGCCGGCGCGTTGTTGTATGCCACGACCGTGACCGACCCGGATGCGATGTTCTGGATAATGTTAATTAATGCAATGGCCTATATGCCGACTATTGCCTTATCCAACAGCGTTTCTTACGCCTGCCTGGCGCAGTCCGGCCAGGACCCGGTTACTGCATTCCCGCCCGTTCGCGTCTTTGGTACCGTGGGCTTTATTATCGCTATGTGGACGGTCAGCCTGATGGGGCTGGAGCTAAGCAGCGCGCAGCTGTACATTGCCGCTGGCGCTTCGCTGTTACTGGCGCTGTATGCCTTTACGCTACCGAAAATTCCGGTGGCGAAGAAGAATACGTCCGCCACGCTTGCCAGCAAACTGGGGCTGGATGCGTTTATCTTATTCAGAAATCCGCGAATGGCGATTTTCTTTCTGTTTGCGATGATGTTAGGGGCTGTGCTGCAAATTACGAATGTTTTCGGTAATCCCTTCCTGCACGATTTTGCCCGCAATCCGGCGTTTGCTGACAGCGTTGTGGTGAAATATCCCTCCATCCTGCTGTCTGTTTCCCAAATGGCTGAGGTGGGTTTCATTCTGACTATCCCGTTCTTTCTGAAACGCTTTGGCATTAAAACCGTGATGCTGATGAGTATGCTGGCATGGACGCTGCGCTTTGGCTTTTTTGCGTTTGGCGATCCATCCCCGTTTGGCGTTGTGCTGCTGCTGATGTCGATGATTGTTTACGGTTGCGCTTTCGACTTTTTCAATATTTCAGGATCGGTATTTGTTGAGCAGGAAGTCAGTTCGACGATCCGCGCCAGTGCGCAGGGGCTGTTTATGACTATGGTCAATGGCGTAGGCGCCTGGGTCGGGTCAATTTTGAGTGG
Organism: Citrobacter sp. CK180; assembly: GCF_030333655.1. Taxonomy (NCBI): domain Bacteria; kingdom Pseudomonadati; phylum Pseudomonadota; class Gammaproteobacteria; order Enterobacterales; family Enterobacteriaceae; genus Citrobacter; species Citrobacter sp. CK180. Next base: position 113,821 of record NZ_JAOWFM010000053.1, on the reverse strand, counting down.
TATCGCCGTGGACTACTTCTCGGTGGAAGGCGTGAAAGACTGGCAGACCATCTGGCTGGTATTCGCCGCTTATGCGCTGGCGCTGGCAGTGATTTTTGCGCTGTTTTTCAAATATAAACACGAGCCAGAAAAATGGCTGGCGAAACCACTGGCGCACTAACGGCTGAAACGGCGGGGTGCCTGCCCGCCGTTTCAACGTCCCTGAGACAAATGTGCTAACGTTGCGCATTATTCCTTATCTGTGGAGCGCAATAATCATGGAACGCGTACATCGTATAGATCTTAAATTATTGCGCTATTTTCTCGCTGTTGCTGAGGAGCTGCATTTTGGCCGGGCGGCGGCGCGTCTGAATATGTCTCAGCCTCCTCTGAGTATTCATGTCAAAGAGCTGGAAAATCAGCTTGGCACGCCGTTGTTTGTTCGCCATTCCCGCAGCGTGGCGTTAACGCATGCGGGGAAAATTCTCATGGAAGAGTCGCGGCGTTTGTTGTTCAGCGCGAATCAGGCATTTGCGCGCGTGGAACAGATCGGACGCGGTGAAGCAGGGCGCATTGAACTGGGCGTTGTGGGCACGGCGATGTGGGGGAAAATGCGTCCTGTGATGCGCCGTTTTTTGAAAGAGAACCCCAATGTCGAGGTGTTATTTCGCGAAAAAATGCCTGCGATGCAGATGGCGTTACTGGAGCGACGCGAGCTGGATGCTGGCATCTGGCGGATGGCGATCGAACCGACGGAGGGATTTACCAGCCTGCGCTTACATGAATCCGCATTTTTGGTGGCGATGCCGGAAGATCATCCTCTGGCTTGCTGCCCGGCGATCCCTCTTGATGCGTTACGCAACGAATATTTCGTTACTATGCCTTCGATTCATACCGACTGGGCATTTTTGCAACGTGTTTGTCAGAAAGCCGGATTTACGCCGATGATAGTGCGTGAAGTTATGGAGCCGCAAACGGTGCTGGCGATGATCAGCATGGGGATTGGCATTACGTTAATCGCGGACAGTTATGCGCAGATGAACTGGCCGGGCGTGGTGTTTCGCCCTCTGGAAGAACGTATTCCGGCAGATTTGTATATTGTTTACGAGCCGCAGCAGGCAACACCGGCATTAACGAAGTTGATTGATGCGCTGATTCGTTGAGCATTGCCGGATGGCGGCGCAAGCGCCTTATCCGGCCTACAAGACCCGTAGGCCTGATAAGCGAAGCGTCATCAGGCATATAAATATCGCGCATAGCAAAAAGGCGCCTTTAGGGCGCCTTTTTACATTGGTGGGTCGTGCAGGATGACTCGCTTCGCTCGCCCTTCGGGCCGTCGCCGCTAGCGGCTCCGTTGTCTCACTACGTTCGACCCGAACCTGCTACAGGTTCGAATCATAAATATTGCGCATAGCAAAAGGGCGCCTTTAGGGCGCCTTTTTACATTGGTGGGTCGTGCAGGATTCGAACCTGCGACCAATTGATTAAAAGTCAACTGCTCTACCAACTGAGCTAACGACCCGAAGTGGTGGGTGATGACGGGATCGAACCGCCGACCCCCTCCTTGTAAGGGAGGTGCTCTCCCAGCTGAGCTAATCACCCACTTCGGTACTTCATTTTACTGCAAGAAATTCAGCTGGCGAGAAAGTGGTGGGTGATGACGGGATCGAACCGCCGACCCCCTCCTTGTAAGGGAGGTGCTCTCCCAGCTGAGCTAATCACCCCCGCTGTGTGGAGTCGCATTATAGGGAGAGTTGAAAATGAGTCAACGCATTTTCTAAAGAAATTGTCCGTTCGTCGTAAATTTAAACAAAACGATCGCGAATTACTCCGTTCAGCATGATTTGTATACGAAAATCGCAAAGCGTGATGTTCCAACCCGAACAACATTGAGGAATCAGACCACGGTGATAGAATACCAGCCTGATAATCTTTCCCGGATTTGCCGGTTGTCGGCATCTTTAATAAACGTAAGGCCATTTCATGAAAATCAAAACTCGCTTCGCGCCAAGCCCGACAGGCTATCTGCACGTCGGCGGCGCGCGTACTGCTCTTTACTCCTGGCTTTTTGCACGTAACCACGGCGGTGAGTTTGTGCTGCGTATTGAAGACACCGATCTCGAACGCTCCACGCCGGAAGCTATTGAAGCCATTATGGATGGTATGAACTGGCTGAGCCTGGAATGGGATGAAGGCCCGTATTTCCAGACCAAACGTTTTGATCGTTACAACGCGGTGATTGATGAGATGCTGGAAGCGGGTACGGCATATAAATGCTACTGCTCCAAAGAGCGTCTGGAAGCGCTGCGTGAAGAACAAATGGCGAAAGGCGAGAAGCCGCGTTACGACGGCCGCTGCCGTCATGGTCACGAACATCATTCTGACGATGAGCCTTGCGTTGTGCGTTTTGCCAACCCGCAGGACGGCTCCGTTATTTTTGACGACCAGATCCGTGGGCCGATCGAATTCAGCAACCAGGAGCTGGACGATCTGATCATTCGTCGTACCGACGGTTCCCCGACCTATAACTTCTGCGTGGTCGTGGATGACTGGGATATGGAAATCACCCATGTGATTCGTGGCGAAGACCATATCAACAACACGCCGCGCCAGATTAACATCCTGAAAGCGCTGAACGCGCCGGTTCCGGTGTACGCGCACGTTTCCATGATCAACGGCGACGACGGTAAAAAACTGTCCAAGCGTCATGGCGCGGTCAGCGTGATGCAGTATCGTGACGACGGCTACCTGCCGGAAGCGCTGCTGAACTACCTGGTGCGTCTGGGCTGGTCCAGCGGCGATCAGGAGATCTTCACCCGTGAAGAGATGATCAAGCTGTTCTCGTTGAATGCCGTGAGCAAATCCGCCAGTGCGTTCAACACTGACAAACTGCTGTGGCTGAACCATCACTACATCAATTCTCTGGCGCCGGAATATGTGGCAACGCACCTGCAATGGCACATTGAGCAGGAGAATATCGATACCCGTAACGGCCCGCAGCTGGCTGAACTGGTGAAACTGCTGGGCGAACGCTGCAAAACACTGAAAGAGATGGCGCAAAGCTGCCGCTATTTCTATGAGGACTTTGCTGAGTTCGACGCGGATGCGGCGAAAAAACACCTGCGCCCGGTCGCGCGTCAGCCGCTGGAAGTGGTGCGTGATAAGCTGGCGGCCATCACAGAGTGGAGCGCAGAAAACGTACACCATGCAATTCAGGCGACAGCCGATGAACTGGAAGTGGGGATGGGGAAAGTCGGTATGCCGCTGCGCGTTGCCGTCACTGGCGCAGGCCAGTCTCCGGCGCTGGACGTCACGGTGCATGCGATTGGTAAATCCCGCAGCATTGAGCGCATCAATAAAGCGCTGGCTTTTATCGCGGAACGTGAAAATCAGCAGTAAGGTGTATTAACCGTAGGCCGGATGGGGGTTGCGCCGCCATCCGGCCTGTTGCCCGATGGCGCTGCGCTTATTGGGTCTACGATTCATCAAGGCCCAAACGGGCGAGAAAACCGCGTATGCCTTCTCGCGACAGAAACTGCGCCAGCTTTTCCTGCTCTTTGGACGACATGTTTTCCACGGCATCAATAATCTGGCGATAGGCGTGGCTGCGCACAACGTGGCTGTATTCGGCAAGCGGCTCCTCCGCCTGATAAAACGCAGAATGGTTGCGGAAGGCAGGGATGTTAAGAATAAATTCCTGTACGCGAGCATCAATGTGAATGAGCCTTGCCCGACCGCCTTTTACGCCCGGAAACTTTTCAGTTTCCCATCCTTGTTCTCTGATCCACCGATTAACGGTTTGTCTGGCGACGCCAAGGCACTCCGCCAGCTCTTCGGTCGTCATTTTGCTGCGTAATTTTTTCATATTATTTGCTATCGCGAATCCCTAAGCGTTGTAACAAACCGGTAATCCCTTCACGCAAAAGCAAAGACGTAAAGTGCTTCTGTTCAGATGGCGTCATCTCTTTGACCAGCGTGACCAGCAGCGATTCAAGAGAGGTATCGCTGGTTAACGAAAAGGATTCCGATGCTCCCTCCGCAGAACGCTCGGCGCTGCGGATATATTCGCGAACCTGCTCATTAACGTGTACCAGCCGGGCTTTTCCTCCCTGTACGCCTGGTTTGGGCGACGTCGTCCAGCCTTCCTTGCGCACCCATTTGTTGATGGTTTGTCGGCTGTAACCGGTCAGATTAGCGAGTTCTTCTGGCGTCATCCGTTCCTTGAACATAACGATTCCCTGAATAGTCGTATGGTTAATTAGCGGTTCACTTTATAGCATCATTTTAGTTGAAACCGTGACGCGTTTAACTACTAAATGCGAGTTGTTACGCAATGTTCTTCATTTGCCTGCTTTTTCAGCGATTGAATTTGCCGGTGGCATTTTGCCGTTGACACATGCGAAGGGAATTCATATGATGCCGCCCGTCAACTCGACAAGCTTTACGTGACGGGGCTATAGCTCAGCTGGGAGAGCGCTTGCATGGCATGCAAGAGGTCAGCGGTTCGATCCCGCTTAGCTCCACCAAATTTGAATCCCAACAAATCTGGTACGTAAAAGCATCGTGGGGCTATAGCTCAGCTGGGAGAGCGCTTGCATGGCATGCAAGAGGTCAGCGGTTCGATCCCGCTTAGCTCCACCAAAATTTGAACCCTCGCTGAAAAGCGGGGGTTTTTTGTATCTGCGTTCCCGCCATTTTTGTAATACAGTTTCAGTAAGCGTCAATACCTTTGTATCAAATGAAAGAACGTGTAAGAGCGCCTGATATCAGGCCTGTGCAGGTTTGCTTCGCGTCACGAATAAACTTATTATTTGTGTGCCTTATAGCGTGACTGATGAGAACAGGGAATCTATGCAGGATAAGCATAACTTACTAAAAAATATAAAAATATTTATCGTTTCTTTGACGCTATCCATTGTCGGCATACAGTTCTCCCGCTCTATTTCTCCGCTCGCCGTTGTCGATGACAGCTCTATTTTCCTGGCCTGGCTGCCGCTATGCGTCATGTTTTCCGTGCTGTTCTTATTTGGCCGACGCGGTATTGTCCCCATCATTTTAGCGATGATGGCGACCAATCACTGGAACCTTCATCTCCCGTTAATGCAGGCAGCGGTGCTGTTATTTTGTCAGACCTTTTCCGTATTGGGCATTTGCGGGATTGTCCGCTGGCAAGTGGGGGCGCGCTGGCGTCATGGATTGCCTGACAGGAATATCTGGTTGCGTATCTTCTGGCTCGGGTTTGTCGCGCCGGCGGGCATCAAAGCCAGCATGTATCTCGCGGGGCATTGTCTGGACTACCCTGTTGCGATATCAACATTCTTTGGTACGGCAACCATTATTTATACCATCGTGGATATTCTGAGCCTGATTTCAGCGGTCCTGATTTTCACTATGCTCTTTTATTATCCTCTGCGGATGATAATCAACCCGCGCTATTGCCGCATTTTCTGGCGCAGGGACATTGCGCCGTATCTGGTCAAAGAGAAGCGTCTGTTTACCCTGACCTGGATCTCCGTCGTCGTGGCGCTGATCGTTCTGATGTGCGCGCCTTTTGATGCCGACTATATTGCCGGTTATCTGGTGCCCGTCTTTTTTATTGTTTTTACGCTCGGTGTGGGCAGGTTGAGTTATCCGCTGCTGAACCTCAGCTGGGCCATCTCTGCGCTGTGCCTGCTGGTGTATAACCGGAATTTCTTGCAGGGCGTCGGCTCCGAATATTCACTGGCCTTTATCCTCTCTGTTCTCATCTCCTTTAGTATTTGTTTGCTGTATATGGTGTGTATTTATCAACGCAGCGAATGGTTGAACCGACAGTGGCATGGCCAGGCGTTAACCGACCCGTTGACGAGCCTTCCTAACATTCGCGCGCTGGAGCAATTTTTGTTGCAGGGAACAGGACAAACGGTTTGCTGCCTGCGGATGGAAAACCTGGAATTTTTGAGTCGACATTACGGCATGCTGATGCGCGTTCATTGCAAACGCTCGGTGTGTCGAATGCTGCAACCGTTCCTGCAAGAAAACGAGAGCGTATTTCAGGTGCCTGGCAGCGAATTGTTGTTAGTGCTTCGCGGCCCTGAGACGGAAGCCCGCCTGCAACATATGGTTAATCTCCTCAATAGCCGCAAAATTTACTGGAACAATACCGGGCTGGACATGGAATACGGCGCCGCGTGGGGCGTTTACGACGGCAGGCAGGAGACGCTGCAACCCCTGCTGGGGCAGCTTAGCTGGCTGTCGGAGCAATCCTGCGCGAACCACCGGGTTATGGCGCTGACCCAAAGTCTTGAGGTGGTCTCCGATCAGACGACGGAACGGGTATTACTGCTGCAAAAGGTTCGCAAAGCGCTGGAGAACGGCGATCTGGTTTTGTACGCGCAACCGATTCTCAACGCGCAGGGGAAGGGGTATGCGGAGGTTCTGGCGCGGCTGAAAAGTGATGACGGCATCATGACACCGGATCAGTTTATTCCACTGATTGCCCAATTTAACCTCAGCGCCCGCTTTGATTTACAGGTTGTGGAGGCCCTGCTGCGATGGATAGCTACCCACCCGACGACAGCGCCGGGCGCCCGTTTCTCGGTCAATTTAATGCCGTTGACGTTACTGAATAAAGAGAGCGCATCACGCATTATCGGCCTGTTCAGGCGTTATGGTATTACGCCAGAAAGCGTGATCATCGAAATCACCGAAGAGCAGGCGTTTTCCAATTCTGAAATCAGCACGCAGAATATTGCGCAACTGCGGAATTTCGGTTTCAGGATAGCCATTGATGATTTTGGTACGGGATACGCGAACTATGAACGTCTTAAACGCCTGCGGGCAGACATCATCAAGATTGATGGTTGCTTCATAAAAGATATTATGACGGACTCTCTGGATGCGATGATCGTGAAATCAATTACCGATCTCGCGAAAGCGAAATCCTTATGCGTGGTTGCCGAATTTGTCGAGACGCCGGAGCAGCGGGAATTACTCTTAAGCCTGGGCGTGAACTATCTGCAAGGTTATCTGATTGGGCGACCGCGCCCGCTGGAAGCGCCACAGCTATAAAAAAACCGGGGAACATGTCCCCGGTTGCGCGTCGTAAGGCCAGATGAAGGCGTTTGCGCCGCCGCCTGGCGATACCGTAATTACAGAACCAGCGCTGCGATAGACGCAGACAGTACGCTCACCAGCGTTGAGCCGTACACCAGTTTCAGACCAAAACGTGAAACCACGTTGCCTTGCTCTTCGTTCAGACCTTTAATCGCGCCTGCGATAATCCCGATGGAAGAGAAGTTAGCGAAGGAGACCAGGAATACAGAGATGATGCCTTCCGCGCGCGGAGAGAGCGTAGAGGCGATTTTCTGTAGATCCATCATGGCGACGAATTCATTAGATACCAGTTTGGTCGCCATGATACTGCCTACCTGAAGCGCTTCATTCGCCGGAACCCCCATGACCCAGGCCACCGGGTAGAAGATGTAACCCAGAATGCCCTGGAAGGAGATGCCCAGAACGGCCGCGAACAGGGCGTTCAGCGCCGCGATCAGGGCGATAAAGCCAATCAGCATCGCCGCAACGATAATCGCGACCTTAAAGCCCGCCAGAATGTATTCGCCCAGCATTTCGAAGAAGCTCTGACCTTCGTGCAGGTTAGACATCTGAATATTTTCTTCGCTGGCTTCGACGCGATACGGGTTGATCACTGACAGAACGATAAAGGTGCTGAACATGTTCAGAACCAGCGCCGCAACGACATATTTCGGCTCCAGCATGGTCATGTACGCGCCCACGATAGACATGGATACGGTAGACATTGCCGTTGCCGCCATCGTGTACATACGATTGCGGGACATTTTGCCGAGGATGTCTTTATACGCGATAAAGTTCTCAGACTGGCCCAGAATCAGGGAACTGACGGCGTTAAATGATTCCAGTTTACCCATCCCGTTGACTTTGGATAAGAGGAAACCAATCGCGCGAATCACAACCGGCAGAACGCGGATGTGCTGAAGAATACCGATCAGCGCGGAAATAAAGACGATGGGGCAAAGGACTTTCAGGAAGAAGAAGGCCAGGCCCTGATCGTTCATGCTGCCGAAAACGAAGTTGGTCCCTTCGTTGGCAAAACCGAGCAGTTTTTCAAACATCTCGGAGAAACCTTTCACGAAGCCCAGGCCAACGTTTGAGTTCAGGAAGAACCAGGCCAGTAAAACTTCGATAACAAGCAGCTGAATGACGTAACGAATGCGAATTTTTTTACGGTCATGGCTTACCAGCAGTGCGAGTACCGCAACAACAGCGAGGGCCAGGACAAAATGAAGGACGCGGTCCATATTTGCTCCAAATATGAGGCAGGTTTAATTTCCGTGCACATTCTATGCAACAACAATAAAGAAAACGAGATCAAACACACACTATAATAAGGAGCTGTGATGAGATTCAAAATTAGTGATCTGGAATACGTTTCTGTTATGTTTAGTATGGAAGTGAAAAGTTATGTCATTGTGCTAATCTCATACAATTAACAAACAACCTGGTTTTGTTTTTCGACCCTCCCTTGCTGACCCATAGCCTGGCGCTATCAGAGATATCAACGTTACCCATTAAAATGCACTTGATAATCATTCTCAATAAACATAGCATAAAACATAGCAAAGGCTATGTTTCTGAGGCAAAAGATGACAAACGATCGCGTTGAAAGCAGTAGTGGACGGGCGGCGCGCAAGTTAAGGCTCGCATTGATGGGCCCGGCGTTCATCGCCGCGATCGGATACATCGATCCCGGTAACTTTGCGACCAATATCCAGGCCGGGGCCAGCTTTGGCTATAAATTGCTGTGGGTGGTTGTCTGGGCGAACCTGATGGCGATGCTCATCCAGGTTCTGTCGGCCAAACTGGGGATTGCGACAAGCAAAAACCTGGCGGAGCAAATTCGCGATCATTACCCGCGCCCTGTCGTCTGGTTCTATTGGGTTCAGGCGGAAATCATCGCGATGGCCACCGACTTAGCGGAATTTATCGGGGCGGCGATCGGCTTTAAACTCATTCTCGGCATCTCCCTGTTGCAGGGGGCGGTGCTGACAGGTATCGCCACATTCCTGATTCTGATGTTGCAGCGTCGTGGGCAAAAACCGCTGGAAAAAGTGATTGGCGGATTACTGCTGTTTGTGGCCGCAGCCTATATTGTGGAACTGATTTTTTCGCAGCCAAGCCTGGCGCAGCTGAGCAAAGGGATGATCATCCCCAGCCTGCCGAACTCTGAGGCGGTATTTCTGGCTGCCGGGGTGCTGGGCGCGACCATCATGCCCCACGTTATCTATCTGCACTCTTCTTTAACGCAGCATCTGCACGGCGGCTCCCGGCAGCAGCGCTATGCCGCCACCAAATGGGATGTGGCGATAGCGATGACGATTGCAGGGTTCGTGAACCTGGCGATGATGGCGACCGCTGCCGCCGCGTTCCATTTTAGCGGGCATACCGGTATTGCCGATCTTGATCAGGCGTATCTGACGCTGGAACCGCTGCTTAGCCATGCTGCGGCGACGGTGTTCGGCCTGAGCCTGGTTGCGGCGGGGCTCTCTTCCACCGTGGTCGGTACGCTGGCGGGGCAGGTTGTGATGCAGGGATTTGTTCGCTTTCATATTCCGCTGTGGGTACGCCGCACTGTCACGATGATGCCGTCGTTTATCGTTATTCTTATGGGGCTTGATCCAACCCGAATCCTGGTGATGAGCCAGGTCCTGCTGAGTTTCGGCATTGCGCTGGCGCTGGTGCCGTTATTGATTTTTACCAGCGATCGCACATTAATGGGCGATCTGGTGAATACCCAATGGGTCAAGTACATCGGCTGGATGATTGTGGTGCTGGTGGTGGCGCTGAATATCTGGTTGCTGGTAGGAACCGCGCTGGGGTTGTGATTTAAAGACCGTATAGCCAGGGAAGTTAAGAGAAATGGTTGAATCGGTATTGCTGATAAAAACACAATTCGAAAATAGCCCCGTTTGAACGGGGCTATTTTTAATGACGGTGTCCGTGACCCCGGCCAGGGTGGTGGTCGCGATCGCGCCAGCCTTCGCGGTAGCCGCGTTCATAGGCTTTGCGCTTATCCCAGCCGCGATGATAGCCATTATCGTGTCGCCACCAGCGATTTTTACGCCATTCATAATGGTGGTGCCAGTAATCCCGGTCGCGCCAGTATCTGCCGTCCCAGTAGTTACCGTAATTATCGCGATCGCCAATTTGTAATTTTATCGATGGCAACAGGGTGATTTCGCCAGCGTTCGCGGCAAGCGGTGTAAAAGCCAATAAGGCTGCCGCCAGAATCAGTGACCTGAACATTCTTTTTCTCCTTCACGATCGAGCCGTAATCGGCCTGTTAACGCAATATTACGGGGCGGTAAAGCCCCGTTTCATCGCCTTAACTCTTAAATCATGAGTGAGAGCACTTTTTGCTAAAAAGTGATTATTGGCTGCCGTTCAGGATTGCGTTGATTTCTGCGCATTCGGCGGGAGAAAAATGACGATTTGCCAGCATCCCCACGGCATCTTCAATTTGCGCGGTCTTGCTGGCGCCAATCAGCACTGACGTCACTTTGTCGTCGCGCAGCACCCAGGCCAGCGCCATCTGGGACAGTTTTTGCCCCCGACGTCCGGCCAGCGCATTTAACTGGCGCACTTTTTCCAGTTTCTCTGGGGTAATCTGATCCGGGTTAAGGAAGCGGCTTCCGCTGGCGGCCCGGGAATCAGCCGGAATGCCGTTGAGATAACGATCGGTTAATTGCCCGCCCGCCAGCGGTGAAAAGGCGATACTGCCAACGCCTTTCTCCTGCAATAAGGCCAGTAAGCCGTCTTCGACCCAGCGCTCAAACATCGAGTATTTGGGCTGGTGAATCAGGCACGGCGTGCCCAGGTCGTCCAGGATCTCAATGGCCTGTCTGGCCAGATCCGCCGGATAGTTGGAAATCCCGACGTACAGCGCTTTTCCCTGACGAACAATATGATTCAGCGCTTTCATCGTCTCTTTGAGCGGCGTTTCCGGGTCAGGGCGGTGGTGATAGAAGATATCGACATATTCCAGCCCCAGACGTTTCAGGCTTTGATTGAGGCTGGCTATCAAATACTTGCGCGAACCCCAGTCACCGTAAGGGCCATCCCACATGGTATAACCCGCTTTAGTGGAAATGATCAGTTCATCGCGCCACGGTAAAAAATCTTCCTGTAGGATACGGCCAAAATGGCGCTCTGCTGAGCCTGGCGGCGGGCCGTAATTATTCGCGAGATCAAAATGGGTAATTCCCAGATCAAAAGCACGCTGTAGCAGCGCCCGGCTGTTCTCTACCTGAGTGGTATCACCGAAATTGTGCCATAGCCCAAGTGAAATGGCGGGGAGCTTTAAACCGCTCTGACCGCAGCGGCGATACTCCATTGTCTGGTAGCGATTTTCATCGGCCCGATAAACCATGTTGTTGCCCTCTGAATGACGTGAGTTTCCAGTGTATACGTTTACACGGATTGTTATTCAATGAGATTACACCGTGAAAAACTGTAAATCCTGCTTTCCACCCCTTTTGCAGCAGCTTTTCTGGACAGCTATCACAGTTCTTTAATACTCAACATGAGGTTACCGTCAGAAGGATAGCTGTCATGCAAACCCCATATTCCGTTGCGGATTACCTGCTGGACAGACTGGCAGGCTGCGGTATCGGGCATCTTTTTGGTGTGCCGGGCGATTATAATTTGCAGTTTCTTGACCATGTGATTGCGCATCGTGACGTATGCTGGGTAGGGTGCGCGAATGAGCTGAATGCCGCCTATGCGGCTGATGGCTACGCCCGGTTAGCCGGGGCAGGGGCGTTGTTGACCACTTTCGGCGTAGGGGAGTTAAGCGCGCTTAATGGCCTGGCGGGAAGCTACGCAGAGTACGTTCCCGTGCTGCATATTGTCGGCGCGCCATGCAGCGGCGCACAGCGGCGGGGCGAACTGATGCATCACACCCTAGGCGATGGCGACTTTCAGCATTTTTACCGTATAAGCCAGGCTGTAACGGCCGCCAGCGCCGTGTTGAATGAACAGAACGCCTGTTATGAAATCGACCGCGTATTACGCGGAATGCTGACGATGCGCAGACCCGGCTATCTGATGTTACCGGCGGATGTGGCAAAACGACCTGCTGTCCCTCCTGTAAACGTTCTCACACCTGACCGTGCTGAAGGGGAAAATGACACGGTGGCGGCGTTTCGCTATCGCGCGCGCCAGCGGCTGATGAACAGCCCGCGCGTGGCGCTGCTGGCAGACTTTCTCGCCTTGCGTTTTGGCTTGCAGCCAGTTTTACAACGCTGGATGGCGGAAACGCCAATAGCGCACGCGACGCTGCTCATGGGCAAAGGGCTGTTTGATGAGCAGCACCCGAATTTTGTCGGTACATACAGCGCCGGAGCCAGCAGTGAATCGGTGCGTCAGGCGATTGAAGAGGCTGATACCGTTATCTGCGTTGGCACCCGGTTTGTCGATACGCTGACGGCGGGCTTCACACAGCAACTGCCGCAGGAACGCACGATTGAAATCCAGCCGCATGCTTCGCGCGTCGGGAATAGCTGGTTCAGCGGTCTGTCGATGGAGCAGGCGGTCACTACGTTGCGCGAGTTATGTCTGGAACTTTCATTTTCGCCTCCTCCGACCCCGGCGCATGCGCCCGGCGGCCATATTGAGAAGGGGACGCTGACGCAAGAAAACTTCTGGCATACGGTACAGGCGTACCTGCTGCCGGGCGATATTATCCTTGCCGATCAGGGAACCGCCGCGTTTGGCGCGGCGGATCTTTCACTGCCTGCTGGCGCGGACGTGCTGGTGCAACCGCTTTGGGGATCAATCGGCTATGCTTTGCCCGCCGCCTTTGGCGCGCAAACCGCCTGCCCGGAACGGCGAGTGATTCTGATTACCGGAGACGGCGCGGCGCAGCTGACGATTCAGGAACTGGGGTCGATGATGCGGGATGGACAGTCGCCGGTCATTCTGCTGCTCAATAACGATGGCTATACCGTGGAGCGCGCCATTCATGGGGCGAACCAGCGTTATAACGATATCGCCGGATGGAACTGGACGCAGGTTCCGCAGGCGCTCAGTGCGAACTGTCAGGCGGAGTGCTGGCGGGTAACGCAGGCTATCCAGCTGGAGGAAGTGCTGGCGCGCCTGAAATCCCCGCAGCGGCTTTCGCTGATTGAGGTCGTGCTGCCGAAAGCCGATTTGCCGGAATTGCTGCGTACCGTCACCCGCGCGCTGGAATCGCGCAACGGGGAGTAAACGCGGTGGCTGGTTATCTGTCGTGGCGGTTGGCGGCCATCATCGGCTTGCCTGCCAGCAGGAGCCAGGCGGGAAGCATAACGATGCACAACAGCGGAAGCAGGGTGGTGTCCGGTACGACGACTGCGGCCATAAACAGACTCAGCCAGCCGTCACGGGTTACGACCAGCATCAGCCCCAGAATCGCGCATGAGACGGTAATTGCCGCCGGAACCGCTTCAACATGCGCGTGCAGCATCAGACCCAGCGCCACGCCCACAAAGACCGCCGGGAAGATACGCCCGCCCCGGAAACCGCAGGCGGCGGCGATAACCAGCGCGCCCAGCTTAACGATCGCCAGCATAAAGTAGTCCGTGGCGCCCAGCGTTTGGCTGAACGCCAGCTGCTGCATCTCGTCCAGTCCTTTAAAGAGAGTCAGCGGCCCGCCCAATACGCCCAGAATCCCCAGCATAAAACCACCGATACCGAGAATAAGTACCGGATTTTTCAGACGATGCACCAACGAATGCAGACGTGGTAAACACCATACCGCCACCATACCCGCCGCAATCGCAATGGCCGCCACCACTGCGCCGCTGAAAATATCGCTCAGCCGCATTTGCGTGTAGTGCGCAATCGGCAAGGAGAAGTGCGGATGGAAGAACAGGCTAGTGGTTAACGATCCCGCGGCTGCCGCCATCAGCGGAGCGAACAGACGATCCCACAAGGGCGTATCGTCAGAGCTGTTCAGGGTTTGCGAGAAAATCAGCGCGGCGGCGACAGGGGTGCCGAACAGCGCGCCGATAGTGCCTGCGGAAGCCAGGATCGTCCAGTCCAGCGCCCCTATGCGTGGGAAAAGGCGCGCGCCGATAGCGACGGCCAGCGCGATATTCACCGCCATAATGGGATGCTCCGGCCCCAGGCTTACTCCACCTGCCAGGCCGAGAATGAGCGCGATCAGCAGGCCCGGAAGCGCGACAGGGTTCATCGGCGCGCCGATCAGCGGTTCGGTCGCCGGGTCCGGGCCTGCATGCCCAGGGCTGTAGCGGATGACAAGCCCGACCATGATCCCGGTAAACGTGAGCATGCCGATAATCCAGACGGGGGAATCATGAGCAATGCCCAGGCCGATGGGGATTTGCTCCCACAGCAGGCGCTGTAAAACGGAGGCGACTTTCATCACGGCGATCAATACCAGACTGGAGGCAATGCCAATAATGAGTGCGGGAAGCGATAATAACAGCATCGTTCTGGCTCGCGGATGGAGCATGATCTATTCCTTAATACTGAGTCATATGCTTAGTTTGCACAGCCTGCCCGACGGCATCGCTGCAAATGGTGCTGAAACGATAAAGTAATTATGTGATGCAGATCGATATTTTTGGGGAGCTCGCCTTTCGACCGTTGTTGTTATGCCCCCATGAATTTACAGTGTGGCAAAGATTTATTCTGACTTTAGCGGAGCAGTAGAAGAATGACAAAATATGCTTTAGTAGGTGATGTAGGCGGCACCAACGCGCGTCTTGCTCTGTGCGATATGACCAGCGGGGAGATTTCGCAGGCGAAAACCTATTCCGGGCTGGACTATCCGAGCCTCGAAGCCGTGGTTCGCGTGTATCTGGACGAGCATAACGCCAGGGTGGAAGACGGCTGTATCGCTATCGCCTGCCCGATCACCGGTGACTGGGTGGCGATGACTAACCACACCTGGGCATTTTCTATTGCGGAGATGAAAAAGAATCTTGGCTTTAGCCATCTGGAAATCATCAACGATTTTACCGCCGTGTCGATGGCGATCCCGATGCTGCGCAAAGAGCATCTGATCCAGTTCGGCGGCGCGGAACCGGTTGCCGGCAAACCGATTGCCGTTTACGGCGCCGGAACCGGATTAGGGGTGGCACACCTGGTTCATGTCGATAAACGCTGGATCAGCCTGCCGGGCGAGGGTGGTCACGTTGACTTCGCGCCGAACAGCGAAGAGGAAGGCATTATTCTCGAAGAACTGCGTGCGGAAATTGGTCACGTCTCCGCCGAGCGCGTGTTGTCGGGGCCAGGGCTGGTGAATCTGTATCGTGCTATCGTCAAATCTGATGGCCGTCTGCCGGAAAATCTGCAACCGAAAGATATTACCGAACGCGCGCTGGCGGATACCTGCATTGACTCTCGTCGTGCGCTGTCGCTGTTTTGCGTCATTATGGGCCGTTTTGGCGGTAATCTGGCATTGACGCTGGGCACGTTTGGCGGCGTCTACATTGCGGGCGGCATCGTGCCGCGCTTCCTGGAGTTCTTTAAAGCCTCCGGCTTTCGTGGCGGGTTTGAAGACAAAGGCCGTTTCAAAGCCTACGTTCAGGATATTCCGGTTTACCTGATTGTGCATGATAATCCCGGTCTGCTCGGTTCCGGCGCGCATCTGCGCCAGACGTTAGGGCAAATTCTGTAATTGAAGATCGGCAGGCCTGATACGCGTTAGCGCCATCAGGCAGGGCATGACAGTCGTTGCCTGCATTATCCGGCCTTAAACCGCGTCATTGACGCGGTTTTTTTGTGCCCGTCGCCGACCTTTCCGACGCTCGTCACATTTCTGTTTAACGGGATTATTTGTCCAGTAAAAGCATTATTTGTCTGATAACAATGCGCAGGCTCTCACCGCCATAATTTCTCTCGTTAACTATCTGGAGGAGTCTGTTATGGCGAAAAAACTCATTGCTGTTTGCGCATGCCCGATGGGGCTGGCCCACACATTTATGGCGGCTCAGGCGCTGGAAGAGGCGGCGGTTGAAGCGGGATACGAGGTGAAAATTGAAACCCAGGGGGCGGACGGCATCCAGAATCGCCTGACGGCGCAGGATATCGCTGAGGCGACGCTAATCATCCATCCCGTTGCCGTTACCCCCGAAGACAATGAACGGTTTGAGTCGCGCGATGTGTATGAAATTACGCTCCAGGACGCGATAAAAAACGCCGCCGGTATCATTAAAGAAATCGAAGAGATGATTGCGGCAGAGCAACAATAATTTTCGACAGGGATACACATATGGCCATTAAAAAACGCAGTGCAACTGTTGTGCATGGCGCATCCGGTGCGGCAGCGGCAATAAAAACCCCTCCGGCCTCCCGTAACAGCTTCTGGGGCGAACTTCCGCAGCACGTCATGTCGGGTATTTCGCGCATGGTGCCCACGTTAATCATGGGTGGGGTGATTCTCGCTTTCAGCCAGCTGATTGCCTATAGCTGGCTGAAAATTCCCGCAGATACCGGCATTATGGATGCGCTGAATAGCGGAAAATTCGACGGTTTTAACCTCTCATTACTGAAATTCGCCTGGCTATCGCAATCCTTTGGCGGCGTGTTGTTTGGCTTTGCGATTCCAATGTTCGCGGCGTTTGTCGCTAACTCTATCGGCGGTAAGCTGGCCTTTCCCGCAGGATTCATCGGCGGCTTAATGTCCACCCAGCCAACCCAGATACTGAATTTTGACCCGGCCAGCCTGCAATGGGTAACGACCGCGCCCGTACCGTCAACGTTCATCGGGGCGCTGATTATCTCGATTGTCGCGGGCTATCTGGTGAAGTGGATGAATCAAAAAATCCAGTTGCCTGATTTCTTACTGGCCTTCAAAACCACCTTTTTGCTGCCCATTTTGTCCGCTATTTTTGTGATGCTGGCGATGTACTACGTGATCACGCCGTTTGGCGGATGGATTAACGGCGGTATCCGTACGCTACTGACGGCGGCGGGTGAAAAAGGAACGCTGATGTATGCGATGGGGATCTCGGCGGCAACGGCAATTGACCTCGGCGGCCCGATTAACAAGGCCGCAGGATTTGTCGCTTTTAGTTTCACTACCGATCACGTTTTACCCGTCACCGCGCGTTCTATCGCGATTGTGATCCCGCCGATTGGTCTGGGGCTGGCAACGATTCTCGATCGTCGCTTAACCGGTAAGCGCCTGTTTAACGCGCAACTGTATCCGCAAGGCAAAACCGCGATGTTCCTGGCGTTTATGGGGATCAGCGAGGGGGCGATTCCTTTCGCGCTGGAAAGCCCGATTACGGCAATCCCTTCGTATATGGTGGGCGCGATTGTCGGCTCGACAACCGCCGTCTGGCTGGGCGCCGTGCAGTGGTTCCCTGAGTCTGCGATTTGGGCATGGCCGCTGGTGAGCAATCTTGGCGTCTATATGGCGGGGATCGTGTTAGGGGCGGTGATCACGGCGCTGATGGTCGTTTTCCTGCGTCACATGATGTATCGCAGAGGCAAACTGCTGATTGAAAGCCTCTGAAAAAAGGACTGACATCATGACGTTACGTGCATCGCTTCGCCAGTGGCTGGTGGAACAACGCCTGGATGCGGTATTGATTTCATCCCGGCAGAACAAGCAACCGCATTTGGGGATTTCCAGCAGCGCCGGGTTTGTTTTTATCACGCATAAAAGCGCGCATCTGCTGGTGGATGGCCGCTATTACGCTGACGTTGAAGCGCGAGCGCATGGCGATCAACTGCATCTGTTGGCCGGGTCGCAGACGCTGACTTCCATTGTGAACCAGATAATCGACGACGAGCAATTGCAGGTCATTGGTTTTGAAGGCGCGCAGGTGAGTTGGGATTGCGCGCAACGCTGGCAGGAAAGGCTGCGGGCGAAGCTGGTGAGCGCGTCGCCGGACGCGCTGCGACAGATCAAAACGGCACAGGAAATAGCGTTGATACGCGAGGCCTGCCGGATTGCCGATTGCAGCGCGGAGCATATCCGCCGTTTTATTCGCCCCGGCCTTCGCGAACGAGAAATTGCCGCGGAGCTGGAGTGGTTTATGCGCCAGCAGGGGGCGGAAAAAGCCTCTTTTGACACCATCGTCGCCAGCGGCTGGCGTGGGGCGTTACCCCACGGTAAAGCCAGCGAAAAAATCGTCGCGGCGGGTGAATTTATTACCCTGGATTTTGGGGCGCAATATCAGGGGTATTGTTCGGATATGACGCGAACATTCCTCGTGAGCGGGCAGGATGCGCCCGTCGCATCTCATCCGCTGTTCGCCGTTTACCAGACGGTTCTTGAGGCGCAGCAGGCGGCGATTGCCGCCATTCGTCCGGGCGTGTGCTGCCAGGCGGTGGATGCTGCGGCTCGTCGGGTGATTGAGGCGGCGGGCTATGGCGATTATTTTGGCCACAACACCGGGCACGCTATCGGCATTGAGGTGCATGAAGCGCCGCGCTTTTCACCCACGGATACCACCCGACTTGCCGCAGGCATGTTGCTGACCGTAGAGCCGGGCATTTACCTGCCGGGGCAGGGCGGCGTGCGTATTGAAGATGTCGTACTGGTCACGGAAGACGGCGCGGAAGTGCTCTACACGATGCCGAAAACAGTATTGCTCACGGGAGAAGCATAATGGATTTATCGCTGTTAAAAGCCCTGAGCGAGGCGGATGCCATTGCCTCCTCAGAACAGGAAGTGCGCCAGATCTTACTGGAGGAAGCGGATCGTCTGCACAAAGAGGTGCGCTTTGACGGGCTGGGATCGGTGCTGATCCGTCTTAATGAGTCCGATGGGCCGAAAGTGATGATCTGCGCGCACATGGATGAGGTGGGGTTTATTGTGCGCAGTATCTCGTCGGAAGGGGCGATCGATGTGTTGCCGGTCGGCAACGTGCGTATGGCGGCCCGTCAGCTCCAGCCCGTGCGTATTACCACGCGGGAAGACAGTAAAATTCCCGGTTTGCTGGATGGCGAGCGTAATGGAAATGAGGTTGGCGCCTTGCGGGTCGATATTGGCGCACGCTCATATGATGAGGTGATCCAGGCGGGCGTTCGACCAGGCGATCGCGTCACTTTTGACTCTGTGTTTCAGGTGCTGCCACACCAGCGGGTAATGGGGAAAGCGTTTGATGACCGACTGGGGTGCTACTTGTTGATCATGCTGCTGCGTGAATGGCATGACGCAGCGCTGCCCGCCGAGGTCTGGCTGGTAGCCAGCTCCAGCGAAGAGGTCGGGTTACGCGGCGGGCAAACGGCCGCTCGCGCGGTTGCTCCCGATATCGCTATCGTGCTGGACACCGCCTGCTGGGCGAAAAACTTTGATTATGGCGCGGCGAATCATCGGCAGATCGGTAAAGGGCCGATGCTGGTGCTTGCCGATAAGTCACTCATCGCACCGCCCAAACTGACCGCCTGGGTTGAAAGCGTCGCCAGTGACTCCGGTCTGCCGCTGCAACTGGATATGTTCAGTAATGGAGGGACGGATGGCGGAGCGGTGCATTTGACCGGGACGGGAACCCCGACGGTGGTTATTGGGCCCGCCACGCGTCACGGGCATTGCGCCGCGTCCATTGCGGATTGCCGCGACATTATCCATACGCAGCAACTTTTATCGGCACTTATTACCCGTCTTACGCGTGAGACCGTCGTTCATCTTACGGATTTCAGATGAGCGTCTTGCGTTAATCAGGAGTTGTTATGTTAACGATTCAATTTCTCTGCCCGTTGCCAAATGGCCTGCATGCGCGTCCGGCGTGGGAACTGAAAGAGCAGTGTAGCCAGTGGCAAAGCGAGGTGACGTTTATTAACCATCGCCAGAATGCGCGCGCGGACGCGAAAAGCTCGCTGGCGCTGATCGGCACCGGAACGCTGTTTAACGACAGTTGCAGTCTGAACATTAGCGGCAGTGATGAAGAGCAGGCCAGGCGTTCTCTGGAGACCTATCTCCAGCACCGGTTTATCGACAGTGACAGCGTTCAGCCGACCTCTGCGGAACTGGCGGCGCATCCGCTGCCGCGCTCACGTTGTGGCAAAACGACAATCTGGAGGCGTATCGCGCAATTCCGGCCAGCGCGGAAGACAGCACCCGGCTTGAACATAGCCTGGCGACGCTGGCGGAGCAGCTTAATCAACAGCTTCGCGAACGTGACGGTGAAAGTAAAACGATCCTTAGCGCCCATCTGTCGCTGATCCAGGATGACGAGTTTGCGGGGAACATTCGCCGCCTGATGGACGAGCAGCACAAGGGGCTGGGCGCGGCGATTATCGCCAATATGGAGCAGGTGTGCGACAAGCTGTCGTCCTCCGCAAGCGACTACTTACGCGAGCGGGTAAGCGATATTCGTGATATTAGCGAACAGTTGCTGCATATCACCTGGCCGGAACGACGCCCGCGTAATACGTTGATTCTTGAACAGCCGACCATTCTGGTGGCGGAAGATCTGACGCCAAGCCAGTTCCTGAGCCTCGATTTGCAGCACCTGTCCGGCATGATTCTGGAGAAAACCGGCAGAACGTCGCACACGCTGATTCTGGCGCGCGCATCCGCGATTCCGGTGCTCAGTGGGCTGCCCCTGGACGCGCTCAGTCGCTACGCCGGGCAACCTGCGGTGCTGGATGCCCAGTGCGGCGTGCTGGCGATTAACCCGAACGCCGCCGTCTGCGGCTATTACGCCATTGCGCAGCAACTGGCGGATAAGCGTCAACAGCAACAGGCGAGAGAAGCGTCTTTGCCTGCTTTTTCCCGGGATAATCAGCGTCTTGATATCGCCGCCAATATTGGTACGGCGCTGGAAGCGCCGGGCGCGTTTGCCAATGGCGCGGAAGGCATCGGTCTGTTCCGCACCGAAATGTTGTTCATGGATCGCGACAGCGCCCCTGACGAACAGGAACAGTTTGAGGCCTACCAGCAGGTACTGCTTGCGGCGGGAGAGAAGCCGGTTATTTTTCGCACGATGGACATTGGCGGCGATAAAAATATTCGCTATCTCAATATCCCGCAGGAAGAGAACCCTTTCCTCGGCTATCGCGCCGTGCGTATTTATCCTGAGTTTGCCGGGCTGTTTCGCACGCAGCTTCGCGCTATTTTGCGTGCGGCAACTTTTGGTCAGGCGCAACTGATGATCCCGATGGTGCACAGTCTCGATCAGATCCTGTGGGTTAAAAGCGAGCTGCAAAAAGCGATCGTGGAACTCAAAAGAGATGGGCTGCGCCATGCTGCAACGATCCCGCTGGGGATTATGGTGGAAGTTCCGTCGGTCTGTTACATCATCGACCACTTCTGCGATGAGGTGGATTTCTTTAGCATCGGCTCGAACGATATGACCCAGTATCTGTATGCCGTCGATCGTAATAATCCGCGTGTCTCGCCGCTGTATAACCCGATTACGCCGTCATTTCTGCGCATGTTGCAGCAGATTGTCCGCACGGCGCATCAGCACGGAAAATGGGTGGGGATTTGCGGCGAGCTGGGCGGTGAAAGCCGATATTTACCGTTACTGCTGGGGCTGGAACTGGATGAATTAAGCATGAGCAGCCCGCGAATCCCTGGCGTGAAAAGCCAGCTGCGGCAGATGGACAGCCAGGCGTGCCGGGCGCTTGCGGCGCAGGCCTGTGAGTGTCGTAGCGCAGAGGAGATTGAAACGCTGTTGAATCAGTTTGCGCCGCAAAAAGACGTGCGTCCGCTGCTGGCGCTGGAAAATATCTTTGTGGGCGAGTCATTGAGCAACAAAGAGCAGGTGATCCAGTTTCTTTTCGGCAATCTCGGCGTAAACGGGCGTACTGAGCATCCGTTTGAGCTGGAAGAGGATGTCTGGCAACGCGAGGAGATTGTCACGACTGCTGTCGGTTTTGGCGTGGCGATCCCGCATACCAAATCACAGTGGATACGCCATTCCAGCATCAGCATTGCGCGGCTGGCGCGCCCTGTTGACTGGCAGTCGGAGATGGGCGAGGTTGAGCTGGTGATTATGTTGACGCTGGGCGCTGATGAAGGGATTAACCATGTGAAAGTCTTTTCGCAGCTGGCGCGTAAGCTGGTGAATAAAAACTTCCGTCAGTCGCTGTTCGCCGCTCAGGATGCCGAAAGTCTTCTGGTGCTGCTGGAGGCGGAACTGACGTTTTGAATCTGAGTGTCTGAGTGAATGCCCGGTGGCGCTTCGCTTACCGGGCCTACGTGTACGCCAATTATTCGTTTTACGTGTACACCGCATCCGGCGGTTATGCCCGGTTATCCGTTTTACATGTAGGCCGGATAAGGCGTTTACGCCGCCATTCGGCGGTTATGCCCGGTTATCCGTTTTACATGTAGGCCGGATAAGGCGTTACGCCGCCATCCGGCGGTTAACCCTGAAAACGCGCGCTGTACTCTCCCGGCGTCAGGCCAAACTGCCGACGAAACAGGCGGCAAAAATAGTCGCTGTCGTGATATCCGCAACGTTCCGCCACCTCGCTAATCGACAGATGGTACTTCTGCAAAATGATGCGCGCCTTCGCCATTCGCACCCAGCGAACATACTCGACAAAACTCATGGTGCCGTGCTGGGTGAACAGTTTTGATAAGTGATTCGGCGTGATATTGAAAAACTGCGCCACGCTTTCCCGCGTCAGCGGCCGGGCGTAGTTGTCCTGCACCCAGTTGCACATACTGTGATAGAGAAATTCCGAGCGCGGGCGGCGTGAGTCCGGGCGAGTATTGACCACGCTACGGCACAGATGCAGCAGGCTGAGAACCAGAGGCTGAATAATATCCTGCGCCTGAGGCGAGCGGCTCAGGTGGGTCAGAGCCGTGAGCATGGCTTCCCCTTCGCCGCGCTGCTGGTGCGCTAACTCAATGCGTCGCACCGGGCGTAACAGAGAAGCGGTACGGTTATCGTAAAACGATAATCCTAACCAGGCCGGGGCAAACACCAGACTTAACAGCATCACCGGTTTATCGCTACCGGGCAGGTTTGCCGCCCTGGCGGGGATAAACAGCATCTCCCCCTCCGTCAGGGCGTGCTGTTTTTTTTCGAGCAGGTTACCGTATTCTCCGCGCAATACGATGTCGAGACGCGGTAAATCAATACACAGGCTGCCTGTGGGGAGAGCGGTATGTTGCGTGGCAAACCAGACGCGTCCCAGCCGCTGCGGATTTAACACCAGGCCGCTGAACAGATCGGCAAAAAACTGTTGGTCTGCGGGCAAGCCTGGCTCTTTCATCACTTAATCCTGCGTCATAAATGCATTAACTGCCTGAACTCTTTCACTTTACTCCGACTGACCGGGATTTCAAATTCCAGATCTTTGAGCCGCAGGATGTACGTGTTGTTAAACCAGGGTTCGATTTCGCGGATCTTGTTTAAATTCACACAAAACGAGCGGTGGCAGCGAAAGAAATGCGACGCTGGCAGTTTGCTGCAAAACTCGGTGATATTCATCGGCATGACATACGACTCCCGTCGCGTGTAGACAAACGTCATCTTTTCATGCGCTTCCGCGTAATAGATATCGTTGATCGGCGTGACGATAATGCGCTCATCTTTAATCAGATTAATGGTGTCGTTTTCACGGGCGACAGGGCTGCCGGGAACGGCGACGGCCTGCTGCTGTTGCCAGGCGGCCTCCAGCTTTTGTAGCATCCCCACGATGCGTGATTCCTGGTACGGCTTCAGTATGTAGTCAAATGCTTCCAGTTCAAACGCCTCTACCGCGTGCTCTTTCCATGCGGTAATAAACACAATAAACGGCTTATGGGCGAACTGGCTGATGTTTTGCGCCAGCAGTACGCCATCCAGCGAGGGAATATTGATGTCCAGAAAAATGGCGTCAACGCGGTTATGCTGTAGAAATTTGAGCACGTCCAGACCGTCGTCAAACGTACCGACAATCTCCATCTGGCTATGCTCTTTTATCAGCCAGCTTAATTCTTGCTGGGCCAGGAATTCATCTTCAACGATGATGACTTTCACTACTCATCTCCGGGTTAAAGCAATAACGTTGCCGGTGCGGCGGCAGGGGAGCGCTGATTGGGTACATAAAAGGCGATTTCGGTGCCCGGTTCCAGACGGCGGATGTGCAGCCCTTCACCGTATAACAGCTTAACGCGATGATGGACATTCAGCAGGCCGATTTTATTTCCCGGCATTTCATTCGCCTCCACCCGCTCAATTACTTTAGGATCAATACCGTGGCCGGTATCCCTGACGGTGATTCGCACACGATTGCCGCATTCGGCGACGCTGATGGTCACTACGCCTTTTCCTTTACAGGGCTGAATGCCGTGGACGATTGCATTCTCTACCAGCGGCTGAATAAGCAGGCTGGGAATGTAGCAGTTCACCTCTTCATCAATATCATAAATGACGGTCAGCTTGTCGCCAAAACGAGCCTGCTCAATGGCGATGTAGTCCTTGATTTGATACAGCTCCTTTTTGATATCAATTTGCTCATCATCTTTTAATTCAATGTTATAGCGAAGATAGCGTGACAGATTAAAAATGAGCTGGCGTGCGGTGTCCGGGTTGAGCCGAATGGATGACGAAATGGCGTTCAGCGCATTAAACAGGAAATGGGGATTAATTTTACTTTGCAGCGCTCGCAGCTCTGCCTTATTTGCCATTTCCCGCAGTTGCTCCGCGCGGGACACTTCCAGTTGGGTGGAGATAATCTGCGACAGGCCGATCGCCATCTCTTGCAGGGAAGAGGTGATCTGATGCGCGTGGCAGTAGTAGATTTTTAGCGTCCCGGTCACTACGCCCTTTTCCCATAATGGGATGACTAGCATTGAGTGTATTTCCGGCGTGCGGTGCGCTTCATCATTGTTTTTAATGATGATTTTCCCGTAATTGATGGCCTGTTGCGTGGTCGGGCTGACAAAATCATCGTTATTGCGGTAGTTGGTTTCCCCCACGCCGACATAGGCCAGAACGTGTTCGGTATTAGTGATTGCTACCGCGTCGGCATGGATATCATGACGGATGATTTCGCACACCTGGCGGAGTGATTCGCTGTTGACCTGGCGAAAGAGCGGCAACGTTTTGTTGGCGATATCCAGCGCCAGCTTGGCCTGCCGCGCGGCGCTGGCCTCTTTCTCGCCCTCCACGCTTTGAACCAGCAGCACGATAAAACCGATACATACGCTGCCGAGGATCATCGGGATACCGATTTTGGACACGATATCTACGCCCAGCGCGATGGTCGGCGCCCAGACAATGACCAGAATCATGGTCAAGGTTTCACAAAGCATCCCGCCCAAAATACCCACGCGCCAGTGCTGTGCTTTTGGGATTTTCCGGTTTATCCAGCCCGCGATACATCCCGCCAGAATACTGGTGATAAAACACGGTACGGCAGTGACCCCGCCAATATCGATAAGGTAGCGGTGAATACCGGCGATCACACCCGTAATGATCCCGACCCACGGGCCAAACAAAATGCCCCCGGACATCACGGCGATGATGCGAACATTCACCAGCGAGCCTTCGACCGGTACGCCGGACCAGGTGCTGAACAGGGCGAACATCGAGAAAATCGCGGTAACGGCGAGCAGCTCTTTCGGGGAGTGCGCTGACTTATGCAACAGTTCGCGAAACAGGCGGATACGGATGAGGAAAAACAGACAGAACAGCATTAGCGCTGCCCGGTCAAATACCGCCAGCAGCATGTTGAATATTTCGTGCACGGGTGACTCTTGTGACTGGGTTAAACCACTATGATAGGTAACCCGCACCCATATGACCAGCCCGCTGATGCGGCGCTGTTAATGAGGAAAAACCATAATATTAAAAGGGGATTGATCTTTTGTTAGAGAAATGACAAGACCTCACCAGGATGAGGAACGCCTTAAGGTAATTTTATTGATATCAAAATGTTAATTAATTGATGGTTGTTATGGGCGGTATTTTGCTGAGTATTCCCGTTTTCTTTTTAGTATTCCCCTTTTAAGCCGATGAAAAATATTTTCGTTTGCCTCTCGACAGGAGGATTTTTTTCAGGCTATTTTCTAAGCATGCCACGGTCGTGGCAGCGTCGCTCGGACGGTCCGGGCGCTAACGTGAATCTGAGGATACTATGGCTGATACCCGCCCTGAACGTCGCTTTACGCGTATTGATCGTCTCCCTCCCTACGTTTTTAACATTACCGCTGAGCTGAAGATGGCTGCGCGTCGGCGCGGCGAAGATATTATTGACTTCAGCATGGGGAACCCGGATGGGGCAACGCCTCCTCATATCGTCGAGAAACTCTGTACGGTGGCTCAACGCCCGGATACGCATGGTTACTCGACCTCACGCGGGATCCCGCGTTTACGCCGGGCGATCTCCCGCTGGTATCAGGAACGTTACGATGTGGATATCGATCCAGAAACGGAAGCGATCGTCACTATTGGTTCGAAAGAAGGGTTAGCGCACCTGATGCTGGCAACCCTTGATCATGGCGATACCGTGCTGGTGCCGAACCCCAGTTATCCCATCCATATTTATGGCGCCGTCATCGCTGGCGCGCAGGTACGTTCGGTTCCGCTGGTGGAAGGCGTGGATTTCTTCAACGAGCTGGAACGTGCGATCCGTGAAAGCTACCCGAAACCGAAGATGATGATTCTTGGTTTCCCCTCCAACCCGACGGCACAGTGCGTTGAGTTAGAATTCTTCGAAAAAGTGGTTGCGCTGGCCAAACGCTACGACGTGCTGGTGGTCCACGATCTGGCCTATGCCGATATCGTATATGACGGCTGGAAAGCGCCGTCAATTATGCAGGTGCCGGGTGCGCGCGACGTGGCGGTGGAGTTTTTCACCCTGTCGAAAAGTTACAACATGGCGGGCTGGCGCATTGGCTTTATGGTGGGCAACCAGACGTTAGTCAGTGCGCTGTCGCGGATTAAGAGCTACCACGATTACGGAACCTTCACGCCGTTACAGGTGGCGGCGATTGCCGCGCTGGAAGGCGATCAACAGTGCGTGCGTGATATCGCTGAGCAGTATAAACGTCGCCGCGACGTACTGGTGAAAGGCTTGCATGAAGCCGGATGGATGGTCGAAATGCCAAAAGCCTCGATGTATGTCTGGGCAAAAATACCGGAGCAGTACGCGGCAATGGGGTCGCTGGAATTTGCGAAAAAGCTGCTCAACGACGCCAAAGTGTGCGTGTCGCCGGGGATCGGTTTCGGCGACTACGGCGACACCCATGTGCGTTTCGCGCTGATAGAAAACCGGGATCGTATACGTCAGGCGATCAGAGGTATTAAGACCATGTTCCGCGCAGACGGCCTGCTGCCTGCGGGGGCGAAATCGGTAACAGAAGGTACCGAGTAGAAAAGCAAACAGGAGCCATCTGGCTCCTGTTTTTTGCTGCATCTTTTCAATTTAGATCATCAGGGCAAAAGTACCGGCCCAAACGATGACCATAAATGAAATGCCCATAAAGAAATATTTCACGTTTCATCTCTCCGCGTCGCTTTAAGCACGCCTAAATGAACTTAAATTTACCTGTGTATAGAGAGCTGGTGCCCGCCAGAATGAGATTGAGAATGTTCTCCGTCTTTCTTGTGGCATCACCTCAGAATTCTGTGCGTTATCGCTCCAGACGGCGCTAATGTACGCCTAAAAATGAGGCGAGACAAGAGGCATTTTTTTATTTACTTTTAGTAACTTACAACTGTCGTGATTCGGCGACAGTTTAATTTCTGACGGTAATAAATTGCTATTCAGCGACGCTATTGCTGTTCAGAAAAAGTCACATAAAAACCAGGTGGTTAACAGGGATATTGAGGTGAAAAGATAGCGCCGGGCAATAAAAAAGGCCTTGCGGCCTTTTTTAAACATACAACGATGCTTCCCCTAAAGGGCGCGTTTTGAAACGACGATGGATCCAGAGATATTGCTCAGGTGCGCGCATAATCTCTTTCTCAATAATCTTGTTCATATAGGCTGCCGCCTGGTTCTCTTCTTCCGGGTAGCCTTCCATTTCTGGCGTGATATACAGACGATAACCTGAGTTATCACCTTTTCTGATCATGGTGACGGTCAGCATCGCTGCGCCGGAAAGGCGGGATAACACATAGGTGCCGTTAGTCGTTGCGACGTCTTTGACCGCGAAGAAGGGAGCAAATGAACTGCCTTTACGGCCGTAATCCTGATCCGGGGCGAACCATACGGCTTCACCTTTTTTCAGCGCGCCGACGATGCCGCGCAGATTGTTGCGCCCAATCATCGCTTTATTTGAACGCATGCGACCCCGCGTCTGAACCCACTCCATCAGCGAGTTATTGTGCGGGCGGTATGTCGCCATCATCGGCTGGCACAGCCCCATGACCCGACCGCCTAATTCCAGCGACATAAAGTGGACGCCTACGACCATCACACCGCGTTTTTGCGCTTGCGCCTGTGTGAGGTTATCCAGACCGTCCACATCAAACCATTTACGTACCCGCTTATCAGGCCAGAACCACGCCATACCCGTTTCAATAAGTGCCATACCGAGGGAGTGGAAGTTCTCCACTATCATCTTTTCCCTTTCTTCCGGCGTCAGATTGGGGAAGCAAAGCTCAAGATTCTTACGGGCGATGGATTCGCGACGTTTCAGAAAGGGACGGGCAAGTCTGCCGGTTCGCGTACCCAGGAAGCGTAAAACGGGGTAGGGAAGCAGCACCAGTAACCAGAGTACAGTAAGACCAAACCAGGTAAGCCAGTAGCGCGGGTGCAGTAGCGCACGAGAAAATTTGCATTGTGGGAACATAAATACCCTCTGTTGATACGAACAATATGTATCGCAGAAGATTCATTGTCCGCAGCGGTACACTCACGATAGTTAGGCCATCATGTACGACAATGGTTCCTGTAAAGAGTGTAAAGCTTAGTCAGGACAAAACCACGAGGGGCATGAATGCTTGGACAACTAATGTACCACCGGGGGATTAATATCAGCCAGAAATTATTAATTAAGATGCGTAAATATTTTTTGATGGGGGTGGTTTTGTTATTAATTTATTGTTTTTAAATGGTTTTTATGTGTGTGCACATGTTCGTTTTCCCTGAAAAGCCGCTTCTGGCCGGTAAGCCTGTCAGAGTCTGACGCTTCTGAATGTGATAACAATTGCTTTAAATATTCTCATTGATGGAAGCATTTAATTAAATGAGTTAACAAAGGATATTTTAAATCAAAAAACAGCGATTTTAAGAATAATCTTAACTAAATAAAAACATGTTTTATATCAATCAGATAACAAATTAAGACATTAAATAATCGATGTTCAGATTACCCCATCAAATAAATCTTTTCCACCTTAAAAAAACAATAATAAACATAAAAAATATAAGTCAGGTAATTAATTATACCTATATAAATCATGTGGTTAAAAAGGAAATATCGGTTTTTTCTATGATTTTTATTTTCCTGCATTGATCGCTATGAACGATCATCATTTGAATTTTAATAGTTAGCGCCTATCAAAATTAACTATACGATCGTTGTAATCGATCAATGTTTGTTGCTTGTGATAAACTCGCCACGTTCTGAGAAATATTGGTTGTTTAACGATTTGGATTTCTTGTCTGGCAAGAAATCGATATTTGCTAGTCGATGCGTTGGGGCGAATGGTGTCTTTTTAATGTTTTGCCACGTATCAATGCGGCGTTTTGAATAATGGTAAAATTATGAATAAAGTGTTTAAAGTCATCTGGAACTCCAGGCTGAATATATTTGTCGTGGCATCTGAATTAGCGCGTGGTTATTGTAAAAGCACGGCCGGGAGCACCAGTTTTGGCAGTCTTTTAAAATACCCATTAATGAGTGCGCTGGCTGTTTCGATTTCGTGTATTTTAACGACTGGCACATTCGCCGCCGATTTACAGGTTTATGATTTCTCTCCTCAGGATCCGTTTGAAGAGATTATTTCTGGTTCCACGCATTTGACAGGCGGTTTTTCTGGAATACAGCGAGGAGAAACAGGATATACCTGGACAACGCTTGGTCAGGCCAGAGAGGATGGGTTAATTACTGGCGATTCCGGGCAATGGGTGGATAAAGATATCTTCCGTATGGGCTCGCAGACCAAATCTATAAATTACACCGACCCCGTTACCGGTAGCACGGTAACGATGAAAGTTTATGATAACAATGATATGCAGACCGAAGCGGCCAAAGATTTCCGGGTTGTCGTTTCTCAACCCGTCGGAAAAGATGGTCAGTATGTCGATCGTAATTTGTATCAGGTTGGGGCGGGCGCTTCTCTTGATGTCGATGTCGGTCAGAAAACGGGGAATTGGGTCGGTGCTGCGGATAACCAGTTCAACGTTATCATGAAAAGTTCGGTAAATACGCAAAACTTATCGTCTGCTTATCATGTCACTAATGGCGGCAGCCTTAACTACCAGTCTAAAACAGTCGTTCAACTGGGGAATAGTGATAACAATATAAAAGACGCCAGCAATGCACTGGCATGGATGACGGCGGCTGATTTTGTTGGTGAGTTTGACAGCGTTATTGGTAAGCAGAATATTACCAACATTGATGAGTTCAAGGCGTATAACGATGCGTTGATTCAGGCGCTCCAGGATGGGCAAATTCAGCTAACGGAGGCGCAATATGCTGATGAACTGAATAAAGCCAGGGATACCTCACTGCACGGGATCTTCGCTGATACGGGGAGTATTGCGGCTGATGATGCCATCAGAGCCTTTGTTAACAGGGATGCGGTATCCTATATTCATGGCGTGGGCAGCGGCACCAATGTGGTTATCGATAAGGATGCCAACATTCAGTTAGTGGGATCGGATGCTACGGTTGTTAACCTGGAAAATGGCGCCAGACTGACAAACAACGGCACCCTTGGTACCGCAGGTAATACTTATCGCGGCGCTTATATCATTGCTGCGAGAAATACGTCTTTTGTTGATAACAACGGCGTTATTGATGCGGGCACGAACCCCGAAATGGCGGATTTTTTCTCAAGTGGGGCGGCGGGCGTAGCGCAAGGTGCGCATACTGCCATTCTGGCTAATGGTTCCTCTGTAATTAATAACAACAGCAGCGGCGTGATAAATGTTGCGGCCAGAGGTAACTATTATGGTAATACCGGCGTGTTGATGAGCGGTAATGCCACGCTTAATAATGATGGTGCTATTAATATTGCAGCGAGTAATGAGGCGAACAGTATATTAGGTAATGGTGCCAATATCGGCGTCGTTACCCAACAAAACACCACCTTTAATAACCGGGGCACATTGTATATTGGTCGCCTGGCGCAGCGTGCACCTGATGATGCAAACACGGATATCGCGATCAAGCAGCAGTCAATTGGGGTTCATCTGTACGGTAATGGTACTTATAACGGTTCCGATACTTCACAGATTATTATTGGCAGTAAAGTCCAGAATGCGACAGCGATTGATGTTGGCGGGAATGCAACTCTCGATCAAAAAGGGAGCATTAATATCAATGGTGCTGTAACCGGGGAGTCCGTTTCTTCGAATATTGGTATTATTGCACGCGCAGGAACCCAGGCCGCTAAAGTCGTTCATGATGGCATCATTAATCTGAACGGCCTGAACAGTACCGGGATACAGGTGCTGGAAAATGGTCAGATAACCAGTTCGGGCACGATTAATATTAATGGTGGACTGGACCCAGTAACCCACTATGCCAACTATGGTATTTACGTCCAGGGTGAAAAGGCGCTGGCAATATTGTCTGGCACCGTAAATTTAAGTGGCGATGGCGCTATTGGGGTTCATGCGCGTGATAAAGGTGAAATTGATGTTACCGAGAATGGTACTGTCAATTTCAAAGATGGCGTTAATCAGACGGGCTATTATATTTTTGGCGCGGGTTCTACTATCAAAAACGCGGCCTCCAGCGTTCAGGACGCGTCAACCCAGAATGCCACGCTGTACCGCGTTGACGGAGGCGCCAGCTTCTATGGTTCTGCCGATAGCTCAGCGCAGCTAAACGCTTCTGGTGATGGCGCAACGATTATTCGGACAACCGGTGCTGGTAGCCACTTTGATTCCGGTAAACTTGCTCTTAGCGTCACGGGGACAGGAGCGACGGGCATCCGAATTGAAGGAGGCGCGACGGGCGAAATTACCTCGGATGCGGTTATTGTCAGGGTGGCCGGGAAAGATACCACTGCCGGCATTGTTGATGGTAACTATTACAACCTTGATGGCTCCGTTAATGATGCGCAAAAAGGTGACTCCGTATTAACCAGTTATGCGGTGCTGGAGACAGCAAACACGGCAGACGGCGCATTTGGCTACATCGCCAGAAATGGCGGCCGTCTGATCCATGAAGGCTCGATTAATTTCACGGCTGACAACAGTACCGGGATACTGGTGGATGGCGGGATCCTGGAAAACCATTCTGATGTCACTGTGAATGGCGTGGCGGTTAATATTCAGGGCGCTAACTCAGAGGTGACCAACAGTGGCGTGGTGACCGCAACGGATGGCCAGGCTGCCTATCTGGTTGGGAACAACGCCACGCTGGCGCTGAATGGTAACGGTGAAACCCGGGCGGCGGGCACCGCTCACGGGATCTTACTGGATACTGGCGCGAAAGGCCTGACGGTTGATGGTGCGACTATCACAATGGATAGCGCTGGTAGCGGCAACGCAATTGAAAACAAAGCCGCGATTAGCGGTATTCAGTTGAAAAATACCACGATTAATGTCGGTAATGGCGTGGGTGTTCACACCGGCGCATCGATGGCGCAAACCAACTCCGGCACGATCAATATTAATGGCAGCGGTACAGGGATACTGTTTGAGAACGTGGCTGATGGCTCTGACACCGATCAGACGCTGGATATGTCTGACTCCAGAGATCTGGTGATCAATGTGAACGGTGCTCAGGGGAACGGGATTATTACCCGAGCATCCACCGACCTGAAAACCGGTGCCAGCGTTAACGTCCTGGACAGTGACGGGAAATCAGCGCTGGTTGTCCAGGGGACGACGAAGAATGTAGAGCAATCCGGCAAACTGATCTCGGTGTCTGACAAGGCGGCGGTGGTCGATTTGAATAACGGCGTACTTGAGAGCTTTATCAATAAAGGCGATATCCTGGCGCTGGATGCCAGCCACACTGCGCTGGAAATGAACAGTGGTAACGGGATTACCTTCACCAATGCCAGTGGGGCAAATATTGTCGGTCAGGTGAATCTGCTTAATGGCGACAATACGGTGATCCTTGAATCAGGAAGCACTGCGACTGACATTACCAGCGGCAGCGGCAAAGATAACTTCATTCTGAAGAATATCAGCGAGAATGAAAGCGGCTCATTGTTCACGTCATTAAATGGCGGCAGCGGCGACGACACATTACAGCTTGAGAATTCGTCATACACTTTAACCCGTGCTGATGCCATTAACGGCATGGAGCATATTGCGCTGGCGAATAATTCTGTTTTTACCCTCGACAACGTTGCACTGGGGCTGGGTGACGACGAACTTGATGGCGCGGGAACCGGATACACCATTGACGGTTCCAGCCAGCTTAGTATTAAGAATACGGCGGATGTGACTTTTAAAAGCCATCTTGCCGGGACGGGAGTTGTTGCCGTTGATACGGCGAATAACCACTTCAACTTTGATGCTAATAATGCCGCAGATGGTTTTGCCGGTACGCTGGCGCTTACTAACAGCCGTTTTGAACTTGACGGTCTGAATACTCAGGCGCTTAGCAACGCTACGCTGCAAGCTGGAAATGGCAGCATTACCCATGTCGGCAGCGGCGAGCAGAATATCGGCGGTCTGGATTTCAAAGGGGGGACCGTACAGTTTGACGGCGTAACTCCGGGTAACCCAACGGCTTTAGGAACGATTCACGCTGGCGCGATGGATCTCTCTGGTCGCGGTACGGTTCAGGTTGACAGCGGAACGGTCAGTAACGATCGTCCTCAGGCTGATACGCATCGTCCAATACTGGAACAGGATGACGCGCAGGCATTGATTAAACTGGCGACCTCTGACACCGCCGTTCAGGGGGGCGCCGGTAACCTGGTGCTGAAAGATAAAGACGGTAATGTGATCAGCGATAGCATCACTGCCGATATCGCCCAGAATGGCGCGGTGGTGGCGAAAGGAACGTATGACTATCGTCTGACCGGCGGTGACAGTGATGACGGACTTTATGTCAGCTATGGCCTGACCCAGGTCGATTTGCTGGGTAAAGACGCCGATGCGCTTATCCTTGATGCGAACGGGAAAAGCGGCAACGCGGCTGACCTGAGCGCCAGAGTGACCGGCAGCGGCGATCTGGCGTTTGACAGCCAGAAAGGCCAGACGGTGACGCTGTCGAATATGGATAATGATTACAGCGGCGTCACCGATGTGCGCAGCGGTAATCTGGCGATGCTGAACGATAACGTGCTGGGAAATACCCGCGAACTGAAACTGGCTGGCGATACCGGGTTTGATATGCGCGGTCATTCACAAACCATCGGCAAGCTCACGGCTGAAAGTGGCTCTCTGACCGATTTGAACGGCGGTCATCTGACGCTGACAAACGGCGGTGAAGCGTCTGGCGTACTGACGGGCGACGGGGAGCTCACCGTTGCAGGCGGAACCCTGAATGTCTCCGGGGCGAATACGGGGCTGAAGGCGACGACCACGATTGCTCAGGGCGCGACGGCGGTGCTGGATAATACGCTGGGGCTGGGAACCGGAGATATTGTTGCCGCCGGGCTGCTTAATCTGAGCAACGCCACGGGCGTGCTGTACAACAGCATCAGCGATGCCGGGAAAGTCGCACTGGATGCCAGTGATGTGGTGCTTGCTGGCAACAATAGCCATTTTGCCGGGACCTTCGACATCGACAACGACTCCACGCTGACGGCCTCTTCCGCGCAGCAGTTAGGCACCTCCGCGATTCAGAATGCCGGTAAGTTTGTGCTGAACACTCACGAAAACTGGTCGCTGGAGAACGGTGTTACAGGTAGCGGGAGCGTGGTGAAGAATGGCAGCGGCAACGTCACGCTTAGCGACAGCGCCCAGTGGACCGGCGCGACGGATATCAATGCCGGTGGTCTGACTCTGGGCAGCGCGGATAACGCGTTCACGCTGGCCAGTCATCAGGTCAATATCGGGAAAGACGGGCGCTTATCCGGGTTTGGCGGCGTAGCCGGAAATATGGCTAACCAGGGCACGTTATTGATTGGCGATGACGTCAGCGCGGCTCGCAGAGCGGCTTCTTCACCTGTCAGCTTTA
The DNA here is from genome assembly GCF_030333655.1 of Citrobacter sp. CK180. Classification (NCBI taxonomy): domain Bacteria; kingdom Pseudomonadati; phylum Pseudomonadota; class Gammaproteobacteria; order Enterobacterales; family Enterobacteriaceae; genus Citrobacter; species Citrobacter sp. CK180. The sequence continues at coordinate 78,648 of NZ_JAOWFM010000053.1, read as the reverse complement.
CCGTAGGCGGCAATCTGACGAACAGCGGCGATATCTGGACCGGAAGCAAAGGTAAAGATGCCGGTAATCAGCTTGTGGTAAACGGGAACTATCAGGGAGATGGCGGTCATCTTCATCTGAATACCGCGTTGAATGATGATAATTCCGTCACGGATAAACTGATTGTTAAAGGAAACACCTCTGGCACAACCGGCGTCAGCGTGACGAATGCTGGCGGTTCTGGCGCGCAGACGATCGATGGCATTGAAGTGATTCATGTTGATGGTCAATCCGACGGTGAGTTTACGCAGGACGGCAGGATTGTGGCCGGGGCGTATGATTATTCACTGGCTCGTGGTCAGGGCGACAACAACGGTAACTGGTATTTAACCAGTCATAAGACAGATCCAAATCCGGGGCCGGGCCCGAAACCTGAACCTGATATCCGTCCTGAACCGGGCTCCTGGACAGCTAACCTGGCGGCAGCCAATACGCTGTTTGTCACGCGGCTTCACGATCGTCTTGGCGAAACGCAGTACATTGACGCGCTGACGGGCGAGAAGAAAGTCACCAGCATGTGGATGCGTCAGGCGGGCGGGCATAATGCCTGGCGGGACAGCTCCGGTCAGCTTAAAACCCAGAGTAACCGCTATGTGATGCAGGTAGGGGGCGATATTGCCCGCTGGAGCGGCGACGGACTGGATCGCTGGCACCTTGGCGTCATGGCCGGATATGGACACAACAGCAGCAACACGCGCTCCTCATCGACAGGGTATCGCTCTGACGGTTCCGTGAACGGCTACAGCGCCGGGGTGTATGCAACGTGGTATGCCAATGATGAAACGCATCAGGGCGCTTATCTGGATTCATGGGCACAGTACAGCTGGTTTAATAACAGCGTCAAAGGCCAGGATATTCAGAGCGAATCGTACAAATCCAAAGGGATCACCGGGTCGCTGGAGCTGGGGTACACCCACAAGCTGGGTGAATTTGCAGGAAGTAAGGGCTCTAAAAATGAATGGTTTATCCAGCCGCAGGCGCAGGCTATTTGGATGGGCGTCGAAGCTGACGATCATCGTGAATCGAATGGCACACGTATCAGCGGTGAAGGGGACGGCAACGTTCAGACCCGACTGGGCGTACGTACTTTCCTGAAAGGCCACAGCGCGATTGATGAAGGCAAAGCGCGCGAGTTCCAACCGTTTGTGGAAGTGAACTGGCTCCACAATACGCGCGACTTCGGCACAAAAATGGATGGTGTCAGCATCCGGCAGGAAGGCGCACGTAATCTGGGTGAAATAAAAACGGGCGTTGAGGGACAAATTAATCCACAACTCAATGTCTGGGGGAATGTCGGCGTCCAGCTGGGCGATAAAGGATACAATGACACCTCAGCAATGATAGGGATTAAATATAACTTTAAATAGCAGAAAGGGGGCGTCGTGCCCCCTTTTTCTGTCGTGAGTTCTCATCTTTATAACATTAAAAAACAATTTTCTTCAGGAAGAATAGAGTGAGGGATGAATGATTGTAATCTCAGAAAATAGTTTTTTCCATCTTGGGGTTAGCGCATTAGTAGAAAGAATGGCATTGAATACCACCCGTAATTTGATTGTGTTTGATACGGGGCGCGATTGTCTCTATATGCTTGATACTGAAGAGGCAAAGATGCCTTTTTTCCATGAACCGATTTTGATTTTTTCACATTGTCGGCGTATTTATCTCACCGAGAAAAACAGAAAATTCAAAATCGAAACGCTGCTATCAAAAACGAAATCTCATCCCGCTGTCAGACGGAAGCGAGAAGTATTAACCGTAAGTGAGTTACGGGTCATAAAAAAAGTTTGTCAGGGGATCAGTCAACGACGAATTGCAGAACAGTTCAAGGTCAGCGAAAAGACGATCAGTAATCAAAAAATGAACGCCTTGCGAAAGCTGAGCATCAATAAAACAACAAAGTTTTTCGTTGAGTATCTGGCCTGGCTGAGATTGTGGCATGAGTATGTTGAGTATAAAAACAATCAAATGCGAAAACCGGTTAAACTCTCTGTCATCACGCCTGAAACCTTTACAAAAAGGCGGAGTGAGGTTTTAATAGAGGTTTAATCTACGTAAGCCAGGATGACAATGAGTCTTTCTTATATTTAAAGGGACTTTTACAGAACTCAATGAAACAACATGCTGGGGGATTGGTGGGAAACAAGCTAGTTTTTGTGATCGTATTCTTAACCATCACTATAACCGGCATGGTGACTTTTTGGCTGGGTGCGTCCAGCCGGGTAGATAATGACAAAAGAGCATTAATCCAGCGCGTAGATTCGCTGCTGTTTGAAGCGAAACAGATATCAGATTCGTTGACCGCTCATTTAACAGAACGCTGCTCAGATGAAACGGTGCGTATGCTGACGAAACAGATACACCGTTATCCGCATATTGGGGGCATTTTCCTGTTGCAGGATTCGCAGGTATATTGCTCATCCGGGATGGCAAAACCTGAACTCAGCAATTTAACCGCAGGGGAGAACGGTAATCGGCTATTTTTAGTTGATGAAACGCCGGCATTTCGCGGGGAGCCTGTATTAGCCTACGTTACTGTGAGAGGAAATAACGCAATAGTGGTGACGATCAGTACCTACTGGTTTAAGTCGCTGCTTGCAGACAGTCGTTTACTTGTTAACGTGAATGGAAATATTCTCTCCGATGATAAGTTAATCAGTACAAACAGTATTGATTTTCAAAACTCCGCCTGGCAACAATCTAATATGTTTGATTATCAGGTAATGGAATACCCGGAACATACGGGCATTGCTTCTGTTCTTAACTTTATTTTTATTCTCTTTTTATCCGCAGCGATTGCCGTCCCTGCCGCTTTTCTGTTTAACTATACGCTACAACGAATCGCGATGTCCCGGTATATACAACTTCGCCGGGGGCTGCGCAAACAGCAGTTCGTTCCTTATTACGAACCCGTCATGAATTGTGCTTCCGGGGCATTATATGGAGCAGAAGTGGTCATGCGATGGAAGAAGGGGAACGATACATCCGTTATTAATGAAGAGATTATCTCTCTGGCAAATAAAACCGGGATGATATCTCCATTAGTTAACTTCATTTTACGACAAGTGGAAAAAGATATACTCTCTTTACGCCTCAGACTGCCGAGAACATTCTACATTAATTTCCGACTTAGTGAATCGATGATCGCTATGCCAGAACTTATTGATTCGTTTGTTGAGTTTCAAAAACGCTTGCCCAGCGATGTAAAACTGACGCTGGAATTTCCTGAGGTTGTTTATCGTGATACAACGCTTGAGTTTGATTCAGTTCTCAGGAGGTTACGTGTCGAAGGCATTAAAATTAAAATGAGCTCCTTATTTTTAGAACGTTTAAATGCTGACCGTAATTTATATCTTCCGGTTGATGCTGTCAGAATTGAAAAGTCAGTTACCGGATTAATTTCGGACTCCAAAGAACCTGTCGCGAGTGTTGATGATATTATTCGTTCGGCGGTAAATAAAAATTATACGATTATCGCGGATGGTATTGAAAATGATCAGCAGTACCACTATTTATCACTGCGCGGTGTCGTTTTACAACAGGGGAATTACTGGTCAATGCCATTGTCCAGTTTTCATTTAATGCAGTATATTATTCAGAGCGATAAAGTATTACTGTGTTAATTTCTGATAATAATGCGAAATTTATCGATATATCATGCGCATATTACCCGGAGTAATATGCGCATGTATATATCAGGACTTAAGTTGTAGCGCGATCTCAACCACATATTTACCCTGGTGGCGAGCGATATCCAGTTCACGACTGTCACGAATGACCCATCACGGATTACCGCCATTGCTGAATGTTTTTTATTCGTCAGCCGTCTTTTTCTGCACGTCCAGCCAGGCCACGAGCAGAAAGCCGCCAACAAGACCCAGATGCTCAAAAAATGCGTTGGCGGTGCTGAATCTCTCCATGCCTGCCGGAAGTTCCCAAAAGCGCAGCGCCAGGAACGTCGCGACAAGGGTGAACCCCGCCAGTGCCAGCGAAGCAAGCCAGCGCAGGCAACCCGTCAGGATCATGATTGACGCGCCCAGCTCCAGCGCAATAACCAGCGCGGCAAACAACGGCGCAGGAGACAGGCCGAAATGGTTCATCTCGCCGATAGCGCCCTGAAAATCCAGCAGCTTATTGATCCCGCCCTGCAAGTAGGCCGCGCATAGCCCGAGATAAGCCAGCCAACGGCATACCGCCGCCCCGATAAGGGGGCGAACGGCATGCGTCAGACGTTGTGAAAATGTCATGTCAGGTTCCACGGTCAGACAGCCCAGCAGGAGCAGCCAAGCGCGCCAAAGAACCCTTTCAGATCCGATACCGGCAGGCTGGATGTCCATGCGCCAGCATGATCGTGCCCGTGCAGGCCGCAGCCGTGAGAGCAACCGCAGGAGGCCATCGCCATTTGTCGTACGGCAAGCGAGTTTTTCCCCGCGCCTTCTGGCTCTCCCCATGCGGCGTAGCCTTTGAAGGTGCGCGTTGGCGACCAGTCCGGCATCGCGGGTGGGACAGGATTGTCATCCAGGGATTCGAAAGGACCCGCCCCCCAGACGATTTTTCCGCCCACCATCGTTAATTCTGAAGACAGGAAGGAGATCTCATCCTCGGCGCAGGCAAAAAAGTCTTTGTCCGGCACAATGAGGTCAGCGAACTGACCGGCCTGAATACGGCCTTTTTTACCTTCTTCATTGGAGAACCAGGTGACGTTCTCCGTCCACATTCGGAGCGCTGTTTCCCGATCCAGACAGTTACGACGCGGATAAAGCTGCATGCCTCCCACGGTTTTCCCGGTGATCATCCAGGCGAGAGAAACCCACGGGTTATAGGATGCTACGCGGGTGGCATCCGTACCGGCGGACACTTTCACCCCTTTTTCCAGCATACGGGCAATAGGCGGCGTGGCTTCCGCAGCGCCGGCACCGTAACGCTCAACGAAATATTCGCCCTGATATGCCATACGGTGCTGAACCGCAATACCACCGCCTAACGCCGCGATACGATCGATTGAACGCTCAGAAATTGTTTCGGCGTGGTCGAAGAACCAGTTAATCCCTTCAAGCGGGATATCCTGATTGACCTTCTCAAAAACATCGAGGGCGCGAGAAATGGTCTCGTCATAGGTGGCATGCAGACGCCAGGGCCAGCGGTTTTCCGCCAGAATGCGAACAACTTCTTCCAGCTCGCCTTCCATTTCCGGCGGCATATCCGGTCGCGGCTGGCGGAAGTCTTCGAAATCCGCCGCTGAAAATACCAGCATTTCACCGGCGCCGTTATGGCGGAAGTAGTCGTTACCCTGTTTGTAGGTGACGGAGCGGGTCCAGTTGAGGAAATCCTCTTTCTCTTCCTGGGGTTTTTGCGTGAAGAGGTTATAGGCCAGGCGCACGGTCATCAGATTTTCATCTGCAAGTTTCTGAATAACGGCGTAGTCATCGGGGTAATTCTGGAATCCGCCACCGGCGTCGATGACACCGGTTACGCCCAGACGATTCAGCTCACGCATGAAATGGCGGGTGGAGTTAACCTGGTAGTCAAACGGCAGTTTGGGGCCTTTGGCCAGCGTGGCATAAAGGATGCCTGCGTTGGGGCGTGCCAGTAATAATCCGGTAGGATTGCCTTTCGCATCGCGGGTTATCTCGCCTCCGGGTGGTTCCGGCGTCTCTTTTGTATACCCGACGGCACGCAAAGCCGCGGCGTTCAGGAGCGCGCGGTCATAGAGATGCAGCAGAAACACCGGGGTGTCCGGCGCAATGGCGTTGATCTCTTCGATGGTTGGCAGACGCTTTTCCACAAACTGATGTTCAGTAAAACCGCCAACCACGCGAACCCACTGCGGTGCCGGGGTGATGGCCACCTGCCGACGCAACATATCCATCGCGTCAGCCAGCGAACGTACGCCATCCCAGCGAAGCTCCATATTGTAATTAAGCCCGCCGCGTACTACGTGCGTGTGGTTATCAATCAGCCCGGGTAATACCCGTTTGCCTTTCAGGTCGACGACTTTGGTTGCCGGACCTGCGAAGGCCATAATTTCAGCGTCGCCGCCAACCGCGAGAAACTTCCCGTCTTTGACTGCGACGGCGCTGGCGGTTGGGTTGCTTTTATCGAGAGTGGTAAACAGACCATGATGCAGAATAACGTCTGCGACAACATGTTGTGTCATGAGCGTTTCTCCTCTGAGGAATGACTGTCTTCAGCTGCCTGGCGGCCGGGGAGCTGCCCGAAGATATGGCTGATGGCATGTGTTTTGGTACAGGCTGAAGAAAAGGCTGTGCCGGACAGAAGTTGTTTGCCTACCGGAATAACTTGTTCGCCGACCAGCATTCCCAGCAAGCCAAGGAGGGCTATCAGCGGTGGGGCGGGGGAGCGGACATTCAGCAAACTGTAAATAATGCCGACAAGAAGTCCGGCACCCAGAGAAAGGATATACATTTTCATGCGGACCTCATCAGGACAGGCGCAATGCGTGTTGCATTACGCCTGCCGTAAATCAGTTGGAGGTGTTATTTAGCCGGGTTTGGGCCGATACGTTCGCCGTGTTGTACGCGCTCAGGCGCTTTATGAACCATAGTATAGGCATAATCGACGCCCATGCCGTAGGCGCCGGAGTGTTCACGCACGATATCCATAATGCCGTTGTAGGTCTCTTTACGGGCCCAGTCGCGCTGCCACTCAAGAATGACCTGCTGCCAGGTTACCGGTACGATGCCTGCCTGAACCATACGATCGATAGCGTATTTGTGCGCATCAACGGAGGTGCCGCCGGAAGCATCAACAACCATATAGATTTGATAATCCGCGTCTTTGACTGCACACAGGGCAAACGTGGTGTTACAGACTTCCGTCCACAGACCGGAAACAATCACTTTCTTACGACCATTCGCCGCCAGCGCATCACGCACGTTCTGATCGTCCCATGAGTTCATTGAAGTACGTTCCAGGATGTTGTTTTCCGGGAAAACGGCCAGGAGTTCGGGATAGGTGTTACCGGAAAAACTTTCGGTTTCTACGGTCGTGATGGTGGTGGGGATATTAAACAGTTTTGCCGCTTTGGCCAGGCCAACAACGTTGTTTTTCAGTACCTGACGGTCAATAGATTGTACCCCGAAGGCCATCTGGGGTTGCTGGTCGATAAAAATCAGTTGACTGTTCTGCGGGGTGAGGACATCAAGGTAATGAGACATATCACTTTCTCCTGAACTAATATAGTGTAAGCACAACATGATTAGAAATGCGCATTCCCGAAGAGAATAATGCCGTGTTATTCCTTCCTGACGTTCAACATTTTCCCGTCGCACTTATTTCATGTTACGGTATACGTGCTGTCAGCAATGTTCGTTCCTTATCCGCGTACTCTTCCTTTTTATTTGTTATCCATCCGTCATCTGATTAATGACAGGGGAATATCTTTACCATCATTTTGATCTGTCGGTCAGAATGTGATGACAGACTCAGTTTAGAAGTTTTATGGCTAACATCAATGTTCAAAAACATTACTCACTGTCTTTTAAAATGTGACAATCATATTTTTCTCATGTCTTGTTTAAGAATTTTATACAACATGTTTAAGAAAACTTTTGGAAACTTATTATTTATTAAATATTGTTCCTTGTCATGACTCATGGGGTTTACGATTTCACCATCGGTAAACTATTATAGGGACTGTATTCATAACAGGACAATCATACGTCCCGTATCTGGTGACAGTAATGCATTTAGAAGATATTCGAATTTTTGTAACCATCGTAAATATGGGAAGTTTTACAGCAGCAGCCGAACACCTGAGTCTATCCAAACAATTTGTCAGCAGAAGAATGGCCGCGCTGGAGAAAAAAGTTTCAGCCCGATTACTGGTGCGAAATACCCGAAAGTTGTCCGTTACGGATACCGGCCAGGCTTTTTTTCATCATGCCCGGCGCATTCTGGAAGAGGTTCATGAAGCCGAGCAGGTTATCTCCGCCCGGCAGCAAAAACTGGCCGGGTCATTCAGGATTAGCCTGCCGATGACATACGGCATCAGGCGACTTGCCCCCCTGATTGTTGAATTTCAGGCGGCGCATCCAGAACTTACCGTTCATATTGATATGAATGACCGATATGTTGATGTGGTGGGCGAAGGCTACGATATGGTTTTGCGCATCGGGAACCTGATGGACTCTACCTTAATTGCTCGCTGTCTGGGTAAATTACCGATGGTGATTTGCGCCAGCCCGGATTATCTCCGTTTGCACGGTACGCCTCTGGCGCCTTCTGAACTGGCGCAGCATAGCTGCCTTTTGTATGGTCGGGAGGGGCAATTCGGCTGGAAATTGACGGAGGAAAATTCACCGAATACGTATGCCGTCAGAGGCAATCTGAGCAGTAATAACGGGGACGTGATCCGCGAGGCCGCAGAAGCGGGGGCCGGTATTGCGCTTTTGCCGCTTTTTATCGTTGAAGACTCGCTGCAACAAGGCGCTTTAGTGCAGATATTGTCTGATTACTCGCCGCCTCCGCTGACGATCAGCGCGCTGTATCCAAAACATCGCCAGCGCAGCGCAGTGACCCGGATCTTATTGCCATTTCTGGCCGAAAGAATTGCCGGCATCGTCGACCCGATTAAAAAAACATGAGTGATGTAGGGGCTGATGTTGTCAACTAAATCAGGATAGTGAATATGTTATTTGAGTATTGATGGGCTCAGGCAGTGACATAAAATGGCCGTGTCAAGCCGACGCTGATAACTATCATATGATCATCAAAGCGATGTAATCCCTGGTATTCCAGAAGGGATAAGATGTTCGTTGCTCTTTAAAATTATGCTTGCCTGATGTTCGGTTGAAATTAAACGCGTTCTCTTTTTTCTGTCATATCGCGTCTGACTTGTCCTGGCGTTTTCCCAAAGTATTGATGGAATCGTCTTGAAAAGGCTTGCTGACTGGAAAAGCCTACGATAAAGGACACATCCATTATCGGTGTCCTGGTTGTCGATAAAAGTTCAAAGGCCTTATTTAATTTTAACTCTGTCACATACTGACCAAGGGTTACGCCGGTATGCGACTTGAATATTCTCTGGAGGTGCCAGGGAGAATATCCTGATCTCGCGGCTATGTCAGTAATTCGTAATGGTTTGTCTGTATTGTTGTGGAGCCATTCAAGTAGAACGTCGAGCACACTTTTGTACATGATAATACATCTGCCATTTTCGGTTATTGATTATGTATCAACGTATCATAATCATAATGCTTATATCGAACTTTATTGTGCAGTTTTTTTGATGATAATCAGCAATAAAATTATACAGCATCGGCAACCTTGTTGTGTATGTTGGTAGTGTCTTATGAGTGCTTTTATTTTGAGGATTGAATATGAAAAGAATTGGCATCAATGGTTTCGGTCGTATTGGTAGACTGGTATTACGCCGGATTCTGGAAACCGAACTGAATGTGGAAATTGTCGCTATAAACGATCTTACCTCGCCGGATGTTTTGGCTTATTTGCTGAAATATGATTCAAACTATGGTCCCTTTAACGGCACGGTTTCCCATGCTGACGGTTCAATTATCGTCAATGGTAAAGTCATCAAAGTATTTGCTGAGAAAAATGCGGGTGATATCCCCTGGGGTAGCCTGGGTATTGATGTTGTTGTGGAATGTACCGGTTTTTATACCTCAGCAGAAAAAGCGAATGCCCATATTGAAGCCGGAGCGAAAAAAGTGCTTATCTCCGCGCCTGCTGGCGATATGAAGACCATCGTTTATCATGTGAATGATGAAACGCTCACTTCTGCTGATAACATTATTTCCGTTGCGTCCTGTACGACAAACTGTCTGGCGCCGGTGGCAAAAGCCCTGAATGACGCCTTTGGTATTAACGTCGGCACGATGACGACGGTACATGCTTATACCGGCACCCAGGCTCTGGTGGATGGTCCCCGAGGTAAAGACTTCAGGGCTTCTCGTGCTGCGGCGGAAAATATTATCCCGCATACGACGGGGGCGGCCAAAGCGATTGGTCTTGTTATTCCTGAACTTAACGGGAAACTGAAAGGTCATGCCCAGCGTATTCCGGTAAAAACGGGTTCAGTGACGGAGTTAGTGACCGTCCTGAATAAGACCGTCACCGTTGAAGAGGTCAATAACGCGCTGAGAAATGCAACAGTTGATAATGAGTCATTTGGCTATACGGATGAGCCAATTGTATCGTCTGATATTATTGGCATCCATTTTGGTTCCGTTTTTGATGCGACCCAAACGGAAGTGACCGAATTTGATGGCGTGCAACTGGTCAAAACGGTCGCCTGGTATGATAATGAATACGGGTTTGTGACCCAGTTGGTCAGAGTATTGAAGAAGTATATTTCCCTCTGATTTTTGTTGAAAAGAAACCCCTGCACAAAAATGCGGGGGTTTTTAAATGGTGATATAAATTTAGGTTATGTCAGATTTTTATTGTTGATGTGCGCTGTCGTTCAGGTAATGAAAACGGCAAACATGGCTTCGTACTGCGTAAGAAAAGGAACCGGGCAGAAAAGGAATAGCAGGCATGATAAGCGTGACATATTTTATACCGCTGAGTGGAAGTAATCCGTTTGCTTCAGTAGACTTTTCCTACAGGGTTTGAATAGCGAAACGCGGCAGGTGACGTCATCACCATGTATCGGCCTGCCTGAGGCTGTGGTTTGCAGGGACAATTGTTCAGGATAATGCGACTTTCCGTCAGTCAGGCATTATCTGTTGAGGAGTTATCTGAAAATGAAAGCTGCGGCTGACAATATTCTGTTTCCTGCTCTTGAGCAGACGTTCATGGCGGTTGTCCTCGTCGACGAGCGTAACCGGGTTCTGTTCTTTAACGAAGCCGCAGAGAAATTGTGGGGCTATTCCAGGGATGAAGTGCTTGGCCGGGATATGAATATATTAATTCCCGGGCCTCTGAAGCATGTTCATGGGGATTATGTCCACCATCACCGCGACGGGGGAAATTCCCGGGTTGTCGGGATGAATCGTGAACTTCAACTGGAACGAAAAGACGGCACGCAGGTCTGGACCAGCTTTTCGCTCTCCAAAATAGACGTGGATGGCCGCATCCACTACATGGCCGCCGCCCGGGACGTCAGCAAAGAGGTGGCCAGGCGCGAGCAAAACCGTCTGTTGTTGCTTGCCGTCAATAATACGGACAGAGCCGTGGTTGTTCTGGATGAACAACGTCGTATTGTCCAGACCAACCGTGCGTTCACCAGCATGTTTGGATATGGCGCAGATGAAGCCATGAACCAGGTATTCCCTGATTTCCTGCTGTCTTCAGGAAACAGCGATGACGCGCTAAAGCGTGTGGAAGAACATCTGCGGGGAAGTCGCTGGTTTCAGGAAGAACTCCTCACCGCGACCAGAAACGGCAGGGAAGTCTGGAGCCGGGTTTCGGTAAACCCTGTCCTCAATGAGCGTGACCACCGCCAGACCCGTAACCTTGTCGTAACCTTCGTTGATATTACGGAAGAACGTAATATTCGTAATCTGGAACGGGATGTACTGGCCGCGCTGACCAGCCGGATGACTTTCCAGGAAACGGGTGATTACATCTGCCAGCGAATTGGAAATATTGCGCCAGGCGTACTGGTCTCGGTATGCCGGATCGTCGATAACCGGATGCGCCCGTGGGCAGCTCCCGGTTTTCCAAAAGAATATGGTGAATACTGGGATGGCGTGGCCGTCGGTGAAGGCGTGGCAAGCTGCGGTACTTGTGCTGTGCGTGGCGAGCCCGTCATGGTCCAGGATATCAGCACCGATCCTCTATGGGCTCCCTATAAACATCAGATGTTGCCTCATGGTTTTCGGGCATGCTGGACATACCCTGTAAAACGTCGAGATGGTTCCGTGGCAGGGACGTTTGCTTTTTATTTCAGGACACAGAATGAGCCGGATACATTTCTGGTTCGCATTGCCGATGCCAGCGTTCATCTTTGCGCTCTGGCGATTGAGCGGGAGGAAGGTCGCCAGCAAATCGACCGGCTGGTTCGGTTCGATGCCCTTACGGGGCTGCCCAATCGTCAGTATCTCTATCACCATCTGGATAAACTGCTGTCGGGTAACGAACCGGAACTCGCCGTGTTTTTCCTCGATATTAACCGTTTTCGTAAGGTGAATGAGTCACTGGGGTATTCCGCTGGCGACCAGGTGATTATCACGCTGGCTAACCGCTTGCAGGAGAGGTTCGGGCCGCATCACTTTATCAGCCGGGTGGGTGGCGCGCAGTTTGTTGTGGTGGCGAGCGCCTGTCGTGTTGATGAGGCCTCACACCTGGCTGAGCTTATGCAGCATATCGTTGGCGCTGAAATGAGCGCCGCCGGGCAGACCTTCGAGCTTAAAGCCTGTATTGGGATCAGCCATTCCATTGGCGGCGACAGGGAAACGCTGCTGGCCCACGCCGAGAGCGCGATGGAGCGGGTACGTGAAAGCGGTGGAAGCTATCAGTTTTTTAACCCGGAACTGAATCAGGCCGTCATGCAACGTCTGAAACTGGGCATGGCGCTGCGAAATGCGATTACGGAGGGGCATTTGCGGCTGGAATATCAGCCTCAGATCAGGGCTGCGGACGGGCAGGTATACGGTTTTGAAGCGCTGACCCGATGGCACGATCCGCACGCTGGCGACATCTCTCCAGGGACGTTTATTCCTCTGGCTGAAGAGACGGGAGAGATAGAGCATATCGGCCTCTGGGCGCTGCGTGAAGTCTGCCGACAGCTTTTTGAATGGCGGGAAAAGGGCACGAATGTGTCGGCAGTATCTGTAAACCTGTCTGCCCATAACTTCCGTAAGCCTGATTTACCCCGTTATATCGCCGACCTGCTGAATGAATATCAGCTGCCCGGCAATATCCTGACCATTGAAATTACGGAAAGCGCCATGATGGAACTGACGGACGAGATGCTTGCGCGGGTCAGGGAGATTCGTGCGATGGGCGCGGGGGTCTCAATGGATGATTTCGGCACCGGCTTTTCCAGTCTGGCCAGCCTGGCGTATCTGCCGGTGACGGAGGTCAAAATTGATAAAAGCTTCATTGACCGGTTCGCCCGCGATCGTCGCGTCAATGCGCTGGTCGAAGCGGTTGTCAGTATTGGGCATAACCTCGACCTGACGGTTGTGGCGGAAGGTGTGGAAAATACCCATCAGCATCAGCAACTGAGAAAAATGGGCTGTTCCGTACTTCAGGGATTTCTTTTTTCCCGACCATTGTCGGCGAATACGTTACCGGTATGGCTAGAGGCTTACCGTTCACCCTTGCAGGATGCACAATCATGAAGAAAAAACTGTTACAGATGCTGAATTTGCGTCTGCTTATTATTGCTTTTGCGTTTCTGATGACCCTCCTTACTCTTTTCAATAGTTTCTATTCAGCCTGGCGTGTCCAGAAGCAGGTACTTATTGAGAATGAACTCAGTGAAAACCAGGCATATGCGGAGAGGATTGCTTCCACTATTGATTTGTATCTGGCGGTTTTCATGGAGCGTCTGGAATACAGTGCGAGCGTCATCGGTCAGCATTTCGATGATGAGAGCATTATCTCTGGTGAAATGATGAGGATGCAGCGGCGAGATTTTGGTTTTGATTCCGTTACGCTGGTGGATGAAAAAGGCAAAATTATTGGCGTGCTGCCTGAATCCCTGAACCTGAAGGGGAAAATGCTGACCACGCCAGGCGGCGTCGAGGCTCTCAAAGAAATGCAGCCGACGGTCAGCAGCGCCTACAATTCTCTGTCCGGTAATCTGGTGGTGTATATTTCACATCCCGTCAGGAATGCGCAGGGGAAATACCTCGGTTTTATTGGCGGCGCGATTTATCTGCAAAGAAGCAACGTTCTTTCTGCGCTCATTTCTAATCATTTCCGCAATGATGACAGCTATATTTATGTCGTTGATAAAAATGACCAGCTCTTATATCACCCCGATCCGGCCCGCAGAGGGGAAAAAGAGGAAGGCAATGCCGCAGTGAAAGCCGTGGAGCAAGGGCTGAGCGGCGCGATGGAGGTGACAAACTCCCGTGGCGTGGAAATGCTGGCGGGGTATGCCAGTATAAACACCTCGGGCTGGGGCGTTGTGGCGCAAAAACCAAAAGATAAAACCCTTACTGCGCTTGATGGGCTCATGTGGCAAATGATACGCGGCGTTGTACCGCTGGGTATTGTGGGGTTGTTTATTCTCTGGTGGCTGGGGAATGAAATCGTCAGACCATTGCGTCAACTGGCGGATCACGCCATTTCGATGGACAGCGATGAGTCCGCAGAAAAAGTACGAAACGTTCGATCATGGTATATCGAAGCCTCCCGACTCAGGCGCGCGTTGCTTCAGGGAATGGAATTAATCCGGGAGAAAATGAAATGGCTGAACGATCAGGCCAGCACTGACCCGCTTACCGGGCTGGTCAACCGACGGGCGGCAGAGAAACTGCTGGCTGAATACGAACATCAGCAGCGACAGTTTGCGGTGATTTCTCTGGATATCGATCGCTTCAAAGCCGTCAACGACACGTTTGGTCATGACATTGGCGATGTTACGTTAAAAGCGCTGGCGCAGCTGCTGAAGCGAAGCTGTCGTAAAAATGATACCGCCTGCCGTATGGGAGGAGAGGAGTTTATGATGTTTTTCCCGGAGACGTCGGTAGAGGCTGCGGCGGATATTGCGGAGCGGCTGAGAAAAGAGGTCGCCGCCGCAAAGATAGAGACGGTAGGGCATATCACCATTTCTCTTGGCGTGACGGTGTGGCCGTCGGGCGTTGACTCTGTCTCTCAGGCGCTGAAACGGGCTGATGAATTGATGTACCAGGCGAAACAGGCGGGCAGAAACCAGGTGGTCGCAGGATAAAAAAGCAGGCGAATACCTTATTCGTATTCGCCTGTTATTGAATTATTTGCCCGTGTATTCAAAGACGATAATAGAACCCGGGTTACTCAGATTATGCGTTGGATGGTTGGATTCATCCATCACATTACCAAAGTTATCCGTCGCCACGTAGATTTTACGGGTGTCCGGGCTGACCAGCACCATGCGGTAACGGTTTGCCGTGTGGAAATATTTCGCGACGTCACCCTGAACATCTTTCTTATCGGCATTCAGCAGAACACGGTACAGCGCGCCATTTTTCATGGAGCTGATAATCACCGAGTTTCGCCAGCCTTTAATTACGCCGTTTTCCGGGTAGTATGCCACGCTGGATGGTGCAATTGTCGGCCAGCAGATATATGAAGAATCCGGGCCGCAGCTGGCGTCGTTATAGGTAAAGCCTTCTTTGACCGTAAAGAACGTTTTAATCGGCGCTTTAAAGTCTGCGGCTTTCCACTCTGTTTCTTTCTGGACCGGAACGCCTGCCGGAATATGGTTAGGGTCCCAGGTCAGAGACGGGCAATTCGCCGCTTCAGAGTAGTTGGCATAAACATAAGCCTGATCGTCCTGGAAACCGGCAACGTGTGGCCAGCCATAGTTGCCGCCGGGTTCGAGGATATTCAGCTCGTCATCGGAGGATGGCCCTTGTTCGGATGCGTAAAGGGTATCGCCAATAAATACCAGTCCCTGAGGGTTACGGTGTCCGTAAGTAAACAGGTGGCTTTTGATGCCTTTAATAACGGGGTTATCATCTGGAATAGAACCATCGGTATTCAGACGCAGCACTTTACCGGCATAGGCGGCATAGTCTTTATTCTTCAGTTCATTCTCAGTGGGAATACGCTGAGCTTCGATAGGTTTACAGAAATTCGCGCCCTGGTTATGCCCTTGTTCACCGATGGTATAATACAACTTCCCGTCCGGGCCAAAGCGCAGGCGTCCACCGTTGTGGTCATTGCCCGCCGGGAATCCAGCCAGGATCTCTTTTTCATTACCTAGCTTCTGGGTTTTTTCGTCATATTCCAGGCGAACGATTTTGGCGTGTTCCTTGTCGCCGTTCATATAGGTATAGGCCGTATAAACATAATTATCGCCACCCGGTTTCATGAAGTTCGGTGACAACGCCAGGCCCAGAACGCCTTCATGCTGCGGCCCGGTATGAACCCTGCTCAGCGTAATGGCGACTTTTTTCTCACCGGTTTTCGGGTTGATACGATCGATAGAAGCGGCTTTACGTTCGGTTACCCATAAATAATCATCCGGCCCCCACACCATATCCCACGGGGCATCAAGCCCGCTAATGAGGACATGCGCGGAAAAAGGTTCTGAGGCTTGTATCTCGGTTTGTTTTGAATTTGCGGCCTGTGATGAGGTTGCGGCATAACTAACGCCAGATATGGCAAGGGCTAACGTAACAGCCTGACTGATGCGCTTTATTTTATTATTCATCATTGCGTTCCTGTATATGATAAATAGTTTCGACGGATGTCGAAATTTTCAAAGATGTAACAACTATTGTCCTTGAGAGGTAATTTGTCAAGTTGCGCCAGAAGCCGATAATTTATTAAAAATGAATCTGTTGCGATAAGGTGGAATAAGTCGATTTGGGTGTGTCGGCATTGGGGGGTTGTTTAACGTGTTGTTTGTACTGAATGTTTTCTCTGGCAGTTGTTAGAGGTTCATTTGTTGGCTTCTCACAATATCGCGATATGAATTTATTGTCTCATTTTTTGAAATTCACTGTCCGACATGTGTTGTTAATGTTGATTTTCACCCACTGGATTATGTAGTTGTGTTCTATAATGAGAGTGATGTCCATGAATAATCTCTATTTTTCAGTGATAACACTTTATTTAAGGATTATCAGGCACATTTCTACCGGAGATGGTATTGTCTGAACGCGGATTTTAATTCTTGTTATTTATTTTTATAAAAGGTAATGTCATGAGATAAGGGACTGTATCTAAATATTCCCCATAAATCTTCTTTTCCTGTTTTGTATTTTGATTACGATATCGTTGATATCTGTGACAAGTAAATGATTACCGGTCATCTTAAGCTGGAGGGCATATTTATATGGCAGAACAACATTCATCAGCATGGTCACCTTTACGTAACCGTGTTTTCTTCATGTTATGGATAGCCACACTCTTTTCCAATATCGGGACCTGGATGAATGATGTTGGCGCCGGTTGGTTGATGACCAATTTAAGCCCGGACCCTGTCATGATTGCCGCTATTCAGGCAATGACCACGCTGCCCGTATTCTTGCTGGCGTTACCTGCGGGGGCTATTGCGGATATTTTCGACAAGAGAAAATTACTTATTCTTGTTAATATTATGATGCTGTGTGCCGCGTCTCTGCTCGCAATTATCGTCTATTTTAATGTTGTCAGTATCGGATGGTTATTATTCATCACGTTTATTCTCGGGTCCGGCGCCGCGTTTTTAGGCCCGGCATGGCAGGCCATTGTACCTGCTATTGTTGAACCTCATGAATTAAAATCCGGGATTGCGTTAAATAGTATGGGTATTAACATCAGCCGGGCGATCGGGCCCGCGCTGGCCGGTATTTTGATTTCACAGGTCGGTCTTTATCTTCCTTTTCTTCTAAATGCGTTGAGTTTTATTGCGATTATTGCTGCGGTATGGTGGTGGAAAGGAGAAGAAAAAACGAACGGGAGTCTTCCGGCTGAATCTGTTGTTGCCGCAATGGTTTCAGGTTTGCGTTATGCCCGTTACAGCCCTGAATTAATGAGAACAATAATAAAGGCTGCCAGCTTCTTTGTTTTTGCCAGCGCGTATTGGGCAATGCTCCCGCTGGTGGTGAGACTCTCACTTCAGGGAGATGCAACATTATATGGCGTGTTAACAACCAGTATCGGGATCGGCGCTGTCTGTGGCGCATTCAGTTTGCCCGCGCTGCGTAAGCGACTCAGTGCCGGCGCTCTTATTACCTCAGGAACATTCGGTACTGCTGCCGTATTACTGATATTCGCCGGAGCAGCATCTCAATATGCCGCCATTTTCGCCAGTATTGTGGCTGGTTTCAGCTGGATTATTACCTTGTCAACGCTCATGATATCAGCCCAGACAGCGCTCCCGGACTGGGTTCGCGCAAGAGGGCTGGCCTTGTACCTGACCGTATTTTCCGGGTCAATGGCATTCGGTTCTCTGGTCTGGGGACAAATTGCCTCGCATACGTCAGTAACCACAGCATTACTTTCTGCCGCAATCGGTATTGTCGTTGTCTGGTTATGCGTATTAAAGGTAAAAATTGACCATGACAATATTAACTTGCAGCATTCAGATCACTTTAGCCTTGCTGAGGACGGTCTTAATGATATTACCGGCCATACCGGCCCGATGCTGGTGTCTGTTTATTATCATGTCGATGCTGAAAAGAATGGCCAATTTATCAGTTTGATGAAAAAGTTAAAAAATATCCGGTTAAGGGATGGCGGTTACGCCTGGGGACTGTTTGTAGTTCCTGAGAAATCCAATGAATTTATTGAAACATTCATGGTGTCGTCATTGGCTGAACATCTGCGTCAGCACGACAGAGCGACTGTCGATGACAGACAAATACAGCAGCAACTGGATGACGTCATTCTGAATAAAAAAGCAACACACTATTTTTCTGCGAGTGTAGCGGAATCCTTTGTCATACAAGAGGAATAAGAATAAGCGTTCAGCTTATACCGTCTGGTGAATAATAGAACGTTGTGGGGCGGCAGGACTGAATCACGCATCATCCTGTCTGCCTCGTGGCAATGTAGAAATGCAAAATCACAAGACGATGGCTGATTGTGGCGGTTTTACTGAACCCGGCAGACGTCAGGAGAGGTATGTATGGTGTCCCCTGCAGGAATCGAACCTGCAACTAGCCCTTAGGAGGGGCTCGTTATATCCATTTAACTAAGGAGACGAGGCGGCACGAGTATAGCGTTTTTTACCCTGCACAGTAAGTATATCGCCGCCTGACTGCTCAAACAGTCGCCATTCAGG
The DNA here is from genome assembly GCF_030333655.1 of Citrobacter sp. CK180. Lineage (NCBI taxonomy): Bacteria > Pseudomonadati > Pseudomonadota > Gammaproteobacteria > Enterobacterales > Enterobacteriaceae > Citrobacter > Citrobacter sp. CK180. The sequence goes on along the minus strand of NZ_JAOWFM010000053.1, from coordinate 59,756 downwards.
ACTGTTTTTTCTGCTTTTCCGCCTTCTTTCCGGCACGCAGCCTGGCCTCTTCTTTGCGTCTGGCGCTCATATCATTACGGATCTGCGCATGGCTCATAAGCGCGAAGATGAATGTACCGCCGCAGATATTCCCCGCCAGCGTGGGCAAAGCAAAGGGCCAGAAAAAGTCGCTCCAGTGCAGCGTGCCGTTAAACACCAGATAGAGGATTTCAACCGAACCCACGACGATATGGGTCGTGTCAGCGAGGGCGATAAGCCAGGTCATCAGAATGATCACCACGATTTTTGCGGCGCCGGCAGCGGGAAACATCCATACCATTGTGGCAATGATCCAGCCGGAGATAATGGCATTGGCAAACATCTCGCCAGGGCTGTTTTTCATCACATCCATGCCGATTTTGACAAACGCATCACGCGTTTCTTCGTCAAATATAGGCATATATTCAAAAGCCCATGCGGCGATGCCAGTACCGACTACGTTGCCCAGCAACACCACGCTCCAGAGCCGCATCAGCAGACCCGCGTTGCCCATCGTCGGGTTTTGCATCACCGGCAGAACGGCGGTGACGGTATTTTCAGTAAACAACTGCTGGCGCGCCATGATGACGATGATAAAACCAAAGGTATAACCCAGATTCTCAAGTAAAAAACTGCCGGGGACGCCGTCCAGCTGTACGTGAAAAATACCTTTCGCCAGTAGCGAGGCGCCCATTGAGAGCCCTGCGGCAATGGCTGACCACAGCAGCGCCATGGCGTCACGCTCCAGCTCTTTTTCGCCGTCCTGGCGGATATGTTCGTGAATCGCCATAGCGCGTGAGGGGAGGCGATCCTCGTCGACCTCTATCTTTTTCCCGCGTTGTTTTTCTTCGCTTTCGACTTCGAGTTCGTCACTGTGTTGATCAATTTTCTCTTCGCTGAATTTATCCATTGTGAGACCTCGTGATGAACACATCTGTCTAAAGCGTAGTGGCTTTTATCCGACTGAAGGCAGGGCAAACTCTGAAATCGCAAAAAAGGCGACGCGCGTTTTTACCCGCCCGGTTAGAATGAAACCCGCCATGAGCCAGAGTTACAGGCTATGATCAAATCAACAAGAATCAGTATATAGACATCATTTGACGTGCTGTTACAATCGCTCACACCTAAACAGGCGGATACGGTCTCGTTCCGTCATGGATGGCAATCAGCGATAGCCATAATCAACAGGGAGACATTTATGAAGCTTCGCCTGTCGGCGCTTGCGCTGGGGAGCACACTGCTGGTGGGATGTGCAAGCTCCGGTACAGAACAGCAGGGGCGTTCAGATCCGCTCGAAGGATTTAACCGCACCATGTACAACTTCAACTTTAACGTGTTGGACCCGTATGTCGTTCGACCGGTCGCTGTCGCCTGGCGTGATTATGTTCCGCAGCCTGCCAGAAATGGTTTGAGTAACTTTACCAGCAACCTCGAAGAGCCTGCGATTATGGTGAACTATTTCCTACAGGGCGATCCCTATCAGGGCATGGTGCACTTCACCCGCTTCTTCCTGAATAGTATTTTGGGGATGGGGGGCTTTATTGATGTTGCGGGGATGGCGAATCCAAAACTACAGCGTGTTGAACCGCACCGTTTCGGCAGTACGTTAGGCCATTACGGCGTGGGGTATGGCCCCTACGTGCAACTTCCGTTCTATGGCAGCTTCACGCTGCGTGAAGATGGCGGTGATATGGCCGATACCCTTTATCCGGTACTTTCCTGGCTCACCTGGCCGATGTCGATCGGTAAATGGACCATTGAAGGAATTGAAACCCGCGCGCAACTGCTGGATTCCGATGGTCTGCTGCGTCAGTCTTCCGACCCGTATATTCTGGTGCGTGAAGCATACTTCCAGCGTCATGACTTCATCGCTAACGGCGGGAAGCTTAAACCGCAGGAAAACCCGAATGCCCAGGCGATTCAGGACGATCTCAAAGAGATTGATTCTGAATAACCACACGAGGCCAATAAAAAAGGTGAGTCAAAAGACTCACCTTTTTTTACGTCTGATGAAAATCAGAACGCGTAGTTAAAGTTCGTACCGAACAGCCAGGCTTTACCGTCAGACTTGAAGGAGTAAGCTGCCGGGCCTTCCCCTTCGGTGAATTTCACGTTCTGACCGTGCATATAGGATGCGCCAACGTCAATAGAAGCATCTTCATTGAAGGCGTAAGTTGCACCCGCGCTCAGCCACAGACGGTCCTGATCGGGAATAGAAATGGAGCGTTTGTTTGCCGGAACCGGGCTATCGTCATACGCGATACCGGTACGGAAAGTCCAGTTTTTATCGTAGTAGTAGGTCGTACCCAACGCGATACGGTACGCATCCTTAAAGCTTTCATCTTTATAGAAGAGCGTCTGGCCGTCGTCGCCTTTGGCTTTTAACTCCTGGAACTGGCTCCAGCTGGTATAAGTCAGGCTATAGTGGATAGCCCATTGCGGCGCGACGCGGTTATAACCGGAGATTTCCCACATTTCAGGCAGGTTCAGGGTTAAGGAACCATTCTGTGTTGCGCCGCCAGTGCCGTATGGCAGGCTTGAAAGCCCCATACTGGCGAAAATATTGTTCAGATTTGGGTTAATGGAGCTTTTGTAATCGCCTTCGAAGTCGATTTTCACTTCAGAGCGGTAGGTCAGACCCCAACGGTTATCCTTGTCGAGTTCATACAGGATGCCTGCGTTCCAGCCGAATCCCCACTCATCACCCTTCAGGTGGGCGATCTGGGAGTCAGGGGAGTTAATGCCATCCGTCCACTGAGAGGGTACGCCTTGTCCAACCAGCTGTTGTGAAAGCACCGGACCGAGGGAACCCGCATAGCGCTCAATTTTAGCCTTCGCGTAAACCGCATCAAAACCAACCCCGAAGCTCCAGCTATTATTCAGGCGATAGGCGCCGCTGAGGTTCAGGTTCACCGTTTGCAGGTCTGTTTTACCGCCATAGATACCGGCTGAATAATCTTTATTGAATTCGGTGGCGAGGCCATAGTTGGAGGTAATGGATGCCCCCCAACCGAACTGATCGTTGATCGGCGCAACGAAGTGCAGGTTAGGAACCCACGCTGTTGGCGCAATATTATTCGCGTTGGCATTTTGCCCGGTTAAGTTAGAGCGGCCGGTCACATTGACATCTGGATCGATATACACCGCACCCGCAGAGAAGGTGGGGCGATCGAACATCATAATTAACGCCGGGTTGCGGCTAACGTTACCGGCATCATCTGCGATAGCGCCTTCACCCGAATAAGCCCGGCCAAGGCCAGAGGAAGAAAATTCGTTTAACTGAAAGCCTGCAGACCAGGCTTGTGTGGAGACGATTGCCACTGCGACTGCGAGAGCAGACTTTGTAAACAGGGTTTTCTGGCTCATGACCATAACCTCATCGATTTATTTTTATACAAACTATGTTACATGCCGTAACAGGAGCGCGAAGTGTAGGGTCTGAGGTACGACAGAGAAATCAGACCAGTGGCGTGAGTATAGGTCTGACCAGCTGGAATGTTGCAAGTATGTTTATAATATTTTTCAATTGTGATCATAGAAACGCGATCCAGCTGGCAAATTTGAGGCCTGGCGCACTCACTCGATTGGGCGATTTTTGTTTTAGATCATTTTTAAGTGTGATTTCGGTCACTTATCCCATTTTGCATCATTAACGACTGGAGAGCCTTTTTCCACGAGCGTAAAATATCCTCAATATTTATCTGGCACCTTGAGTGCAAATACAGAGGAAATCTACAATGAGTAAATGCAGTGCTGATGAAACCCCGGTTTGCTGCTGTATGGATGTTGGCACCATTATGGACAACTCCGATTGCACCGCGTCCTACAGCCGTGTGTTTGAAAACCGCGAGCAGGCCGAAGAAACGCTGGCGGCTCTGACAGAAAAAGCGCGTGGCGTGGAGTCTGAACCTTGCCAGATTACATCCACCTTTACCGAAGAAGCTGAAGGCGTGCGTCTGGACATCGACTTTGTCTTCGCCTGCGAAGCTGAAACGCTGATCTTCCAGCTGGGTCTGCGTTAATCCCCTTCTTTGAATGCCCCTGTCAAATTCTGGCAGGGGCATTCTCGTAACCCTCTGTTACTATCCTCTGTGTCTTAGCTCTCACTTTCTGGCGTCTCCGCTTGGCGAAATGTAAAAAATTGGTTAAGACTGTGATCAGGTCAGACCACTTATTTTATTTTTTACAGGGGAATGTTATGAGTCAGGCTTTACCACTGGTTACCCGCCAGGGCGATCGTATTGCCATTGTAAGCGGATTACGTACGCCGTTTGCTCGTCAGGCCACTGCTTTTCATGGCATTCCTGCTGTTGAGCTGGGAAAAATGGTTGTTGGGGAGTTGCTGGCGCGCAGTGAAATACCTGCCGAGGTTATTGAGCAACTGGTTTTTGGCCAGGTAGTGCAAATGCCTGAAGCTCCCAACATCGCCCGGGAAATTGTGCTGGGTACGGGGATGAATGTTCACACCGATGCCTACAGCGTAAGCCGGGCGTGCGCGACCAGTTTTCAGGCGGTAGCGAATGTTGCGGAAAGCCTGATGGCGGGGACGATTCGCGCGGGGATTGCTGGCGGCGCGGACTCCTCCTCCGTGTTACCTATTGGCGTCAGCAAAAAGCTGGCGCGTATACTGGTGGACGTCAATAAAGCCCGCTCTACCGGGCAAAAACTCAAGCTCTTTTCCCGTCTGCGCCTGCGAGACCTGATGCCTGTTCCGCCCGCGGTCGCTGAATATTCCACCGGGCTGCGGATGGGCGATACGGCCGAGCAAATGGCGAAAACCTATGGCATTACGCGTGAGCAGCAGGATGCGCTGGCGCATCGTTCCCATCAACGTGCCGCACAGGCCTGGGCCGAAGGTAAACTGGCGGATGAGGTGATGACAACATATGCGCCGCCGTATAAAGAGCCTTTTTCTGAAGACAATAATATTCGTGGCAACTCTACTCTGGCAGATTATGCGAAGCTGCGCCCCGCGTTTGACCGACAACATGGGACGGTCACGGCGGCGAACAGTACGCCGCTGACGGATGGCGCGGCAGCCGTCATCCTGATGACGGAGTCTCGCGCCAGAGAACTTGGCCTGGCGCCGTTGGGCTATCTGCGTAGTTATGCGTTTACCGCAATTGACGTCTGGCAGGACATGCTGCTGGGCCCGGCCTGGTCGACGCCGCTGGCGCTGGAGCGGGCCGGATTAACGCTGGCCGATCTCTCGTTAATTGATATGCATGAAGCCTTTGCCGCTCAGACGCTGGCTAACATTCAACTGCTTGGCAGTGAGCGTTTTGCCCGCGACGTGCTGGGCAGGGCGCATGCGACCGGAGAAGTGGATGACAGTAAGTTTAACGTCCTCGGCGGGTCGATTGCCTATGGACATCCGTTTGCCGCAACGGGGGCGCGGATGATCACGCAAACCCTGCATGAGCTACGCCGTCGGGGAGGCGGTTTTGGCCTGGTGACCGCGTGCGCAGCGGGGGGGTTAGGGGCGGCAATGGTTCTGGAGGCGGAATAATGGACATGACATCGGCTTTCACGCTTAACGTGCGTCTGGATAACGTCGCGGTCGTCTCTATTGATGTCCCCGGTGAGAAAATGAATACCCTGAAGGCGGAGTTCGCGACGCAGGTTCGCGCCATCCTGAAACAGATTCGGGAAAACAAGGCGCTGCGCGGTGTGGTTTTTATTTCTGCGAAGCCGGATAACTTTATCGCGGGGGCGGATATCAACATGATCGGCAACTGCAAAAGCGCGCAGGAAGCTGAAACGCTGGCGCGTCAGGGCCAGCAGATAATGGCTGAAATTCAGGCGCTGTCTGTTCCGGTTGTCGCCGCCATTCACGGCGCGTGTCTCGGCGGTGGGTTAGAGATGGCGCTGGCTTGCCATCGGCGCATTTGTACTGATGATGCGAAAACCGTGCTGGGCCTGCCGGAAGTGCAACTGGGGCTGCTGCCAGGGTCTGGCGGTACGCAGCGATTACCGCGCCTGGTTGGGGTGAGTACGGCGCTGGACATGATCCTGACCGGTAAGCAGTTACGGCCAAAACAAGCGCTCAGGGTTGGTCTGGTGGACGAAGTCGTGCCGCATGCCATCTTGCTTGAGGCTGCCGTGGAACTGGCGATTAAAGGGCGTTCCGCTCAGCGGAATTTACCGGTGCGTGAACGTATTCTGGCGGGGCCGCTTGGGCGCACGCTGCTGTTTCGCATGGTCAGTAAAAAAACCGGGCAGAAAACGCAGGGTAATTACCCGGCGACAGAGCGAATCCTTGAGGTGATTGAAACCGGGCTGGCGCAGGGAAGCAGCAGCGGATACGACGCGGAAGCGCGGGCGTTTGGCGAACTGGCGATGACGCCGCAGTCGCAGGCGTTGCGGAATATCTTTTTTGCCAGTACCGAAGTGAAAAAAGATCCGGGGAGCGACGCGCAGCCTGGCCCGTTAGCCAGCGTAGGCGTGCTGGGCGGAGGTCTGATGGGCGGCGGTATTGCTTACGTGACGGCCTGTAAAGGCGGCTTGCCGGTTCGCATCAAAGATATTAATGCCAAAGGCATCAACCACGCGCTGAAGTACAGCTGGGATCAGCTTGAAACCAAAGTTCGCCGCCGCCATATCAAAGCGGGCGAACGCGACAAACAGCTGGCGCTAATCTCCGGCTCAACGGATTACCGCGGCTTCTCGCATCGGGATCTGGTTATTGAAGCGGTGTTTGAAGATCTGGCGTTAAAACAGCAGATGGTGGCGGAAGTCGAGCAAAACTGCGCTCCTCACACCATTTTTGCCTCCAACACCTCATCTTTACCCATCGGCGACATCGCGGCTAACGCGGCCAGGCCTGAGCAGGTGATTGGTTTGCACTTCTTTAGCCCGGTAGAAAAAATGCCGTTGGTGGAGGTCATTCCTCATGCGACAACCTCTGCGCAGACGATCGCCACGACCGTTAAGCTGGCGAAAAAACAGGGCAAAACGCCGATTGTGGTCAGCGATAAAGCCGGGTTCTACGTTAATCGTATTCTTGCCCCGTATATCAACGAAGCAATACGGTTGCTGACCGAAGGTGAACGCGTCGAAGCGATCGACGCCGCGCTGGTCAAGTTTGGTTTTCCGGTCGGGCCAATCCAACTTTTGGATGAGGTTGGCATCGATACAGGCACTAAAATTATACCTGTACTGGAGGCCGCTTACGGCGAACGTTTTAGCGCGCCTGCAAACGTTGTTGCCTCAATTTTGAATGACGATCGCAAAGGCAGAAAAAATGGTCGCGGTTTCTATCTTTATGGCGTGAAAGGGCGTAAAAGCAAAAAACAGGTCGACCCTGCAATTTATAGGCTTATTGGTACGCAAGGGCAGAGCCGACTTTCTGCGCAGCAAATGGCTGAGCGGTGCGTGATGTTAATGCTCAATGAAGCGGCGCGCTGCTTTGATGAGAAGGTGATCCGCAGCGCGCGTGATGGCGACATCGGCGCGGTATTTGGTATTGGTTTTCCGCCGTTTCTTGGCGGCCCGTTCCGTTATATGGACACTCTCGGCGCGGGTGAAGTGGTTGCGGTTCTGCAACGACTGGCTACGCAGTATGGCGACCGGTTTACCCCGTGTGAGCGCTTATTGCGGATGGCTGAACGCGGTGAACGTTTCTGGAACAGTGGGGAAACAGACCTGAAGGAATAAGGTCATATCAGGACGAGACCGCACCGAATGACTGTGTGGTGGTCAATTTGTAAACAAAGATTGACTATACTTACGCCATTGAGGTAAAAAACAGCGTTTCATTCGGTGAATGGATAAGGCACAATGCCGGCCACCGCATTTTTATCATACCCGTCAGGGTTTTTGCTAAGAATGTGGGTGATTCTGGTTAACAAAAGCGGTGCAATATGCAAGTTTTTATCATGCGTCACGGCGACGCGGCCCTCGATGCCGCCAGTGATTCGGTTCGTCCCTTAACCTCGTGTGGTTGTGACGAATCCCGCCTTATGGCGAACTGGCTGAAAGGTCAAAAAGTGGATATCGAACGTGTTCTGGTGAGCCCGTTTCTACGAGCCGAACAAACGTTGGATGTGGTAGGGGAGTGTATGAACCTGCCTGGCAATGTGGACGTTTTGCCGGAGCTTACTCCTTGCGGCGATGTCGGTATGGTCAGCGCCTGGTTGCAGACGCTGGCGAATGAAGGTGTCGCATCGGTGTTAGTGATCTCTCACCTGCCTTTGGTGGGATATCTGGTGTCTGAACTCTGTCCTGGCGAGACGCCGCCAATGTTCACCACATCTGCGATTGCCAGCGTAACGCTTGATGAAAGCGGCAAAGGGATTTTCAACTGGCAGATGAGCCCGTGTAATCTGAAAATGGCAAAAGCGATTTAACGTTATTATCGTCGGTTGGATACTGTGCCTGATGGCGCTTCGCTTATCAAGCCTACATCCTGCACTGATCCCGCAGGCCGGATAAGGCGCCTGATAGCGCTTCGCTTATCAGGCCTACAGCCTGCACTGAACCCGCAGGCCGGATAAGGCGCCTGATGGCGCTTCGCTTATCAGGCCTACAGCTTGCACTGATCCCGTAGGCCGGATAAGGCGCTTGCGCCGCCATCCGGCAATCGGCATTGTCAGGGAAGCTCCGGCGGCAACCACTCTTCTACTTCAATCAATACCAACAGCGCAGCGTCCCCGCCGTACTCTTTTGGCGCCTGATGGAAGGCCATAACGTGCGGATGTTGCGCCAGCCATAACGGCGTTTGTTGCTTAAGAATATGCTTTCCGTGGCCGTGCATCACACAGGCGCAAAAGACATGCTCGCGGCGACAGGCGGCAATCAGCGCCCCCAGCTCTTGCTTGGCTTGCTGTTGCGTCAGACCGTGCAAATCCAGGAACAACTCCGGCGAATAGTCGCCCCGACGCATTTTCTTCAGCTCGAAATGGCTGACGTCGGCACGTACATATTTCACCGGGCCGTCCGTATTCAATAACGGTTGAAATTCATCGGAGAAATAGTGGCTGGCATCAGCCTGCTCCTGTATCAGACGCTTGACCGGGACTTCTGTGATTTTTTTACGTTGCGGTCGGTGGACAATGGTGTCCTGCTTAATCTGGCGGGTGCCGGTCATTAACTGCCGGAACAACGCCTGGTCCTCCTCGCTGAGCGATGTTTTCTTTTTCATTCGAACGTCTCATCTTTTATTTTGCGTTAGTTTACCCGACTCAGGGGACATTCGTTCAGCCAAAACGCAATTTTCACGCTCTGGCGCCGCGTGAGTGCTGATTTATCGCCGTCTTCGTGGCAAACTAGCCGCCGAATTTAATGCGAGCATGCCCTGGAGGAATACGTGGATAAAATTTTCGTCGATGAAGCAGTGAGTGAGCTGCATACCATTCAGGACATGTTGCGCTGGGCGGTAAGCCGGTTTAGCGCGGCGAATATCTGGTATGGTCACGGCACGGACAACCCGTGGGATGAGGCCGTACAGCTGGTACTGCCGTCACTTTATCTGCCGCTGGATATTCCAGAAGACATGCGTACCGCGCGCCTGACGTCCAGCGAACGTCACCGCATTGTTGAACGGGTCATTCGCCGTGTCAACGAGCGTATTCCGGTGGCCTACCTGACCAATAAAGCCTGGTTCTGCGGCCATGAATTCTATGTTGATGAACGCGTATTAGTGCCGCGTTCGCCGATTGGCGAGCTGATCAACAACCGCTTCGCGGGGCTTATCAGCGAGCAGCCGCACCACATTCTGGATATGTGTACCGGCAGCGGATGTATCGCTATCGCCTGTGCTTATGCTTTCCCGGAGGCGGAAGTGGATGCCGTTGATATCTCCAGCGACGCGTTAGCCGTAACTGAACACAACATTGAAGAGCACGGTCTGCTCAACCATGTCACGCCGATTCGCTCCGATCTGTTCCGCGATCTGCCGAAAGTGCAGTATGACCTGATTGTGACGAACCCGCCGTACGTTGATGCGGAAGATATGTCCGACCTGCCGAATGAATATCGTCATGAACCTGAACTGGGCCTGGCGTCCGGCACTGACGGTTTAAAACTGACCCGCCGTATTCTGGGCAACGCGCCGGACTACTTGTCCGATGACGGTATTCTGATTTGTGAAGTCGGAAACAGCATGGTACATCTGATAGAACAATATCCCGATGTACCGTTTACCTGGCTGGAGTTCGATAACGGCGGCGACGGCGTCTTTATGCTGACGAAAGCGCAGCTCATTGCGGCTCGCGAGCATTTCAGCATCTATAAAGATTAATCAACGGTCAACAACACAACAACGATAACGGAGCCGTGATGGCAGGAAATACACTTGGACAACTCTTTCGCGTAACGACTTTTGGTGAATCACACGGGCTGGCGCTCGGTTGTATCGTTGACGGCGTTCCGCCGGGCATTCCGCTAACAGAAGCCGACCTGCAACACGATCTCGACAGACGCCGTCCGGGAACCTCGCGTTACACGACCCAGCGTCGTGAACCGGACCAGGTGAAAATTCTCTCCGGTGTCTTTGAAGGCGTGACGACGGGCACCAGCATTGGCCTGTTGATTGAAAATACCGATCAGCGTTCACAGGATTACAGCGCCATTAAGGACGTTTTCCGCCCGGGCCATGCCGACTATACCTACGAGCAGAAATACGGTCTGCGCGATTACCGTGGCGGCGGTCGTTCTTCCGCCCGTGAAACGGCGATGCGCGTCGCGGCTGGCGCGATTGCTAAAAAATATCTGGCGGAGAAACACGGCATCGTCATTCAGGGGTGTCTGACCCAGATGGGCGATATTCCGCTTGAAATCAAAGACTGGCAGCAGGTTGAACAAAACCCGTTTTTCTGTCCTGATCCAGATAAAATCGACGCGCTGGATGAACTGATGCGCGCCCTGAAGAAAGAGGGCGATTCGATTGGGGCAAAAGTGACCGTCGTGGCAAACGGCGTTCCGGCAGGGCTTGGTGAACCGGTCTTTGACCGTCTGGATGCGGACATCGCTCATGCGCTGATGAGCATCAACGCGGTAAAAGGCGTGGAGATTGGCGATGGGTTTGATGTGGTCGCGTTGCGAGGTAGCCAGAATCGCGATGAAATTACCAAAGAGGGCTTCCTGAGCAACCATGCGGGCGGTATTCTCGGCGGTATCAGCAGCGGGCAACAAATTGTTGCACATATGGCGCTGAAACCCACTTCCAGTATTACGGTGCCGGGACGTACGATTAACCGCTTTGGTGAAGAAGTCGAGATGATCACCAAAGGGCGTCACGATCCGTGCGTTGGGATCCGCGCCGTGCCGATCGCTGAGGCCATGCTGGCGATCGTGCTGATGGATCACCTTCTGCGTCAGCGCGCGCAAAATGCGGATGTAAAGACTGATATTCCACGCTGGTAATCAATGAAAAAAACGGCACTCGCGTTGCTGGCTCTTCTGGTCAGCAGCGCCAGCCTGGCGGCGACGCCCTGGCAGAAAATTACGCATCCTGTTCCCGGAAGTGCGCAATCCATCGGCGGCTTTTCGAATGGCTGCATTGTTGGGGCAGACACGCTTCCCGTGCAGTCCGAACACTATCAGGTGATGCGTACCGATCAGCGCCGCTATTTTGGTCATCCCGATCTCGTGATGTTTATTCAACGACTGAGCACTCAGGTCAGCAACCTTGGGTTTGGAACGGTGTTGATCGGCGATATGGGGATGCCTGCGGGCGGGCGGTTCAACGGCGGACATGCCAGCCACCAGACCGGGCTCGATGTCGATATTTTTCTGCAACTGCCGAAAACACGCTGGACGCAGGCGCAGCTACTGCGACCTCAGGCAATTGACCTGGTCTCCCGCGACGGCAAACATGTGGTGCCTTCGCTGTGGAAGCCGGAAATTTCCAGCCTGATCAAACTGGCGGCGGAAGATAACGACGTCACGCGTATTTTTGTTAATCCTGCCATTAAACAGCAGTTATGCCTGGATGCCGGAACCGATCGTGACTGGTTGCGTAAAGTGCGACCCTGGTTCCAGCATCGTGCGCATATGCATGTACGATTACGTTGCCCTGCCGACAGCCTGGAGTGCGAAGATCAGCCTTTGCCTCCGCCTGGCGATGGATGCGGCGCAGAACTACAAAGTTGGTTTGAACCTCCTGAACCTGGAACAACAAAGCCTGAGAAGAAGACACCGCCACCGTTGCCGCCTTCCTGCCAGGCGCTACTGGATGAGCATGTACTCTAATGGACAATTTTTTAAATCTGTTTATGGTGTCCCCGCTGTTATTGATTGTTCTTTTTTTCGTGGCAATGCTGGCTGGATTTATTGATTCGCTGGCGGGGGGAGGCGGCTTATTAACGATCCCTGCATTAATGGCGGCAGGCATGTCGCCAGCACAGGCGCTGGCGACCAATAAATTGCAGGCCTGCGGCGGCTCACTCTCCGCGTCAATCTATTTCATTCGTCGCAAAGTGGTTAATCTTGCCGATCAGAAACTTAATATTCTGATGACGTTCATTGGCTCAATGAGCGGCGCGTTACTGGTGCAATATGTCCAGGCGAGCATTTTGCGGCAGATTTTACCGGTGCTGGTTATTTGTATTGGCCTTTACTTCCTGTTGATGCCGAAACTCGGCGAAGAGGATCGTCAGCGTCGGCTTTATGGCCTGCCTTTCGCGCTGGTCGCCGGGGGCTGCGTCGGATTCTACGATGGCTTCTTCGGCCCGGCAGCCGGATCGTTTTACGCGCTGGCGTTTGTGACGCTGTGCGGGTACAACCTGGCGAAATCCACCGCCCATGCCAAAGTGTTGAATGCCACCTCGAATATTGGCGGCCTGTTGCTGTTCGCTATTGGCGGTAAAGTCATTTGGGCGACAGGTTTCGTGATGCTGATTGGCCAGTTTCTGGGCGCTCGTATGGGCTCGCGACTGGTGTTAAGCAAAGGACAGAAGCTCATTCGCCCGATGATTGTCATCGTCTCTGCGGTGATGAGCGCCAAACTACTTTATGATAACCACGGACAGGAGATTCTCCACTTGCTGGGGATGAACTAATGAACAGTACGCATCATTACCAACAGCTAATTGATATTTTTAACGGCTGCTTTGCCGACGATTTTAATACCCGTCTGATTAAAGGCGATGACGAACCGGTCTATCTTCCTGCTGATGCGGACGTGCCGTACCACCGGATTGTTTTTGCGCACGGCTTTTACGCCAGCGCGCTGCATGAGATTTCGCACTGGTGTATTGCCGGAAAGGCGCGTCGCGAGCTGGTGGATTTTGGTTACTGGTATTGCCCGGATGGGCGTGATGCGCAGACCCAAAGCCAGTTTGAAGACGTGGAAGTGAAACCGCAGGCCTTTGACTGGTTGTTTTGCGTGGCGGCGGGTTATCCGTTTAACGTCAGTTGCGACAATCTGGAAGGGGACTTCGAACCGGATCGCGTGGTATTTCAGCGCCGGGTTCATGCTCAGGTGATGGAGTACCTGGGAAAAGGCATTCCTGAACGCCCGGCCCGGTTTATTAAAGCGTTACAGAATTATTATCACACGCCTGACATTACGGCGGAACAGTTCCCGTGGCCGGAAGCGCTCAACTGAGGCCGACGCCACGTTTACAATGAGGAAAGAAGATGATCGCGGAGTTTGAATCACGCATTCTGGCATTAATCGACGATATGGTAGAGCACGCAAGCGATGACGAGCTGTTTGCCAGCGGATATCTGCGTGGCCACCTGACGTTAGCAGTTGCAGAACTGGAAGGCGGTGATGACCATTCCGCAGAAGCGGTGTATGCCAACGTCACCAGCAGCCTGGAAAAAGCGATTGGCGCAGGCGAGTTGTCGCCGCGTGACCAGGCGTTAGTGAAAGAGATGTGGGATAACCTGTTCCAGAAGGCCATTAACGCGTAGGCCGGATGCGTCGCCATCCGGCATTTTCACCTTGCCGGGTGGCGTTAACGTTCATCCAACGGATGGACTTATTTCACCGCTTTTCCCTTCAATAACTTCCGTACCCACAGACGATTCGGGTTTAACGCCGCCAGCGTGTCAGCATCCATCGGAATGGGCTCTTCACTCATTTGCGCCGCGAGAATTTCCGCACAGAGCGGGGCTGAACACAACCCGCGCGATCCGAGCGCTCCCAGCATAAACAAATCAGGATAAACCGGCGCGCGTTCGGCGGCGTCTTTCTGTCTGGCAAGGGCGGCGTATTGTGCGAGCGTTGCATCATAGTCCGGCACATTTCCGACCATCGGCAGATGATCACGCGTGGCGCAGCGTACGCCACAGCGCGCCGCTTTTTCGCTGATATCAACCTCTTTTGCCCATGCGGCATCCGGGAAGCAGTCGATCAAGCGCTGGCGATTCTGCTGCTGATCGTCTTCACGATAGGCAGTTTCCTCACTGCCGCGATGGTAACTGGCGCCAATGCAGTGCTGATGAGTGGCAGGGTTTTGCGGCGTGAGGTATCCGTCGTAGCACAGCACCTGGCGTAATGCGGAAAGCGCAGGCGTCGTCGGGATATGGCTCACCTGACCAGCCACCGAATAGACCGGTAACGGACGCGTCTGGTCAACGTGGTTAATCTGATGCCCGTTTGCCAGCACGACCACCTCATGTTCAACTGCCTTACCCTCTGCAAATTGCAACTGCCAGCCTGTGGCCTGGCGCGAAAGGGCGGTGAGCGTGTGTGTGTAATGCCTCCGCAGCCCTTGTGTGGCCGCTAGCGCCAGCAGCGCAGCGGTTAACTGTGCTGGGCACAGCCAGCCGCCAGCCGGATACGTTATTCCGCGACAGTGTGTCGCCACGCCTGTTTCCTGCTGCGCCTGGTCTGGATCTACAGCCACTGCGAGCGCATCGGGCAACGCCAGCGACAGCATCTGATCGATTTTGTGCTGGCTCTTTTCGTCCCAGCCCAGTTGCGTGACGCCGCACCAGTCATGGTCGAAAGTCACCGGCAGCGCGTCATACAGACGCCGCGCGAACGTAAACGCGCTCGGGAAAAAGAGGTTAATCGCCGCATCGTGTTTGCTGAGCAGGGGATAAAGCGCCCCCTGGCGATTGCCGGATGCGCCTTGCGCGGGCTGCTCATCTGAACAATAGAGCGTTACCTGCCAGCCGCGGCGCAGAAGCGCCAGCGACAGCAGCGCGCTGGCGATGCCACCGCCGATGATTGCGACGTCTCGTTTGGCGCTGCCGCTGCGGGTGAACCACGGCGTCGGGGAGGGGGACGTCAGCGCGTGTGCCATGACGCCGCAAAGCATTTCACGCTTGCGGCCAAAACCTTTGCGTTTTTGCATCGTGAACCCTGCCTCCTGCAACCCCCGGCGCACGAATCCCGCAGAGGTAAACGTCGCCAGCGTTCCGCCGGGGCGAGCCAGTCGCGCCATGGTGGAAAACAGATTCTGCGTCCACATGTCAGGGTTTTTCGCGGGGGCAAAACCATCCAGAAACCAGGCGTCCACTTTCTGGTTCAGGGATTCATCCAGTTTCCCCGTCAGCTCATTAATATCGCCGAACCAGAGATCCAGCGTCACACGACCGTCATCAAGAATCAGACGATGGCACCCGGCCAGCGGCAGCGGCCACTGCGCGTGTAGCTGCTGTGCCCAGGGAGCAAGCTCTGACCAGTGTTGATGGGCTAACGCGAGATCGGCCTGCGTCAGGGGAAATTTTTCAAAACTGATAAAATGTAATCTTTGTAGCGTAGCCTCAGGGTGAGCATCGCGAAACTGCGAGAATGCCTGCCAGAGCGTCAGGAAGTTAAGGCCAGTGCCGAAACCGCTCTCCGCCACCACGAATAATGGGCGAGGGTGCAGCGGAAAACGCTCCTCAAGCTGATTGCCGCCGAGAAAAACATAACGCGTCTCTTCCAGCCCATTATCATTGGAAAAGTAGACGTCATCGAAATCTCGGGAAACAGGTGTACCCTCAGCGTTGAATTCAAGGTTGGCAGGTTGTATAGCGTATTGTTTCACGTAAGTTACTCGTCTGACAGGCAGTGTCACGATCTTAGCGATGTGCGCCCGGAGGCGCAAATTTCCATATTAATTGGCTGATCGGACTTGTTCGGCGTACAAGTGTACGCTATTGTGCGAGTCGAATCTTAAAATAGTGCGACTTACAGAGGTATTGAATGAAACGTGCAGTGATTACTGGCCTGGGCATCGTTTCCAGCATCGGTAATAACCAGCAGGAAGTCCTGGCATCTCTGCGTGAAGGACGTTCAGGGATCACTTTCTCTCAGGAGCTGAAGGACTCCGGCATGCGTAGCCATGTTTGGGGTAACGTCAAACTGGATACCACTGGCCTCATTGACCGCAAAGTAGTGCGCTTTATGAGCGACGCATCCATCTATGCTTACCTTTCTATGGAGCAGGCGATTGCTGATGCGGGTCTCTCTGTAGAAACTTACCAGAATAACCCGCGCGTTGGCCTGATTGCAGGTTCCGGCGGCGGCTCCCCGAAATTCCAGGTCTTTGGCGCAGATGCCATGCGTAGCCCGCGTGGTCTGAAAGCCGTTGGCCCGTATGTAGTGACCAAAGCGATGGCCTCCGGCGTTTCTGCCTGCCTCGCTACGCCGTTTAAAATCCACGGCGTGAACTACTCCATCAGCTCTGCTTGCGCGACCTCTGCGCACTGCATCGGCAACGCGGTTGAACAGATTCAACTGGGCAAACAGGACATCGTCTTTGCCGGCGGCGGTGAAGAGCTGTGCTGGGAAATGGCGTGTGAATTCGATGCGATGGGCGCACTGTCCACCAAATACAACGACGATCCGTCTAAAGCTTCTCGTACCTATGATGCGAACCGTGATGGTTTCGTTATCGCGGGCGGCGGCGGTATGGTTGTGGTTGAAGAACTGGAACACGCTCTGGCGCGCGGCGCGCACATCTATGCAGAAATCGTCGGTTATGGCGCAACGTCTGATGGCGCTGACATGGTTGCACCGTCAGGCGAAGGCGCAGTGCGCTGCATGCAGATGGCGATGCATGGCGTTGACACTCCGATTGACTACCTGAACTCCCACGGTACTTCTACGCCGGTAGGCGACGTGAAAGAACTGGGCGCAATTCGTGAAGTCTTTGGCGATAAGAGCCCGGCTATCTCCGCGACCAAAGCGATGACCGGTCACTCTCTGGGTGCGGCTGGCGTGCAGGAAGCTATCTATTCGCTGCTGATGCTGGAACACGGCTTTATCGCGCCGAGCATCAACATTGAAGAGATGGACGAGCAAGCGGCAGGTCTGAACATCGTAACCGAAGCCACCGATCGCGAACTGACGACCGTCATGTCCAACAGCTTCGGCTTTGGCGGCACTAACGCGACGTTGGTTATGCGTAAGCTGAAAGCGTAAATCTGAAGACGTTGGGCGGATAAGGCGTTTACGCCGCTATCCGACATCAACGTTTGCCTGATGGCGCTTCGCTTATCAGGCCTACAGGGGAGCCGATAATGGCTCCCTTTTTTATTGCTTGTTTTCGTATTCCTGCGCGACTTTTGCCGACCACGCCCTGGCGCGGGCAATAGCGCCTGCATCGTAGATCGGGTGTTCAAACTGGTGGGTAAGATCGCGTACCCGATAAATTTTCCATTGGCCATTTTCTCGGCGAGTGTACACCATTAAATGGATAAGGCGGGTATCGGAATCGCCAAGCCATACATCCACTTTTTCACCTCCCAAAAAAGCACTGGCTGTTCCTGCGTGGAATTTAGCGATCCATTCCGGCGCGTAGTCCTGCACGTACATAAAGTAGTCTGACGCCACGATTTCCTGCTCATAATAATCGTCAATTTTCTTTAATCTGCGAATAATTTCAGTTGAAACATATTTTTCATAAATAGGATTGGTGTAATTGATAAGGCTCTTATCGTTATCGCTGGCGTATATTGCCATGTACTGGGGGTAGAATTGACTCACCATGTTACGACTACTTGTATCATTGTGAACATTACATGCGGATAACAGTAAAAGGATTAATGGGAGAATAAACCGCATTAGTTCCTCCTGTATATCGTATATTGTGGTTTTGCTGCTCTGTAACCAGGACCTGCCCACATATCACGTTGTTTGAAATCGGAATACCAGTCTTGTCCATCAAATATAGCCATATGACCGCTTGGGTTTCCTCCCTCATACGGTTGCAAAATGACAACATCACCTGCTCGCGGGGACTCATAAGGAGAGACGGGTCTGAAACCCGCGTGCATTAAAAGAGAACCATAATCTTTGGCGTGCCCAGTGTTCCCTATATCTATGCCTCCGGCACGGATTGCCTTTCGTGTATATTCAGCACATTTTTTGATTGAGTGTGTATGAGCGTGATGCTTTGCATAGTTTGTTGCTGTTCTTATATCCCAGACCATATTATATCCTTTGGATGTTATTACGTGATCCGTTAATTAATTATCACTGTAATAATGGGGTATATAGGTAATATGTGCTATAAAAAAGAATTATAAATAATTTGATTGTATTTAATATGCCAAATAATATTGACCTGAAAAATATTTCTGGATTTATAGTGTTTTATTCTTCTGAACGCTGATGTGGTTCCTCATGACCAGAAATGTAGCGCGAAGGCCAAATCACATCTGGTGTGGTCTCCAGCGCCACCGCAATGATCAGCTCTGCTCTGGGCCAATGGCGGGTAAATACATTGCGTAACGAGTCGGGAGATAATCCAGCTGCTCGTGAAAGATCTCTGAGCGTAATTCCTCTTTTTTCCAGTGCACTTTTAATATCTGCACGATGCCAGTCTTGGCTTTTGTGTTCCATTCTGTAATCCTAAGAAGATGTGTTATCGGCGCCGATATTTTTCAGGTTATAAATTAGCGCGACAAAAAGAACGTTACTTTCTTTTTCATTATAAGAATATTGCCAGAATAAACCTGAAATTTCGCGCAAAAGAAAAAATATTTTTATTTCATCAGGGAAAAGGAAAGAAACTGATGGCAAAAGAGTGGTTCACGGTTAAGGAGTGTCTTGCATTACCGGGGTTTCCAGGAAGTGTGCCTGCGGTTCGTGAACGTTTGAATAAGTACAGTGAGGGGAAAGAGAGTGTCAAACGTAAGCGTGCTAAATCGAAAGCTGAGGAGTACCATATTTCTGTTTTTCCTCTCTACCTCCGTCCTTATTTGAACGAAAATGAGGCAGTGCTAACGCTGGAGAATGCCTTCGACCAGGAAGTGGAACCCAAAGAGATCTGGGATATGATATTCAGGCTACTGACGCCGGGGCAACGTATACAGGTGACCGGGCTGTTCAGGACAAAGGGAATCGATGCCGTCTTTCCCTTTCTGTTCGATGACAAGTCTTCGTTTTGATACAACTTCCTGAGATTTCAAGGTTGACAAGTTTAGCGGCTCACAGGCAGACTTCACGCTCAACATTATCCCCATGATAATGCGTAAGCGTTTAACGTTATCCAACGCACCTTAATCCTGATGGTCAGGTGGAGGGGGCGTGGCATTTCCTCGCCTTACTCTGCATTCTGGAGTAACGCATGACAGCTGTATCCCAAAAAGAAAAAACACCTTCTGCGAATTTTTCGCTTTTTCGTATCGCTTTTGCGGTTTTTCTGACCTATATGACGGTCGGTTTACCGTTACCTGTAATCCCTCTTTTTGTTCATCATGAGCTGGGCTATGGCAACACGATGGTCGGCATCGCGGTGGGCATTCAATTCCTTGCAACGGTATTGACCCGTGGTTACGCCGGGCGACTGGCCGATCAATATGGTGCCAAACGTTCCGCGCTACAGGGGATGTTGGCCTGCGCGCTGGCGGGGGGCGCGTGGCTGTTGGCGGCGTTGTTACCTGTTTCTGTACCTGTAAAATTCGCGTTGCTGATTGTCGGGCGACTGATCCTGGGTTTTGGCGAAAGCCAGCTACTGACCGGAACCCTGACCTGGGGGATGGGGCTGGTTGGGCCTTCGCGCTCCGGTAAAGTGATGTCGTGGAATGGCATGGCGATTTACGGCGCGCTGGCTGCCGGTGCGCCGCTTGGTTTACTGATTCACAGCCATTACGGTTTTGCGGCGCTGGCAGGAACAACAATGGTGCTGCCGCTGCTGGCCTGGGCATTTAATGGCGCCGTGCGTAAAGTACCTGCGCACGCGGGCGAACGTCCGTCGCTGTGGAGCGTCGTCGGCCTCATCTGGAAGCCGGGCCTGGGGCTGGCGCTACAGGGGGTTGGTTTCGCCGTTATCGGCACCTTTATTTCACTCTATTTCGCCAGTAAAGGCTGGGCGATGGCCGGTTTTACGTTGACCGCGTTTGGCGGCGCTTTCGTGCTGATGCGCGTGCTGTTTGGCTGGATGCCGGATCGCTTTGGCGGTGTGAAGGTGGCGGTTGCGTCCCTTTTGGTCGAAACGGCAGGGCTGGTGCTGCTTTGGCTGGCGCCTGTGGCCTGGATTGCGCTATTGGGCGCGGCGTTAACCGGGGCAGGGTGCTCGCTCATCTTCCCGGCGCTGGGCGTTGAAGTGGTGAAGCGCGTACCTTCTCAGGTACGCGGTACGGCACTTGGCGGCTATGCCGCGTTTCAGGACATCTCCTACGGCGTTACCGGCCCGCTGGCCGGGCTGTTAGCCACCTCGTGCGGCTACTCTTCCGTATTCCTCGCCGGGGCGATTTCTGCCGTCGTGGGGATTGTGGTGACGCTGCTGTCGTTTCGCCGGGGTTAAGACACCAGCCAGAACAGAATGAAGGCAACCGCCAGTGCGATAAAGATCAGCCCCGGTCGCGCCGTTACGGATTTGATGGTTTCAATCATCGGGGCGAACGGGCTGTATATCGGCTGAATGTGATGCGGCTCGGTTAACTCTCTTTCGCGCGCAACGCGGCGCAGAAAGACCTGGTTCAGCAGATCCTGAACCTGAGCGGTTGTCAGAATTGTATGCGGCAACGCCTGATATGTCTGTTGGGCGTAATCTCTTAACGCCGTGAATTCATTCGGCTCCAGCGGCAGTTTTAGCGCCGCCTGTAGCGTCTGTAGGGTGGGCGCGCTCTGGTTGCTGAGGGTCTGGCGCGCTTGAAGCCAGGTGACCAGGTGCGTGAACTGTTTTGCAGGGATCAGCTCGCCGCTTTTCACACCGGAAAGTTCCAGCATGGACTGCCAGATAAGTTTGCCCGATTCGCCCGTCGCGGCGGCCAGCTTCGTCACCAGTTGGTTGAGCGTATTATGCTCGGCAGGCAATAACGGTCTGTCGGTTGGCGGACGTTGTTGAGGCTGAGGAATGGAAAGTTGCCCCTGTTGCAGTAGCGTCAGCACATTCTTTAACTGCTCGGGCGTTAACTGGCTGAGCGCCGTCTGACCGTACTGTTGGCGAATAAAATCGCTGACGGCCTGGCGGTTGTTCCCCTGGCTCAATAATTCCGTCAACTGCGAGAGTACCTGACGATTCGCGTGGTTCTGCTGAGCGACGCTCAGGCGTTGCGTGAGATTTTGTTCTGCGGCGGGGAAGTGACGCGACAGTAACGGCGTGTCGCTTTTTACGCCCAGATCGTGTTTCATTCCGGCCCAGACTTCCGCGCTTTGCTGTTGCGTCAGCGAAATCAGACGCGTAATCAGGCGTTCCAGCACCGTGCGCTGCTGGGTGGATAGCGGCTGTTCTCCGGCAACGGAAGGCGCAGTCTGACCTTCACCGGGAGGGCGTGCGGGAGTACCGGAAATGGGTTGCATCATCACTTATCCTTAAACCATAAATCTTAGCAAAGTATGCCTGGCGGCCAGATTATGGCACACTTGCCCGGTTAACTCTCGTTCTCAAACAGGTACGCAGACGTGAAAATCCTCGTTGATGAAAATATGCCTTATGCCCGCGAATTATTTAGCCGTCTGGGCGAGGTCAAAGCGGTTCCCGGTCGCCCCATTCCCGTTGCAGAACTTGATGATGCGGATGCGTTAATGGTGCGTTCAGTCACCAAAGTGAATGAAGCGCTGCTTGGGGGGAAATCCATCAAATTTGTCGGCACCGCAACCGCCGGGACCGATCATGTGGATGAGGCATGGCTTAAGCAGGCTGGTGTGGGGTTTTCAGCGGCGCCTGGCTGCAATGCCATCGCTGTTGTTGAATATGTCTTTTCCGCTTTACTGATGCTGGCGGAGCGTGACGGCTTTGCTTTAAGCGACCGCACCGTGGGGATTGTCGGCGTAGGTAATGTTGGCGCTCGCTTGCAGGCGAGGCTGGAAGCGTTGGGCATTCGCACTTTGCTGTGCGATCCGCCGCGTGCGGACCGGGGCGATGAAGGTGATTTCCGCTCGCTGGATGAGCTGGTCCAGGAAGCGGATATTCTGACGTTCCACACGCCGTTGTATAAAGAGGGGCCCTACAAGACGCTGCACCTGGCGGATGAGGCGCTGATCGGGCGGCTGAAGCCGGGGACGATTCTGATTAACGCCTGTCGCGGCCCGGTGGTGGATAACACCGCGCTGCTGGCGCGCCTGAATGCCGGGCAGTCGCTGAGCGTGGTGCTTGATGTCTGGGAAGGGGAGCCCGATCTTAACGTGGCGCTGCTGGAAAAAATTGATATCGGCACATCGCACATTGCCGGTTATACCCTGGAAGGGAAGGCGCGCGGCACCACGCAGGTCTTTGAAGCCTATAGTACGTTTATCGGACGGGGGCAAAAAGTGGCGCTGGATACGCTGCTACCCGCGCCGGAGTTTGGGCGTATTACGCTGCATGGCCCGCTGGATCAGCCGACGCTGAAAAGGCTGGCGCATTTGGTGTATGATGTGCGCCGCGATGATGCGCCACTGCGTAAAGTCGCCGGAATTCCGGGCGAGTTTGATAAGCTGCGTAAGAATTACCTTGAGCGCCGTGAATGGTCTTCCTTGTACGTGATGTGCGACGATGCCAGTGCCGCCACGCTGCTGCATAAGCTCGGTTTCAACGCCGTTCATCATCCGGCCCATTAACATTCTTTTTGTCGCTCCCTGCATAGCGCGGGGAGCTTTGCTATTTCTGGAGTAAACCACCATGTCTGAAGGCTGGAACATTGCCATCCTGGGCGCAACAGGCGCCGTAGGCGAAGCCCTGCTCGAAACGCTGGCTGAACGTCAGTTCCCGGTCGGTGAGATTTATGCGCTGGCGCGTAATGAAAGTGCGGGCGAACATCTGCGCTATAGCGGCAAGTCGGTCATTGTGCAGGATGTTGCTGATTTTGACTGGACGCAGGCGCAGTTGGCGTTTTTTGTCGCTGGCGCTGAAGCCTCTGCCGCATGGGTTGAGGAAGCCACCAATGCGGGCTGTCTGGTGATCGACAGCAGCGGCCTGTTTGCCCTGGAACCGGATGTGCCATTAGTGGTGCCGGAAGTGAACCCGTCTGTGCTGGCCGATTACCGCAACCGCAATGTGATCGCCGTAGCCAACAGCCTGACCAGCCAGTTGCTGGCCTCGCTGAAGCCGCTGATTGATGAAGGCGGTCTGTCGCGCATTAGCGTCACCAGCCTGCTTTCTGCCTCGGCACACGGGAAAAAAGCGGTGGATGCGCTGGCCGGTCAGAGCGCGAAACTGCTCAACGGTATCCCTATCGACGAAGATGATTTCTTTGGTCGCCAACTGGCGTTTAACATGCTGCCGCTCCTGCCGGACAGTGAAGGCAGCGTGCGCGAAGAGCGCCGTATCGTTGATGAAGTGCGTAAGATTTTGCAGGACGACGGGCTGATGATTTCCGCCAGCTGCATTCAGTCGCCGGTATTTTATGGCCATGCGCAAATGGTCAGTTTTGAAGCGCTGCGCCCGCTGGCGGCGGAAGAGGCGCGCGATGCCTTTTCTCGCGGCGAAGATATTGTGCTGTCTGAAGAGACTGACTTCCCGACTCAGGTGGGCGATGCGTCTGGCAATCCGCAGCTTTCTGTCGGCTGTGTGCGTAACGACTATGGCATGCCGGAGCAGGTTCAGTTCTGGTCGGTGGCCGATAACGTTCGCTTTGGCGGCGCGCTGATGGCGGTCAAAACCGCGGAAAAACTGGTGCAGGAGTACCTGTACTGATGTCAGCAGTGGAACAACCGCCAGTTTATAAAATTGCGCTGGGCATTGAGTACGACGGCAGCAAATATTATGGCTGGCAACGCCAGAACGAAGTGCGCAGCGTTCAGGAAAAGCTGGAAAAAGCGCTTTCTCAGGTTGCCAACGAACCTGTTAACGTGTTTTGCGCCGGGCGGACAGACGCTGGCGTACACGGAACGGGGCAGGTGGTGCATTTTGAAACCACCGCGTTGCGTAAAGACGCGGCGTGGACGCTGGGTGTAAATGCGAATTTACCTGGTGACATCGCGGTTCGTTGGGTTAAAGCTGTACCTGAGGATTTTCACGCCCGGTTTAGCGCAACGGCTCGCCGTTATCGCTACATCATCTACAATCATCGGTTGCGCCCGGCGATTTTAGGTCATGGGGTTACGCACTTTTATGAGCCGCTGGACGCAGAACGTATGCACCGGGCGGCGCAGTGTCTGATTGGTGAAAATGATTTTACCTCGTTTCGCGCGGTACAGTGCCAGTCGCGTACGCCGTGGCGAAACGTGATGCACATTAACGTGACGCGTCACGGTGCGTATGTGGTGGTTGATATCAAAGCCAATGCCTTTGTACATCATATGGTCAGGAATATTGTCGGTAGCCTGATGGAAGTAGGCGCCCACAACCAGCCGGAGAGCTGGATAGCAGAGTTGCTGGCGGCGAAGGACAGGCGGCTTTCAGCAGCAACGGCGAAAGCGGAAGGGTTGTATCTGGTTGCGGTTGATTACCCGGAACGGTTTGACCTTCCCAAAACGCCACTGGGCCCGCTGTTTCTGGCGGACTAATTTGAGTCGTATAAGGCATCAATATGGACCTGATTTATTTTCTGATTGATTTTATCCTGCACATTGACGTGCACCTGGCGGAGCTGGTCGCGGAATACGGCGTCTGGGTATATGCCATTCTGTTCCTGATCCTGTTTTGTGAAACCGGACTGGTGGTGACGCCGTTTCTGCCGGGGGATTCGTTGCTGTTTGTGGCGGGGGCGTTGGCGTCGCTGGAAACCAACGATCTCAACGTACATATTATGGTGATGTTAATGCTGATCGCCGCGATTGTCGGCGACGCGGTGAACTACACGATCGGCAGATTGTTTGGCGAACGGTTGTTCAGTAACCCGAATTCAAAAATTTTCCGTCGCAGTTACCTTGATAAGACGCACCAGTTTTATGAAAAGCATGGCGGAAAAACCATTATTCTGGCCCGTTTTGTCCCGATTGTCAGAACCTTTGCGCCGTTTGTTGCGGGTATGGGACATATGTCTTATCGCCATTTTGCCGCGTATAACGTCATTGGCGCGCTTTTATGGGTGCTGCTCTTCACATATGCGGGGTATTTCTTCGGTACGATCCCTATGATTCAGGATAACCTTAAGTTACTGATCGTAGGGATTATTGTGGTGTCGATATTGCCAGGCGTGGTTGAAATCATTCGCCATAAGCGCGCTGCGTCGCGTGCCGCAAAATAGAAAGTAACTCAGCGGTTCGACCACTTTTTTATCCAAAGTTTCGGGCTGTTATGTTTTAATGTGCAACATTCATAGTCTGTTGGGGGCAAAAATGGCATTATGCGCTCCTGATAACAAAGCTGACGACTAAGGTTCAGGCAGAAAGGTCACTAATGAGCTGGATTGAACGAATTAAAAGCAACATTACTCCCACCCGCAAGGCAAGCATTCCTGAAGGGGTGTGGACCAAGTGTGATAGCTGCGGTCAGGTTTTATACCGTGCTGAGCTGGAACGTAATCTTGAGGTCTGTCCGAAGTGTGACCATCATATGCGCATGTCGGCGCGCAATCGCCTGCATAGCCTGTTAGATGAAGGAAGCCTTGTGGAACTGGGCAGCGAACTTGAGCCGAAAGATGTGCTGAAGTTCCGCGACTCCAAGAAGTATAAAGATCGTCTGGCTTCCGCGCAGAAGGAAACCGGCGAGAAAGACGCGCTGGTGGTGATGAAAGGTACGCTCCACGATATGCCGATTGTTGCGGCGGCGTTTGAGTTCTCCTTTATGGGCGGTTCTATGGGGTCTGTGGTCGGCGCGCGTTTTGTCCGTGCCGTTGAGCAGGCGCTGGAAGATAACTGCCCGCTGATCTGCTTCTCCGCTTCCGGCGGCGCGCGTATGCAGGAAGCGCTGATGTCGCTGATGCAGATGGCGAAAACCTCCGCTGCGCTGGCGAAAATGCAGGAGCGTGGTCTGCCGTATATCTCCGTGTTGACCGATCCGACAATGGGCGGCGTTTCCGCAAGTTTTGCGATGCTCGGCGATCTCAACATTGCAGAACCGAAAGCGTTAATCGGTTTTGCGGGCCCGCGTGTTATTGAACAAACCGTACGTGAGAAACTGCCGCCGGGATTCCAGCGCAGTGAGTTTCTGATTGAAAAAGGCGCTATCGATATGATCGTCCGCCGCCCGGAAATGCGCCTGAAACTGGCAAGCGTTCTGGCGAAGCTGATGAATCTTCCGGCGCCGAACCCGGATGCGCCGCGCGAAGGCGAGGTGGTGCCGCCGGTACCCGATCAGGAACCCGAGGCCTGATAATTTACTCTATGGATTTCGAGTTGCAGGAAGGCGGCAAGAGAGCGAATCCCGATGAGCTTGCACAGGCAAGTGATTCGGGTGAGCGAGAGCAGCCAACACACCTGCAGCTTGAAAGACGACGAGTACAAAAGGGCAGGGCCAGCTGGCGCTGCCTTTTGCTTTTCTCAACGTAATAAATTTACAGGCATCATGGACAATAAACGCATTCCCCAAGCCGCGTCGCCCCTGGCAGCGTGGCTTTCTTATCTGGAAAACCTGCACAGTAAAACTATCGATTTGGGTCTGGAACGCGTAAGCCGGGTTGCGGCGCGTCTGGGCGTGCTGAAACCCGCGCCGTTTGTCTTTACGGTGGCGGGTACTAACGGTAAAGGAACAACCTGCCGCACGCTGGAGTCTGTGCTGACGGCGGCGGGCTATAAAGTGGGCGTCTACAGTTCTCCGCATCTTGTGCGCTATACCGAGCGCGTTCGCGTGCAGGGAAACGAGTTGCCGGAGTCTGCTCATACCGCCTCGTTCGCCGAGATTGAGGCCGCGCGCGAAGACATTTCTCTGACCTACTTTGAATATGGCACGCTGTCGGCGCTGTGGCTGTTTAAGCAGGCTCAGCTTGACGTGGTGATTCTGGAAGTCGGGCTGGGCGGACGTCTGGACGCGACCAATATTGTTGATGCGGATGTTGCGGTAGTGACCAGCATTGCGTTGGATCATACCGACTGGCTGGGGCCGGACCGCGAAAGTATCGGGCGTGAGAAGGCGGGGATCTTCCGGGCGGAAAAACCGGCTATCGTCGGCGAACCGGAAATGCCGTATACCATCGCCGATGTGGCGCAGGAAACCGGGGCGCAGTTACAGCGTCGCGGCGTGGACTGGCATTATGATGTGACGGGCGACGGCTGGTCGTTTACGGACGGCGAAGGTACGCTGGCGAATCTTCCGCTGCCGCAGGTGCCTCAGCCTAACGCCGCCACCGCGCTGGCGGCACTGCGCGCCAGCGGGCTGAACATCAACGAGCAGGCGATTCGTGACGGCATTGCCCGGGCGATTTTGCCCGGTCGTTTCCAGATAGTGAGCGAATCGCCACGGGTGATTCTGGATGTCGCACATAATCCCCATGCTGCGGAATATCTGACAGAACGCCTGAAAATGTTGCCGAAAAACGGGCGTATACTTGCCGTTATCGGTATGCTACATGATAAAGATATCGCAGGGACGTTAGCCTGGCTGAAAAGCGTGGTCGACGACTGGTATTGCGCGCCGCTGGAAGGGCCGCGCGGCGCGACGGCGGAGCAATTGCTGGAACATCTGGGCAAAGGCACTGTCTATGACAGTGTCGCGCTGGCGTGGCATGCAGCGCTGGCAGAGGCGAAACCAGAAGATACCGTGCTGGTGTGTGGATCATTTCACACGGTTGCACATGTCATGGAAGTGATGGACGCGGGGAGAAGCGGTGGCGAGTAAGTTTCAGAATCGTTTAGTTGGCACAATCGTGCTGGTCGCTCTCGGGGTGATTGTGCTTCCCGGGTTGCTCGACGGGCAGAAAAAACACTATCAGGATGAGTTTGCGGCGATCCCGCTGGTGCCAAAGCCTGGCGATCGCGATGAGCCTGATATGATGCCAGCCGCAACACAGGCGTTGCCGACCCAGCCGCCTGAAGGCGCTGCTGAGGAGGTGCGTGCCGGAGATGCGGCAGCGCCGTCTCTGGACCCTTCCCGTTTTGCTGCGGAAAACAACGCCAGTTTCGATCCTGTCCCCGCACCTGTTGAGCCGCCGAAACCGAAACCGGTTGAAAAGCCGAAACCACAGCCGAAGCCGCAGCAACCGGTAGCGGCAACGCCGACACCGGCGCCTGAGCCGAAACCTGCTGCTGAAGAAAAACCCGCGCCAACGGGTAAAGCGTACGTTGTGCAGTTGGGGGCGTTGAAAAATGCCGATAAGGTCAATGAGATAGTGGGTAAACTTCGTGGCGCGGGCTTCCGGGTATATACTTCTCCGTCAACGCCGGTACAGGGTAAAATAACCCGTATCCTCGTCGGGCCTGACGCCTCAAGAGACAAGCTGAAAAATTCTCTTGGCGAGTTACAGCAGATCTCCGGTTTGAGTGGCGTGGTGATGGGTTACAGCCCGAACTAAGCCACCGCTGCCTGATGGCGACGCTGCGCGTCTTATCAGGCCTACGGTGTACTGTTTTCCAGGCCGGATAAGGTGCTTGCCCGCCATCCGCGCGGAGTTCAGCCAGGCCTACGGTGTACTGTTTTGTAGGCCGGATAAGGTGCTTGCACCGCCATCCGGCAATGCCCGAAGAGGCAAAAAGTTTGATGGCGTTGAATATTTTTTCAGCGCCATTTTTATTTACGCACGGGAAGGAAATCCCTACGCAAACGTTTTCTTTTTCTGTTAGAATGCGCCCCGAACAGGACGACAGGGCGTAAAATCGTGGGACACATATGGTCTGGATTGATTACGCCATTATCGCGGTGATTGGTTTTTCCTGTCTGGTTAGCCTGATCCGTGGCTTTGTTCGTGAAGCGTTATCGTTGGTGACATGGGGTTGTGCTTTCTTTGTCGCCAGCCATTACTACACTTACCTGTCTGTCTGGTTTACGGGCTTTGAAGACGAACTGGTTCGAAATGGGATTGCTATCGCGATACTGTTTATCGCGACGCTTATCGTCGGCGCTATCGTGAACTTTGTGATAGGTCAGCTGGTGGAGAAAACCGGCCTGTCGGGTACTGACAGGGTGTTGGGGATCTGTTTTGGCGCGCTGCGAGGAGCGTTAATCGTCGCCGCCATTCTGTTCTTTCTCGATACGTTTACCGGCCTGTCGAAAAGCGAAGACTGGAGCAAGTCGCAGCTTATCCCGCAGTTCAGTTTCATCATCAGATGGTTCTTTGACTATCTGCAAAGCTCGTCAAGTTTCTTGCCCAGAACGTAACGGTTCTGAGATGTGGCTTAACGAGGAAAAGACGTATGTGCGGTATTGTCGGTATCGCCGGTGTTATGCCGGTAAACCAGTCGATTTATGACGCGTTAACGGTGCTCCAGCATCGTGGTCAGGATGCCGCTGGCATCATCACCATTGATGCCAACAACTGCTTCCGCTTGCGTAAGGCAAACGGACTGGTGAGCGATGTTTTTGAAGCTCGCCATATGCAGCGTATGCAGGGCAATATGGGCATCGGGCATGTGCGTTACCCAACGGCTGGCAGCTCCAGCGCCTCCGAAGCTCAACCTTTTTACGTCAACTCGCCGTATGGCATCACGCTTGCTCATAACGGCAACCTGACCAACGCGCATGAGCTGCGTAAAAAGCTGTTTGAAGAAAAACGTCGTCACATCAACACCACGTCAGATTCTGAAATCCTGCTCAATATTTTTGCCAGCGAGCTGGATAACTTCCGTCATTATCCGCTGGAAGCCGATAATATCTTTGCCGCCATTGCCGCGACCAACCGCCAGATTCGCGGCGCGTATGCCTGTGTGGCGATGATTATCGGGCACGGTATGGTGGCTTTCCGCGATCCGAACGGCATCCGCCCGCTGGTGCTGGGCAAGCGCGACATTGGCGATGGCCGCACTGAATATATGGTTGCGTCCGAAAGCGTGGCGCTTGATACGCTGGGCTTCGAATTCCTGCGCGATGTGGCGCCGGGCGAAGCGGTGTACATCACCGAAAAAGGCCAGTTGTTTACCCGCCAGTGCGCGGATAACCCGGTCAGCAATCCGTGCCTGTTCGAATACGTCTACTTTGCGCGCCCGGACTCGTTCATCGATAAAATTTCCGTCTACAGCGCCCGCGTGAATATGGGGACGAAGCTGGGCGAAAAAATTGCCCGTGAATGGGAAGATCTGGATATCGACGTGGTGATCCCGATTCCAGAAACCTCCTGCGATATCGCGCTGGAAATCGCCCGCATTCTGGGTAAACCGTACCGCCAGGGCTTTGTGAAAAACCGCTACGTTGGCCGGACGTTTATCATGCCGGGCCAGCAGTTGCGCCGTAAGTCCGTGCGTCGCAAGCTGAACGCCAACCGCGCTGAATTCCGCGATAAGAACGTCCTGCTGGTGGATGACTCCATCGTGCGCGGCACCACCTCTGAACAGATTATTGAGATGGCCCGTGAAGCCGGCGCGAAGAAGGTCTATCTGGCTTCTGCGGCGCCGGAAATTCGCTTCCCGAACGTTTACGGTATCGATATGCCGACGGCAAATGAGCTGATTGCTCACGGTCGTGAAGTGGATGAAATTCGCCAGATCATCGGCGCTGATGGGCTTATCTTCCAGGATCTGGACGATCTGATTGAAGCTGTTCGCGCTGAGAACCCGGATATTCAGCAGTTTGAATGTTCGGTCTTTAACGGCGTGTATGTCACAAAAGACGTTGACCAGCAGTATCTCGACTATCTGGATTCCCTGCGTAATGATGACGTCAAAGCGATGCAGCGTCAGAACGAAGTGGAAAACCTGGAAATGCATAACGAAGGTTAATCTCTCCTCCCGGCAAGGGCGCGCAATCCGCGCCCTTGCTTGCAACGCCCCGTAAAATCCTGCAAAGTCAGCCCAGACGCAAGAAAGGGCAAAAATCATGAAACGACTCATTGTAGGGATTAGCGGCGCCAGCGGCGCGATTTATGGCGTGCGCTTGTTGCAGGTTCTGCGTGACGTGGCGGATGTGGAGACCCACCTGGTGATGAGTCCGGCTGCGCGTCAGACGCTTGCGCTGGAAACCGAATTTTCCTTGCGGGAGGTGCAGGCTCTGGCCGATGTCACCCATGATGCGCGCGATATTGCCGCCAGTATCTCTTCTGGCTCCTTTCAGACGGCGGGGATGGTGATTTTACCGTGCTCGATCAAAACGCTCTCCGGTATTGTACACAGCTATACTGACGGACTTCTCACCCGTGCGGCGGATGTTGTCCTGAAAGAGCGCCGCCCGCTGGTGTTGTGCGTGCGGGAAACGCCGCTGCATTTAGGACACTTGCGCCTCATGACTCAGGCGGCTGAAATTGGCGCCGTTATTATGCCACCGGTTCCCGCGTTTTATCATTGCCCGCAAACGCTGGATGATGTGATTAATCAGACGGTTAATCGAGTTCTGGATCAGTTTGATATCACGTTGCCGCACGATCTTTTCACCCGTTGGCAGGGCGCATAACGCTGCCCGCTCACAGTGCGTTTTTGCATAAATTGCCCTGTTTCAGGGCAATTTTGTAACCGCGATCATATCCTCAACATTTAATTCGCTAAAAGCGACCGAAACGCTGCGGTTCAACCGTCATACCTGCTATCTTCAACATCAGGACAATATTGCAACGTTTTATTAACATATTTAACGTCAAATAGGGACGCCGACGTGAAAATGGCATAAGACCTGCATGAAAAAGTCTGCAAACACACAACACAATGCAAAACATAATAAAATTACGCCACTTGAGGGTTATGTATGAAGAAGACAGTTCTCGCTTTGTCTTTGCTGGTAGGACTTTCCGCAACGGCGGCCAGCTACGCAGCGCTACCGCAGACGGTTCGTATTGGTACAGACGCGACATATGCGCCTTTCTCATCGAAAGATGCCAAAGGGGATTTTGTCGGTTTTGATATCGATCTGGGCAATGAGATGTGCAAGCGTATGCAGATCAAATGCACCTGGGTCGGCAGCGATTTTGACGCGCTGATTCCTTCCCTGAAAGCGAAGAAAATCGATGCCATCATTTCATCGCTCTCCATTACCGAGAAACGCCAGCAGGAGATTGCCTTCTCCGACAAACTGTATGCCGCCGACTCGCGCCTGATTGCCGCGAAAGGCTCATCTGTCCAGCCGACGATTGACTCGCTGAAGGGCAAGCACGTTGGCGTACTGCAAGGCTCCACTCAGGAAGCCTATGCGAATGATAACTGGCGCAGCAAAGGCGTGGATGTTGTGGCCTACGCGAACCAGGATCTCATCTATTCCGACCTGACGGCGGGCCGTCTTGATGCTGCATTGCAGGATGAAGTTGCGGCCAGCGAAGGGTTCCTCAAACAGCCTGCGGGCAAGGACTATGCGTTTGCCGGTCCTTCCGTGAAAGATAAAAAGTACTTTGGCGACGGCACCGGGGTTGGCTTGCGTAAAGACGATACCGAGCTGAAAGCGGCGTTTGATAAAGCGCTGAGCGATCTGCGTGCTGACGGCACCTACGACAAGATGGCGAAAAAGTACTTTGACTTTAACGTCTACGGCGACTGACAGGTCGCTGCGGGGGAGTGTTGCGCACCGTTTTGGTTAACCATCACGGTGCGTGATGAGAGATTTGCACCATCATGGTGCGTTTGTCGCTGTCAAAATGAGCATGAATGCATACTTAAGCGCTTTTCATGCAAAATAAACCGGCTGACAGGGTAGAATGCTTTGCCTTGTCGGCCCGATTAATGGCACGATAACTGCACCTGGTCCTGTAAAGATCCCCTATAAAAGACAGTCTGTTGAGGATAGTTATGAAAAAACTGGTGTTGTCTCTTTCTCTGGTCCTGGCTTTCTCCAGTGCTACCGCAGCATTTGCAGCCATTCCGCAAAAAGTTCGTATCGGTACCGATCCGACTTATGCCCCTTTTGAATCGAAAAATGCACAGGGTGAATTGGTCGGTTTTGATATCGATCTGGCCAAAGAGCTGTGCAAACGCATTAATACACAATGTACCTTCGTGGAAAACCCGCTGGATGCGCTGATCCCGTCGTTAAAAGCGAAGAAAATCGATGCCATCATGTCCTCGCTTTCCATCACCGAAAAGCGTCAGCAGGAAATCGCGTTTACCGACAAGTTCTATGCAGCAGACTCTCGCCTGGTCGTCGCCAAAGATTCTGATATCCAGCCGACCGTTGAGTCCCTGAAAGGCAAGCGTGTTGGCGTATTGCAGGGCACCACGCAGGAAACGTTTGGTAATGAGCACTGGGCGCCGAAAGGCATTGAAATCGTCTCTTACCAGGGTCAGGACAATATCTATTCCGACCTGACGGCAGGGCGTATCGATGCCGCTTTCCAGGATGAAGTCGCAGCCAGCGAAGGCTTCCTGAAGCAGCCTGTAGGCAAAGATTACAAATTCGGCGGCCCGTCGGTGAAAGACGAGAAACTGTTCGGTGTGGGTACGGGTATGGGGCTGCGCAAAGAGGATAACGAACTGCGCGAAGCCCTGAACAAAGCATTTGCGGAAATGCGTGCTGACGGTACTTACGAGAAGCTGGCGAAAAAGTACTTTGATTTTGATGTTTACGGCGGTTAATCGCCGCTGGTGCAGATAACGCCCGCAGATTTTTGACGCGCTGATTTTATGCCTGATGGCGCTGCGCTTATCAGGCCTACAGAGATTTTGTAGGTCGGATAAGGCAAAGCCGCCATCCGGCATTTAACGGTTCGACTGAGATCAAAAGAGGCGTCTTACTCACCACACACGACAGGACAGGCAGCATGTTGTACGGGTTTTCAGGTGTTATTTTTCAGGGCGCGCTTGTCACGCTTGAGCTGGCCCTCAGCTCAGTTGTGCTGGCCGTGCTGATCGGTCTTGTCGGCGCGGGCGCGAAACTTTCGCAAAACCGGGTGACGGGACTTATTTTCGAAGGCTATACCACCCTGATTCGCGGGGTGCCGGATCTGGTTTTAATGCTGCTGATTTTCTACGGGTTGCAAATCGCGCTCAATGCGGTGACCGACGCGATGGGAATAGGGCAGATTGATATTGATCCGATGGTCGCCGGTATTATCACCCTGGGTTTTATCTATGGCGCGTACTTTACGGAAACCTTCCGTGGTGCGTTTATGGCGGTGCCCAAAGGGCATATTGAAGCGGCGACGGCATTCGGTTTCACCGGTTCGCAAATATTCCGGCGGATTATGTTCCCGGCGATGATGCGCTACGCCTTACCGGGGATTGGTAATAACTGGCAGGTTATCCTCAAAGCGACGGCGCTGGTTTCGCTGCTCGGGCTGGAAGATGTGGTCAAAGCCACGCAGCTGGCCGGCAAGAGCACCTGGGAGCCATTCTATTTCGCCGTAGTGTGCGGGCTGATTTATCTGGTATTTACAACGGTTTCCAATGGTGTGCTGCTGTTCCTCGAGCGCCGCTACTCCGTGGGTGTGAAGAGGGCTGACCTGTGATCGAGATTATTCAGGAGTACTGGAAATCCCTACTCTGGAGCGATGGCTATCGCTTTACCGGCGTGGCCATTACGCTGTGGCTGCTGATCTCCTCGGTGGTGATGGGCGGCATCCTGGCGCTGTTTTTGGCGATTGGCCGCGTTTCCAGCAATAAATTTATCCAGTTCCCCATCTGGTTGTTTACCTATGTTTTTCGCGGTACGCCGCTGTATGTGCAACTGCTGGTGTTCTATTCCGGGATGTACACGCTGGAGATCGTGAAAGGAACCGATCTCCTCAACGCGTTTTTCCGTAGCGGTCTTAACTGTACCGTTCTGGCGTTGACGCTGAATACCTGCGCCTATACCACGGAGATTTTCGCTGGCGCCATCCGTTCAGTACCGCACGGGGAAATTGAAGCGGCGCGGGCGTATGGCTTCTCATCGTTCAAAATGTATCGCTGTATTATTTTACCTTCCGCGCTGCGTATCGCGCTGCCAGCATACAGTAACGAAGTGATCCTGATGCTGCACTCAACCGCGCTGGCGTTTACCGCGACGGTGCCGGATTTGCTGAAAATCGCCCGTGATATTAACTCGGCAACCTATCAACCGTTTACCGCATTCGGCATTGCCGCTGTGCTGTATTTGATTATTTCGTATGTCCTGATTAGCCTGTTCCGTAAAGCGGAAAAGCGCTGGCTCCAGCACGTGAAACCTTCTTCAACGCACTGAGAATACGATGTCTGAGAATAAATTAAACGTTATCGATTTGCACAAGCGCTACGGCGAACATGAGGTGCTGAAAGGGGTATCGCTACAGGCTAACGCCGGAGATGTGATCAGTATTATCGGATCGTCTGGCTCCGGTAAGAGTACCTTTCTGCGCTGTATTAACTTCCTCGAAAAACCGAGCGAAGGGTCGATTGTGGTGAGCGGCCAGAATATTTCCCTGGTGCGTGATAAAGACGGCCAGCTCAAGGTCGCCGATAAAAACCAGCTGCGGCTGCTGCGTACGCGCCTGACGATGGTATTTCAGCACTTCAATCTCTGGAGCCACATGACGGTGCTGGAGAACGTTATGGAAGCGCCGATTCAGGTGCTGGGATTAAGCAAACATGAAGCGCGCGAGCGTGCGGTGAAATACCTGGCGAAAGTCGGTATTGATGAACGTGCGCAGGGAAAATACCCGGTACACCTCTCTGGTGGTCAGCAGCAGCGCGTCTCGATTGCCCGCGCGTTGGCGATGGAACCTGAGGTGCTGCTGTTTGATGAGCCGACATCGGCGCTTGACCCCGAACTGGTAGGCGAAGTCTTGCGTATCATGCAGCAGTTAGCGGAAGAGGGGAAAACGATGGTGGTGGTGACGCATGAAATGGGATTTGCCCGCCATGTTTCCACCCATGTGATTTTCCTGCATCAGGGGAAAATCGAAGAAGAAGGCGATCCAGAGCAGGTATTCGGCAACCCGCAAAGCCCGCGTTTGCAACAGTTCCTGAAAGGCTCGCTGAAGTAGCGGTTTATCCGTCGCTCAGAGAAACAATTTTGCCCGGTGACTCTGTGCTTACCGGGCCGACACGTAGGCCGGATAAGGCATCGCCGCCATCCGGCGATTATCGCCCCATCTCGCTTTCCAGACGGTATACCCATTCGTCATACCGGATGCCGTTCACCTCATAGGCGTTTTCCAGCACCTGAGTCCGCGTAAAACCACGCTTTTCCAGCACGCGCACAGACGCGTGATTCTCTGCCAGCACATAGGCGTTTATCGCTTTCACGCTGGTATGCGTAAAGGCGTAATCGCAGACGGCATATAAGGCTTCTGTGGCGATCCCTCTCCCTTGCGCTTCCGGGAGAACTGTATAGCCGATATCGGCTTCCTGCGGATAATGGTGGCTAATTTGTAAGCCAATGTCGCCCAAAGGCTTATCGCTGTTATGCAGGCGGATGACGAAGGTATGCTTTGAGACGAGGCGACGGGCGAACAGCAGGCGAGTGTCTTTTTCCGGTGTGATATCAGCCATATAACGCATGATTTCAGGGTTTTCACGCAGTGCGAGAAAAAAGGACCAGTCAGTAGGTTGAAAAAGGGAGAGGGTCAATCGGGAGGTGGTTATTATCGCCATAAAATCGCCATTCCAGAAGTCAGGCATACTACCTTACCACCGGAATGGCTACAGTGACCAGGTGAATGGTTTAACGGATCACATCGGCCAGCGCTTCTTCTAAATCGTACCAGCGAAATGAAAACCCCGCCGCCTCCAGTCTTTTTGGCAATGCGCGCTGTCCGCCCAGCACCAGTACCGATGATTCCCCCATTAACAGGCGGATGACGGTCGCGGGAACGCGCAGGATTGCGGGGCGGTTCAGCGCATGACCCAGCGCATGGGCGAACTGTTCATTACGAACCGGATAAGGCGAAACCATATTGAACGGGCCGCGCAGGTCGTTATCCAGCAGCCAGAGAATACCGTTTACCATATCATCGATATGGATCCAGGCCAGATACTGACGCCCATTGCCAATTGGCCCTCCCAGCCCCAGGCGAAACGGCGGGATCATTTTGGCCAGAATGCCGCCTTCCGGCGCCAGGACGACGCCGGTGCGTAGCAGACAAACGCGCGTTTTATCACTTTGCGCGCTACAGGCAATCTGCTCCCAACGCGCGCATAACTTATGGGTAAATTCGTTATGCGGCGGCTCTTCTTCCGTTACGACAACTTCGCCCAGATCGCCGTAATAGCCTGCGGCAGACCCGGAAATTAACGCGGCCGGGGGCGTCTCGCTGGCGTTGATCAAATCCGCCAGCTTTTGCGTGATGGACCAGCGGCTTTGACACAAACGCTCTTTTTGCTGCGCGGTCCAGCGTTTGTCGGCGATAGGCTCGCCAGCAAGGTTGACCACGGCGTCTATGTCGTTGAGATTCTGCCTGTCCTCCAGCCCTTTCCACAGCGCAACCCGGGAGTCGAGAAGCTGACGCGCCTTATCGGGACTCCGTGTGACGACCGTCACCTGATGCCCCAGCTCCAGCAGACGGGGAATCAGGTGGCGTCCTATCAGGCCAGTACCGCCGGTAATCAGAATCTGCATGTTTCCTCCCGGATAGCGCTTAACGTCGCCAGCTGAGCGTCATGGAGACGGAATCGGCATAACGCAGCGCATGAAGTTTGTCGATCTCTACTTCAGCATAAGTGACCCAGTGATGTTCGCGTGCGATGTCGAGCACATCCTGAGTTAATTTTTCTAACAGCGAGAATCGGTTGCTCTCCACATGCTGAATAATGTTTTTTGTGATGGTGCGGTAATTCAGCGCGTCGTTGATGTCCTCGCTTACGCGGGCTTTTTCCGCCGGATAGTGAATGGCAACGTTAATAACGATATCCTGGCGGTTGAGGATCTCTTCCTCTTTGATACCGATAAACGTGCGCAGACGAAGGTTTTTTATACGAATAATAGCGTCAGGTTGTGACATTGCAGGCGTCCTCCATGGTTGAACCTTTGCATGATACACGAGAACCCGGCCGCGTTATCCGCTCTGACTCTCAGGCTTCTGCTAAGGCCGCAGTCTTGCGCGTTCTGTTGCCGGGCTCAGTATGAGTTTTCATCAGGTGACAGTATGCGAAAGACTCTATATTTTGAGAGAAAGCCCAAAGAACGAAGAGGACATTATGAGCAAACCCGAGATTACGCTTTGGTCAGACGCTAACTTTTTCTCTCCTTACGTCTTATCCGTTTATGTTGCCTTGCAGGAGAAAGGACTGCCTTTTAGCCTCAAAACCGTTGACCTGAGCAGCGGCGAGCATTTGCAGCCCTCATGGCAGGGCTACGCGTTAACGCGCCGCGTCCCGGTGCTGGAAATCGATGGCTTCGAACTTAGCGAGTCGTCGGCGATTACCGAGTATCTGGAAGATCGCTTTGCGCCGCCGCAGTGGGAGCGCATCTACCCGCACGATCTGCAAAAACGCGCCCGCGCGCGCCAGATTCAGGCGTGGTTACGCAGTGATTTAATGCCCATTCGCGAGGAACGTTCGACGGATGTGGTCTTTGCGGCGGCCAGGAAAGGCCCGTTAAGCGAAGCAGGGAAAGAGAGCGCGGCAAAACTGGTGGCGACGGCCAGTGGTTTGCTCGCTCACGGTAAGCCGAATTTATTTGGCGAATGGTGTATTGCGGATACCGATTTGGCGCTCATGCTTAACCGCCTCGTACTGAACGGCGACGAGATTCCTGAGGCACTGGCGGAATATGCAGCATTCCAGTGGCAGCGCGCTTCCGTTCAACGTTTTATTGCGCTTTCCGCAAAGCGTTACGGCTGATAATCCGCGTATAATCCAGTATCATAGAACGGTTTTTTATGACGAGGAGTGAGTGATGAAACTGATGTTTGCATCGGACATTCATGGTTCGTTACCTGCGACAGAGCGCGTACTTGAACGGTTTGCGCAAAGTGGCGCGCAATGGCTGGTGATACTGGGTGATGTGCTTTATCACGGGCCGCGTAACGCGCTGCCGGAAGGCTACGCACCGGCGCAGGTGGCAGAACGCCTGAACGAGCAGGCGGCGCGTATTATTGCGGTACGGGGAAACTGTGACAGCGAAGTGGATCAGATGCTGCTCCACTTCCCGATAACCGCGCCGTGGCAGCAAGTGCTGCTGGAAAACCGGCGCATCTTCCTGACCCACGGACACCTGTTCGGGGCGGATAATGTACCCGCGTTAAATGCGGGCGACGTTCTTGCTTATGGGCATACTCATCTGCCGGTCGCTGAAAAACGCGGCGAGCTGTATCACTTTAATCCAGGCTCAGTCAGCATCCCGAAAGGTGGGTTTGCAGCAAGCTACGGCATTCTGGATGATAATGTTTTGAGCGTAATCGCACTCAATGATCAAAGTATCATTGCGCAGGTCGCGATTAATCCGTAATTTACCCCACAATTGTAAATGCGCCGTAAGAGCGCCAGAAAAAGAAGGTTTCCTGATGGTGGAACAGCGTCGTTTAGCAAGTACTGAATGGGTGGATATTGTGAATGAAGAGAACGAAGTCATTGCGCAATCCAGCCGGGAGCAAATGCGAGCGCAGCGCTTACGTCATCGTGCAACGTATATCGTCGTGCATGATGGTATGGGCAAAATTCTGGTTCAACGCCGTACTGAGACAAAAGACTTTTTGCCCGGCATGTTAGATGCCACCGCAGGTGGAGTGGTGCAGGCCGATGAGCAACTGCTGGAGTCTGCACGACGTGAAGCGGAAGAAGAACTGGGTATCGCAGGCGTGCCGTTTGCTGAGCACGGTCAGTTCTATTTTGAAGATGATAATTGCCGTGTCTGGGGCGGGTTATTTAGCTGCGTTTCTCATGGGCCATTCGCGCTTCAGGAAGAAGAGGTCAGCGAAGTCTGCTGGCTGACGCCGGAAGAAATTACGGCGCGTTGCGATGAGTTCACCCCGGACTCATTGAAAGCGCTGGCGTTGTGGATGACCCGCAATGCCAACAATGAATCGGCAAAGCAAGAGAAGCAAGAAGAGACGGAATAAGGTCTCTAACAGCTATCCCGCAGGCATAAACTGGAGGCGATCTGTTTCCGATCGCTCCAGTTGCCATCCTTCAGACGTTCCAGCAGCGCGCGTCCGGCTTCAAGGCCTATCTTACGATGCGGTACGGCCATTGTCGTTAACGGCGGCTGACAAACCCGGCTCACATCGCTGTCGCCGAATCCTACCACCGCCAGATCGTCAGGGACTTTGATCCGTCTGCGCTGACACTCATATAACGCACCGCAAGCCAGCTCATCGGATACGCACACCAGCGCGTCCAGCTCGGGCCACGCCAGAATAAATTCGGGAAGCTGCGAGGCGCCGGTGGAAAAGTTTGGCGGCAGGGCGGCGTTAATCACGCGATTGGGCGACATATGGTGGCGCAACATCGCCTTGTACCAGCCCTGCAAATGCTGTTGAAAGATCCACTGCTCCTGATTGGCGCAAAGCAGGCCAATATTCTGATAACCGCGCTGAATGAGCATTTCGGTCAGTTCGTACATTGCCGCGACGTTATCGATACCGATATTCATATCAATCGGATCGGTACGAATGGCGCCAATTTCCATCACCGGAATCGACGCGTTTTTTAACCAGTGACGCACCGTGTCGCTGTGCTCGACGCTGAGTAAGATGGCGGCGGCGATGTTGGAGGCCAGCAGCGTCTCCAGCAGTTTCTCTTCCTGTTCGAGATGGTGAAGGGACTCCGCCAGCATAATCTGGTATCCCGCAGGCTGTAAAACTTGCTGAAGTCCGGCAAACATTTCTGAACAACCGGCTTCCGTGAGGTTCGGGACGACCATCGCGATGGTCCGTGACGAGGCGGAAGCCAGCGCGCTTGCGGCAAGATTGGGCATATAACCGAGTTCATTTACTGCGGCTTCGATTTTTTCCCGGAGTTTATCGGAAACTTGCTCAGGCGTGCGTAACGCACGGGACACGGTCATGGTGCCGACACCGGCAAGCTGAGCAACATCGGCGATGGTCACCTTACCAGTACTACGCCGTTTTCGAGTTATAGACATACAGATTCCTGCGCAATTACAACGTATTGAGATGTTTTTTTATTGTCATTCATCGCTTCACGGGAATAGCAGTATACGCCTTAAATCCGGTTTAAGGCTGTGATTTCACGCGTTGATTGTATTTTGATAGCGCTATCACATATCTGACTGATAACTTTTGATAGCGCTATCTTTGTGAATATGATCACAGATAAGGTTTCAGCGCTTGAATAAAGTTTGCTCATATCTGGCAATCACGCGAGGAGGATATGTGCTCAATCACTGGCTAACGGATGCAACCATCATGCGGCAGGCGAGGGTGGAAAACTGGCCGCAGGCGCTGGAAATATGCGCCAGACCGCTGCTGGATGCTGGCGTTATCACACCTGAATATGTGACGGCGATTGTTGAGCAGCACCATAAGCTGGGCGCGTATTACGTTCTGGCGCCGGGTCTGGCGATGCCGCATGCGCGACCGGAAGAGGGAGCAAAGGGATTAGGCTTGTCGTTGTTAAAGCTGGAGCAGGGTGTCTCATTTGGGGCGGGCGAGTTCGATCCGGTGGATATCATCGTGATGCTCGCGGCACCCGACAAACACAGCCATATTGAAATGATTTCGGCGCTGGCAGAGTTATTTTCCAGCGATGACGATATGGATAAATTACATCAGGCGAAGTCGCTGGAGGAAATAAAAACAATAATCGCACGTTTCTAATTTAATTACGCATTCCGAATTACCTGACACATTACGCGCCTGCGTGATGCGGGCGTACTCTACTTAAAAGAAGGTGATGATAATGAAAATTATGGCTATTTGCGGTTCTGGCCTGGGCAGTAGTTTTATGGTCGAAATGAATATTAAAAAAGTGCTCAGGAAGCTTGAAATTGATGCCGATGTTGAGCATTCCGACCTCTCCTCGGCGACGCCTGGCGCTGCGGATCTGTTTGTCATGGCGAAAGATATTGCCGCCAGCGCCAGCGTGCCGGAAAGCCAGCTGGTGGTGATTAATAACATTATCGATATTAATGAACTTGAAGCGCAGCTGCGCGCCTGGTTCGCCAAACAATAACCTTATTGCAAGCGAGGCGGATATGTTTATCCTTGAAACGCTGAATTTTGTTGTTGATATCTTAAAAGTGCCCTCGGTGCTGGTGGGGTTAATTGCCTTAATTGGCCTTGTCGCGCAGAAAAAAGCGTTTTCCGATGTGGTGAAAGGCACGATTAAAACTATTTTAGGTTTTATTGTACTGGGTGGCGGCGCAACGGTACTGGTCGGGTCTTTAAATCCACTCGGCGGAATGTTTGAACATGCGTTTAATATCCAGGGGATTATTCCAAATAACGAAGCGATTGTTTCCATTGCGCTGGAAAAATACGGGGCGTCTACGGCGCTGATCATGGCCTTTGGCATGGTGGCGAATATTGTGGTCGCCCGTTTTACCCGTCTGAAATACATCTTTCTGACAGGACACCATACGTTTTATATGGCCTGTATGATCGGCGTAATCCTGACGGTTGCCGGTTTTGACGGCGTTGGTCTCGTCTTTACCGGATCGCTGATTCTGGGGCTGGTGATGGCCTTTTTCCCGGCGCTGGCGCAGCGCTATATGAAGCGTATCACCGGCACTGATGATATCGCGTTTGGTCACTTCGGCACGCTGGGTTATGTGCTGTCCGGCTGGATCGGCAGCCTTTGCGGTAAAGGTTCCCGCTCTACCGAAGAGATGAACCTGCCTAAAAACTTAAGCTTCCTGCGCGACAGTTCGA
The DNA here is from genome assembly GCF_030333655.1 of Citrobacter sp. CK180. Classification (NCBI taxonomy): domain Bacteria; kingdom Pseudomonadati; phylum Pseudomonadota; class Gammaproteobacteria; order Enterobacterales; family Enterobacteriaceae; genus Citrobacter; species Citrobacter sp. CK180. Next base: position 16,817 of record NZ_JAOWFM010000053.1, on the reverse strand, counting down.
TCTCTATCTCTCTGACCATGATGATTATCTATCTGATCATGGCGGTGAGCGCGGGGCGTGAATATGTCGAGAGCACCTTCAGCGGCGGTCAAAACTACCTGGTCTACGCCATCATTATGGCGATCACCTTTGCGGCGGGCGTGTTCATCATCCTACAGGGCGTACGTCTGATTCTGGCGGAAATCGTACCGGCCTTTACCGGATTCTCAGAAAAACTGGTGCCGAACGCCCGCCCGGCGCTGGACTGCCCGGTCGTCTATCCGTATGCGCCTAACGCGGTGCTGATTGGCTTCCTGTTTAGCTTCCTCGGCGGCCTGGTCGGTCTGTTCCTGCTCGGACAGATGAAGCTGGTGCTGATCCTGCCGGGCGTGGTGCCGCACTTCTTTACCGGTGCGACGGCTGGCGTATTTGGTAATGCCACCGGCGGGCGTCGCGGCGCGATGATCGGCGCATTTGCCAACGGTCTGTTGATCACTTTCCTGCCCGTTCTGCTGCTGCCCGTGCTGGGGGCGATCGGCTTTGCGAATACGACCTTCTCAGACGCTGATTTCGGCGCAGTGGGGATTGTGCTGGGCAATCTGGCGCGCTACCTGTCGCCGCTTGCCATCACAGGGCTTGTTGTGGCGTTGTTCGTGCTGCTGGTGGCGTACAACGTGTTTGCGAAAAACAAATCTGCGGGGGGTAACACGCAGGAGAATACCGGAGCCAAATTATGAATGTGAATGAAGTTACTCAACTGGCGCGCGATATTCGCGTTGCCACTCTTAAGTCATTGACGCAGCTTGGCTTTGGCCACTACGGCGGCAGCATGTCGGTAGTGGAGACGCTGGCGGTGCTGTACGGCGCGGTGATGAAGATTGACCCGGCCGACCCTGACTGGCCGGAGCGCGATTACTTTGTGCTGTCTAAAGGTCATGCTGGCCCGGCGCTCTACAGCACGCTGGCGATTAAAGGTTACTTTCCGACAGAAGACCTGAACACGCTTAACCAGAACGGCACCCGTCTGCCGAGCCATCCAGACAGGTTAAAAACGCGCGGCGTGGATGCGACGACCGGTTCACTGGGGCAGGGGATCTCGATTGCCGGGGGGATGGCGCTGTCGCATAAACTTGCCGGGCGCCCGAATCGGGTATTTTGTATCGTCGGCGACGGCGAGCTGAATGAAGGGCAGTGCTGGGAAGCGTTTCAGTTTATCGCCCATCATAGGCTGAACAACCTGACGGTGTTTATCGACTGGAACAAGCAGCAGCTGGACGGCGAACTGGATGAGATTATTTGCCCGTTCGATCTGGAAGGGAAATTCCGCGCTTTCGGTTTTGATGTTGTCACCGTGAAAGGCGATGACATTGCCCGGCTGCTGGAGGTCGTTCAGCCGGTTCCGGCGGCGGATGCCCGTCCGCGCGTGGTGATCCTCGACAGTATTAAAGGACAGGGCGTGCCCTACCTGGAGCAATTAAGCAACTCCCACCACCTGCGTCTGACCGATGAGATGAAAAAGGCGCTTAACGAGACGATTCGCCAACTGGAGGCCGCGCATGATTAAGGTTGCACCCGCGGGACAAAAAGAGAGCATGGAAATGCGTAAAGTGTACGCCGGATTTGTGGCGGAGCAGATAGAGGCCGGAAGCCAGATTATCGCACTTGAAGCGGATCTCATGAGTTCTATGGCGATGGACGGCGTTGCGAGGGATTATCCTCAGCATGTGATCAACTGCGGCATTATGGAAGCCAATGTGATCGGCACTGCGGCAGGGCTATCGCTCACCGGACGCAAACCGTTTGTCCATACCTTCACCGCCTTTGCCAGCCGTCGCTGTTTTGATCAGCTGTTTATGTCGCTCGATTACCAGCGCAACAACGTCAAGGTGATCGCGTCGGATGCCGGCGTGACTGCCTGCCATAACGGCGGCACCCATATGTCTTTTGAAGATATGGGCATTGTGCGCGGGCTGGCGCATTCGGTCGTGCTGGAAGTGACCGATGCCGTCATGTTTAAGGATATTTTGCGCCAGCTTATCGATCTTGAGGGTTTTTACTGGGTTCGAACCATCCGCAAACAGGCCCCGAGCATTTATGCGCCGGGATCGACGTTCACCATCGGTAAAGGGAATGTTCTGCGTGAAGGCAGTGATATCACGCTAATTGCCAACGGCATTATGGTTGCCGAGGCGCTGGAGGCGGCTCGCCAGCTGGAGCAGGATGGCGTGAACGCGGCGGTTATCGATATGTTTACCCTCAAGCCCATCGACCGCATGCTGGTAAAAAATTACGCGGAGAAAACCGGGCGAATCGTCACCTGTGAAAACCACAGCATTCATAATGGACTTGGGTCGGCCGTGGCTGAAGTGCTGGTTGAAACGTGCCCGGTGCCCATGCGCCGCGTCGGCGTTAAAGAGCGTTATGGTCAGGTCGGAACGCAGGATTTCTTGCAGAAGGAGTATGGTTTGACCGCAGAGGCTATTGTGGAAGCGGCGAAAACGCTGCTGTAATAACGATGTGTTGTTGCCGGATGGCGCTGCCGCTTATCCGGCCTACAATAACCTGACTCGTAGGCCGGATAAGACGCACTAGTTAACGTTATGGTCAGGTCGGGACGCAGGATTTCTTGCAGAAGGAGTATGGTTTGACCGCAGAGGCCATTGTGGAAGCGGCGAAAACGCTGCTGTAATAACGATGTGTTGTTGCCGGATGGCGCTACCGCTTATCCGGCCTACAATAACCTGACTCGTAGGCCGGATAAGACGCGCCAGCGTCGCCATCCGGCATTTTTGATCAATGGTATCCCATCAACTGTGCGCCGATAACCACCACGCTGGACATGATAAACAGCAACCCCAGCAGCGTCGCGCCAACCTTCAGCCAGTTGCGAAAATCGACCCGGCACACGCCTAATGTCGCCATTAACGATGCGGACGTTGGATAGATGATGTGGCTGAAGCCATCGCCAAACTGGAAGGCCAGTACCGTAACCTGACGATTTACGCCTACCAGATCGCCTAACGGAGCCAGAAGCGGCATCGTTAACGCCGCCTGACCGGAACCGGAGGTGACAAAGAAATTGAATACGGCCTGAAACAGCAGCATAAACCATGCAGCGACAGCGTTGTTCAGACCGCTAATACCGTGAGCAATACTGTTCAACAGGGTATTTAACACGCTGGCGTCGCCCGCCTCGCCGTTGCCCACGAGCAATAAAATACCTTTGGCGAAGCCGACCAGCAGGGCCGGGGCAATCATCATTCTGGCGCCTTCGGTGAACGAGGAGGCCATGATGTTCACCGTCATACCGTTGAGACGGAAAATAACTCCAATGATGCCGATGACCACGCCCATCGTGAAGAACTGGCTGGCAATCTCAGGAATAAACCACGCGTGAACAATCACTCCCCAGATAACCCAAATCATCACCCCGGTCAGCACAATCAGCACCAGCCAGTCGCCAGCGGTGAAAGGACGTTGAGCGATTTCGTCCTGCTTCTCACGAAAATAGCGATCGGATTCATGGACGCGCGACAGATGGGGATTCTTTTTCACCCGCGCGGCATAGGTCAGGGTAAAAAGAAGACCAATCAGCGTGGAAACGAACCACACAACAATGCGCAAGCCTGAGCCGGAAAGGACCGGTACGCCCGCAATCCCCTGCGCGACCACGACGCAAAACGGGTTCATCCATGAACTGGCAAAACCAATCTGGGTGGCGATATAGGTGACCAGTACGGTGGTAATGCTGTCATAGCCCAGGCGTACCATCAGCGGCGCGATAATAATCGCAAAGGCGACGGCCTCTTCCCCCATGCCAAAAACCGCGCCGCCCAGTGAGAAGAGGATGAACAGCACCGGGATAAACAGCACCTCATTGCCGCGCGTATGGCGTATCAGCGCCAGAATACCGTTATCAATGGTGCCTGTACGCATGACGATGCCGAACGCGCCGCCGATCACCAGCATAAACATGATGATGCCGACGGCCGTGCCGAATTTAGAACCGGAGGTTAATCCTTCGAACGGGAAATTCATTAAGCCGGGTCTTTCATCGCCGGTTGTAAAGAGCTGGACGCGATGATACTGCGCTTCACCGGCTTCGTTGGTGAGAATACGAAAAGAGTGGGGATCGACCACTTTGCGGGTTTTCGTCTGCCCGTCAACCTGATACTGCACTTCCTGGCTGTCGAACATTCCGACGGGAACAACCCAGGTGGCAAGACTGGTCAGAATGGCGACGAAAAAAATAATCACCAGCGTATCGGGCATCGCCCATTTTTTGGCAGGCCGCGATTGCGATTCTGTTACTGCGGACATAACACACTATCCCTGTTGCAAGGCAAAGAGATAATTATGCGAACAGAGGAATAGTTATTCATTGATACAGCGCAGCTAAGCGGGAAAATCGGATTTCGTTCATGCCGGTTCGGCGGGCATAAAAAATCTGGAAATAATCGCTATTTCCAGACCTTAGATATGAAGTGCTGGCCGGATAAGGACGCCTTAGCGTCGCTATCCGGCACACAAAGCAGATTACTGCTGTTGCTGTGAAGACTGAATCGCGGTCAGAGCGATGGTGTAGACGATATCATCTACCAGCGCGCCACGGGACAGGTCGTTCACCGGCTTGCGCATACCCTGTAGCATTGGCCCGATGGAGATCAGGTCGGCAGAACGCTGTACCGCTTTGTAGGTGGTGTTACCGGTGTTCAGATCCGGGAAGATGAACACGGTCGCGCGACCTGCAACCGGAGAGTTCGGCGCTTTGGATTTCGCAACATCAGCCATGACTGCGGCGTCGTATTGCAGCGGGCCGTCGATCATCAGATCAGGGCGTTTTTCCTGCGCCAGACGGGTCGCTTCACGCACTTTCTCTACGTCGCTGCCTGCGCCAGAGGTGCCGGTGGAGTAGGAGAGCATCGCAACGCGCGGTTCGATGCCGAAGGCAATTGCGGATTCCGCAGACTGGATGGCGATTTCAGCCAGCTGTTCTGCCGTCGGGTCCGGGTTGATCGCGCAGTCGCCGTAAACATAAACCTGTTCCGGCAGCAGCATGAAGAACACGGAAGAGACCAGAGAGCTGCCTGGCGCTGTTTTGATCAGCTGTAGCGGCGGACGAATGGTGTTTGCCGTGGTGTGAACCGCACCGGAAACCAGACCGTCAACTTCATCCTGTTCCAGCATCAGCGTACCGAGAACCACGTTGTCTTCCAGCTGTTCGCGGGCGACGGTTTCGGTCATGCCTTTGCTCTTACGCAGTTCAACCAGACGAGCGACATAGCTTTCGCGAACCACTTCCGGGTCGACGATTTCAATGCCTGCGCCCAGTTCTACGCCCTGAGAGGCGGCAACGCGGTTGATCTCTTCCGGGTTACCCAGCAGGACGCAAGTCGCGATGCCACGTTCAGCACAGATGGCTGCCGCTTTAACGGTACGCGGTTCGTCGCCTTCCGGCAGAACGACGCGTTTACCGGCTTTACGCGCCAGCTCGGTCAGCTGGTAGCGGAATGCAGGCGGAGACAGACGACGGCTGCGCTCAGAGGTCGCGGTCAGGGATTCAATCCAGTCAGCGTTGATGTAGTTAGCAACGTATTCCTGAACTTTTTCGATACGCTCATGGTCATCAACCGGAACTTCCAGGTTGAAGCTCTGTAGGCTCAGAGAGGTCTGCCAGGTGTTGGTATTCACCATGAATACCGGCAGGCCGGTTGCGAAAGCACGTTCGCACAGTTTAGAGATGCGCGCGTCCATTTCGTAGCCGCCGGTCAGCAGCAGAGCGCCGATTTCCACGCCGTTCATTGCCGCCAGGCAAGCCGCAACCAGTACGTCAGGACGGTCAGCAGAAGTCACCAGCAGAGAACCCGCACGGAAGTGCTCCAGCATGTGCGGAATGCTGCGCGCGCAGAACGTGACAGACTTCACGCGACGGGTGTTGATATCGCCTTCGTTCACAACGGTTGCGTTCAGGTGACGCGCCATGTCGATTGCACGGGTTGCAATCAGATCGAAGCTCCACGGCACCGCGCCCAGAACCGGCAACGGGCTGGATTCCTGGAGTTTAGCCGGATCGACTTTCACCACTTTCGCTTTGGAAGAGTCGTCGAAAATCTCAGACAGATCCGGGCGGGTACGGCCCTGCTCATCAACCGGTGCGTTCAGTTTGTTAACAATAACGCCGGTGATGTTGGTGTTCTTCGCGCCGCCGAAGCTGCTGCGGGTCAGTTCGATACGCTCATTCAGCTGTTCCGGGGTGTCGGTGCCCTGAGACATCACGAAGACGATTTCCGCATTCAGCGTTTTCGCGATTTCGTAGTTCAGAGACTGAGCGAACTGGTGTTTACGCGTCGGAACCAGGCCTTCAACCAGCACCACTTCCGCATCTTTGGTGTTCGCGTGATAGTTCGCGATGATCTCTTCCATCAGCACATCTTTCTGATTGCTGGACAGCAGAGATTCAACGTGGCTCATCTTCAGCGGTTCAGCCGCCGGGACAGACGAGTTTGCACGAACGATAGCGGTAGTCTGGTCTGGCGCATTGCCACCCGCGCGCGGTTGGGCGATTGGCTTAAAGACGCTCAGACGAACGCCTTTGCGTTCCATAGCACGGATGACGCCAAGGCTGACGCTGGTCAGGCCGACGCTGGTTCCGGTAGGGATCAGCATAATAATACGGGACACGGTTTATCCTCTTTCGTTACCGCCGGTTTCAGGCGGGTTACAAAACAGCACCGCCAGCTAGGCTGGCGGTGTAAAATCAGGCAGTCAGACGGCTCGCGTCTTGCGCGATAACCAGTTCTTCGTTGGTTGGGATAACCACCGCAGGACGGGTACCTTCTTTGTTGATGAAACCAGATTTGCCGAAACGGGCAGCCAGGTTACGTTCGTGATCGACTTCAAAGCCCAGCACGCCCAGTTTACCCAGAGACAGCTCACGCACCATCGCCGCGTTTTCACCGATACCGCCAGTGAAGACCACTGCGTCCAGACGACCTTCCATCAGCGCGGTGTAAGAGCCGATGTATTTCGCCAGACGGTGGCAGTATACGTCCATCGCACGTTTCGCATCTTCTTTAGCGGTGTAGTTGTCTTCAACATAACGGCAGTCGCTGGTGACTTCGGTCAGACCCAACAGACCTGATTCTTTGGTCAGCATTTTGTTGATCTGATCGATGTTCATGCCCAGGTTGTCATGCAGGAAGAAGATGATTGCCGGGTCGATGTCACCGGTACGGGTGCCCATCACCAGACCTTCCAGCGGGGTCAGACCCATAGAGGTGTCAACGCACTGGCCGTTGCGGATTGCAGAAACGGAACCACCGTTGCCCAGATGGCAGGTGATGATGTTCAGTTCTTCAACCGGCTTGTTCAGCATTTTTGCGGCTTCCTGAGTCACATAGTAGTGGCTGGTGCCGTGGAAACCGTAACGACGTACGCCGTGTTCTTTGTACAGGCTGTACGGCAGGGCATACAGGTAAGACTCTTCCGGCATGGTTTGATGGAACGCGGTGTCGAACACTGCAACGTTCTTTTCTTTCAGTTCCGGGAAGGATTTCAGCGCTTCAGTAATCCCGATCAGGTGAGCCGGGTTGTGCAGCGGAGCGAACGGCGCAGCGTCTTTGATGCCCTGGATAACGGAGTCATCAATGACCACGGAGCTGGTATACTTCTCGCCGCCGTGTACGATACGGTGACCAATTGCGGTCAACTGCGCAGACAGTTCTGGTTTTTGTGCCAGAATAGTATTAACAATAAAGTTCAGCGCTTCACTGTGAGCGGCGCCTGCACCTAAAGCCGCTTCTTGTTTATTGCCGTCCATTTTCCATTTGATACGTGCTTCAGGAAGATGGAAACATTCGGCTAAACCAGAAAGGTATTCTTCACCGTTCGCTGCATCGATGATTGCAAATTTCAGTGAGGAGCTACCGCAGTTCAGAACCAGTACTAACTTACTCGACATGGAAGTACCTATTTATGATACGTGGCTAAAAAAACGTCAGTGAGCCATAGAGCGTAACGCATGATGACGCTGACGTTTATGATTAACATCATGCGCAATAATCTTTTTCGGCATGATGGAAGAAATACCTTTGAGTCTATGCCATTTTGCGTATTTTTCAGCCAATGGCATACTATATGTAAATTTGACGACTCAATGATTTTGGACTACTGGCCTTAGAGGCCGACACAGGATACCTGATAGTGGGTATCAATGACAAAATGTTTTGAACGATGTCCCTTGCAGTTGTTGTTTTGCACAAATTTTTGAATTTTTATATGTGAAGTTGAGGTAAAGCCATGTCGACACCGGATAATCGCTCCGTGAATTTTTTTAGTTTGTTTCGCCGGGGGCAGCACTACGCAAAGACGTGGCCGATGGAAAAGCGCCTTGCGCCGGTCTTTGTTGAGAACCGCGTGATTCGTATGACGCGTTACGCCATTCGCTTTATGCCGCCGATCGCGGTGTTTACGCTGTGCTGGCAAATCGCGCTGGGCGGTCAGTTAGGCCCGGCGGTTGCCACAGCCCTGTTTGCGCTCAGTTTACCGATGCAAGGCATGTGGTGGCTGGGAAAACGCTCCGTTACGCCACTCCCGCCTTCCATCCTGAACTGGTTCTATGAGGTTCGGGGAAAATTGCAGGAAGCCGGGCAGGCGTTGTCGCCAGTAGAAGGCAAGCCGGATTACCAGGCATTAGCTGACACGCTTAAGCGCGCCTTCAAACAACTGGATAAAACTTTCCTTGATGATTTGTAATTGACCCCTGATTACGCATATAAAAGAAGGCATACCAATGCCTTCTTTTTTTGACCGCAGTAGAGTGATACAGGAGTCCCAAAATGGAAATGACCAACGCTCAACGTCTGATTTTGTCTAACCAGTACAAAATGATGACCATGCTCGACCCGACCAACGCCGAGCGTTATCGCCGTCTGCAAACGATCATTGAACGCGGCTACGGCTTGCAGATGCGTGAGCTGGATCGTGAGTTTGGCGAACTGAAGGAAGAAACCTGCCGCACGATTATCGATATCATGGAGATGTATCACGCCTTACATGTGTCCTGGACTAACCTGAAAGACGCGCAGACCATTGACGAGCGTCGCGTGACGTTCCTCGGGTTTGATGCCGCAACCGAAGCGCGTTATCTGGGCTACGTTCGCTTTATGGTGAACGTGGAAGGGCGCTATACCCACTTTGATGCCGGTACGCATGGCTTTAATGCCCAGACGCCGATGTGGGAAAAATACCAGCGTATGCTGAATGTCTGGCACTCCTGCCCGCGCCAGTATCACCTGAGCTCGAACGAAATTAATCAGATTATCAATGCCTGAGGGGGTGAGCGTGCAGTGCAAAGGCTTTCTGTTTGATCTGGATGGAACGTTGGTTGACTCCTTACCCGTTGTAGAGCGGACATGGTGCAACTGGGCCGATCGTTTTGGCCTCACGCATGATGAAGTGCTGAGCTTTATTCATGGCAAGCAGGCTATCACTTCTCTGCGACACTTCATGGCGGGAAAGCCGGAAGAGGAGATCGCCGCAGAGTTTACCCGTCTGGAACAGATAGAAGCGACGGATACGGCAGGGATTGTGGCGTTGCCGGGCGCGGTCGAATTGCTGAACCATCTCAATAAAGCCGGTATCCCCTGGGCTATCGTTACCTCAGGCTCGATGCCGGTTGCGCGGGCGCGCCATCAGGCGGCCGGCCTTCCTGCGCCAGAGGTGTTTGTTACCGCTGAACGCGTGAAACGCGGCAAACCGGAACCGGATGCCTATCTGCTGGGCGCCCAACTGCTCGGCCTCTCGCCGCAGGAATGCGCGGTGGTGGAAGACGCGCCTGCCGGGATTCTCTCCGGGCTGGCCGCCGGGTGTCATGTCATTGCGGTCAATGCGCCTGAGGACACGCCCCGCATTGCGGACGTCGATTTTGCCCTGAGCAGCCTTGAGCACATTTCCGTGACCAAACAGCCCAACGGAAACGTGGTCGTTCTTAGAAATACCTGAACATGATTTAGCCCCGCATTGTTGGGGCTTTTTTATGGCAGAATCAGTCCATCCCTCTCATTTAACAAGGATATGTTGTGAACGGTGAATTGATATGGGTTCTCTCCTTACTGGCGATTGCCGTTATCTTGTTTGCGACGGGCAAAGTGCGCATGGACGCGATTGCTTTGCTGGTCATTGTCGCCTTTGTTCTGAGTGGAACATTGAGCATCTCAGAGGCCTTTTCCGGCTTCAGCGATCCTAACGTTGTTCTGATTGCCGCCTTGTTCATTATCGGCGACGGGCTGGTGCGTACCGGCGTCGCGACGGTCATGGGCGCCTGGCTGGTGAAAATGGCCGGTAGCAGCGAAGTCAAAATGCTGGTGCTGCTGATGATCACCGTTGCCGGGCTTGGCGCGTTTATGAGTTCAACCGGCGTGGTCGCGATTTTCATCCCGGTGGTGTTAAGCGTTTCTATGCGTATGCAGACCTCGCCTTCACGCCTGATGATGCCGCTTAGTTTTGCTGGTCTTATCAGCGGCATGATGACGCTGGTGGCGACGCCGCCCAACCTGGTGGTGAACAGTGAACTGTTGCGCGAAGGGCTGCACGGTTTTAGCTTCTTTAGCGTCACGCCGATTGGGCTGGTGGTGCTGTTCCTCGGCATTATCTACATGCTGGTGATGCGCTTTATGTTGAAAGGGGATGATGCGTCGCAGCAGCGTGATGGCTGGAAGCGTCGCGCCTTTCGCGATTTAATCAAAGAGTACCGTCTGACCGGTCGCGCCCGTCGGCTTGCCATTCGCCCGGGTTCGCCGATGGTCGGCCAGCGTCTGGATGACCTCAAGCTGCGTGAGCGCTATGGCGCGAACGTGATCGGCGTTGAACGCTGGCGGCGCTTTCGGCGCGTTATTGTTAACGTCAATGGGGTGTCGGAATTTCGCGCCCGCGATGTGTTACTGATCGATATGTCTGCCGCCGAGGTGGATCTCCGGGAATTTTGCAGCGAGCAACTGCTGGAGCCGATGGTTTTACGCGGCGAGTATTTTTCCGATCAGGCGCTGGACGTGGGGATGGCGGAAATCTCCCTGATTCCCGAATCGGAACTGATTGGCAAATCGGTGCGCGAGATCGGTTTTCGTACGCGCTATGGCCTGAATGTCGTCGGTCTGAAGCGTGACGGCGTGGCAATCGAAGGGTCGCTTGCTGATGAAGCGCTGTTAATGGGCGACATTATTCTGGTGGTGGGAAACTGGAAGCTGATTGGTCAACTGGCGAAGCAGGGCCGTGACTTCGTGGTGCTGAATATGCCTGTGGAAGTGAGCGACGCCTCCCCGGCGCACAGCCAGGCGCCGCATGCGATCTTCTGTCTGGTGCTGATGGTTGCGCTGATGTTGACCGATGAGATCCCTAACCCGATCGCAGCAATCATTGCTTGCCTGCTGATGGGGAAATTCCGCTGTATTGATGCAGAAAGCTCCTACAAAGCGATTCACTGGCCGAGCATTATCCTGATTGTCGGGATGATGCCTTTTGCGCTGGCGTTGCAAAAGACCGGCGGCGTTGATCTGGTCGTTAAAGGATTGATGGATGTCGGCGGCGGCTATGGCCCCTATATGATGCTGGCATGTCTGTTTGTGCTGTGCGCCACCATCGGGCTGTTTATTTCCAATACCGCGACCGCCGTGCTGATGGCGCCGATAGCCCTTGCGGCAGCGAAGTCGATGGGGGTGTCACCGTATCCTTTCGCGATGGTGGTGGCAATGGCGGCGTCGGCGGCGTTCATGACGCCGGTCTCCTCACCGGTAAACACGCTGGTTCTGGGGCCGGGGAACTACAGTTTTAGCGACTTTGTTAAGATCGGGGTGCCGTTTACGATAATCGTTATGGCGGTATGCGTGGTGATGATCCCGGTGCTGTTTCCGTTTTGATTTTTTGCCGGATGGCGCTATTCGCTTATCCGGCCTACAAATGTAGCAGTAGGTCGGATAAGCGAATAGCGCCATCCGGCAAAACGATTTATAGCGGCGAATCCTGGCTGATTTCATCCAGCGAGAGGTGAAAACTGGGCACAAACACCGCCATAAAATAGTCCATCTCTTCGCTGCGGCGCGACGCCAGGGTTTTTTCCAGTCGCGTTTTTGCCAGCAGGAATTCATTATTGCCCGCCGATAACTCTTCCAGACACTTCAGATAGGCGCAAAGCGCGTCGGCTTGCTTCACAACCGATTTCTCTTCTTCGCTGTAAGCATGTTCGTCGATCAGCGGTGCAAAAATATCGCGCAGTTCGTCAGGAACCATATCCACCAGTTTTTGTTGGGCAATTTTCTCTATCGCTTTGTATTCCTGCGCGATTTGCGAGTTGAAGTATTTCACCGGGGTCGGGAGATCGCCGGTCAATACTTCAGAGGCATCGTGGTACATCGCCAGTAGCGCAATACGCTCGGCGTTGACCTGGCCGCCGAATTTGCGATTTTTGATAGCGGCAAGCGCGTGGGCGACCATTGCCACCTGCAAACTGTGTTCGGAGACGTTTTCGGTGCGCACGTTGCGCATCAATGGCCAGCGGTTAATCAGTTTCAGGCGGGAGAGGTGGGCAAAAAAATGGCTCTGCTTCATAGTGACCTTTTCATGATGACAACCTGAGGGTCATTGTGCGCAGAGAAGGCCATCGGATGCAAATACTCGTCTTGCTCACGTTGCATCCGACGGCCTGTTTACGGTTACAGCTGATGATATCCTGACAGGAAGCGCCCGAATTTACTCAGCGACATTTCAATGTCGTCAATACGAGGCAGTGTTACAATGCGGAAGTGATCCGGCCAGGGCCAGTTGAACGCGGTTCCCTGCACCAGCAGCACTTTTTCCTGCAACAGGAAGTCGAGCACCATCTTCTGGTCATCGTGGATGTTAAAGCGCTTCGCATCTATTTTCGGGAACATATACAGTGCGCCGCGCGGTTTCACGCAGGAAACGCCCGGAATATCGTTAATCAGCTCCCACGCGCGGTTACGTTGTTCATACAAACGCCCGCCCGGCATGATGAATTCGCTAATACTCTGGTAGCCGCCCAGCGCCGTCTGGATCGCGTGCTGTGCCGGAACGTTGGCGCACAGACGCATTGACGCCAGCATCTCCAGCCCTTCAATGTAGCCTTTGGCGTGTTTTTTCGGCCCATTCAGCACCATCCAGCCCTGGCGGAATCCGGCGACGCGATAGGTTTTGGATAGCCCGTTGAACGTAATGGTCAGCAAATCCGGCGCCAGTGCGGCGATAGAATGATGCTCAGCGTCGTCGTAGAGGATCTTGTCGTAAATCTCATCGGCGAAAATGATCAGATTATGTTGACGGGCAATCTCAACGATCTCCATCAGCAGCTCTTTGGAGTAAACCGCGCCGGTTGGGTTATTCGGGTTGATTATCACAATGCCACGGGTACGCGGCGTGATTTTGGCGCGGATGTCGTCGAGATCCGGGAACCAGTCAGAAGATTCATCGCAAAGATAGTGTACCGCTTTGCCGCTGGAGAGCGAGACTGCCGCTGTCCACAGCGGGTAATCCGGCGCGGGAACCAGCATTTCGTCCCCGCTGTTCAGCAACGCCTGCATTGCCTGCACGATCAATTCGGATACGCCGTTACCAATATAGATATCTTCTACGGTGACGTCGCGCATGCCGCGCGCCTGGTAATGCTGCATGATCGCTTTGCGTGCGGAATACAGACCCTTTGAATCGCAATACCCCTGCGCCGTTGGTAAATTGCGGATGACATCGACCAGGATCTCATCAGGCGCTTCAAACCCAAAAGGGGCGGGGTTGCCGATGTTCAGTTTCAGAACTTTATTGCCTTCTTCTTCCAGGCGTTTCGCTTCTTTCAGAACAGGGCCGCGGATGTCATAACAGACATTTTCTAGTTTGCTGGATTTTTCAATGGGGGACATGAATCTTGACCTTTTTAGCTGTTATCGCCACTCCCTGCCGTGGAAGTCAGCACGGAACAATGTACTCCCACAGCGGTGAGTTTTGAAGGGTCAGCAGTAGAAGATTTTGCTCAGGCTTAGTGTGGGATTATGCTGTTAAGTCCTGCTTTAATGCCATTCTTGCAGTTTTTATTACTGCTTTTATTTATTTTATTGGTTTTTTGTTTTTAGTATCGGGCTTTTGTGTGGTTGTATGTTTTGTTAAAAAATAGTCTAAACTCAGGGAGGAAAGTGTTAGCGGCGTCAGCATAACTCAATTATCAGGAAAATACTGAATGCTTTTACGAAACTACTGTTATCGCCATGATCTGTAAACGTTAGGGTGTAAATCTATTGTTAAGTAGAATTAATGAGTAGTGGCGATCTTAATTAATTATTATTTAATATTTAAAAAGCACCTGCTGGTGAGATTAATAATACATAATTTTCTTAGTTAAGATAACATAATCACGCTTCAGATTATTCGTATTAAGGCTTATAAATATAGTGGTTTTGGGTTAAGATAAGCCCCAGGAAATGGTGCGCAGTCTGCGTTGTCTGCTAATTTTTATGACGAGCATCTATAACTAACTTGTTGCTCAGTAGGCTTTTTTTGTGTCGGTAAATGTCCGTTAACTTCTTTTACATTTACAAAATTACACGTTTATCCTTAGCAGAATTCCGTTGTTACCTAAAAAGGTATGCGTCTTCTCCTCGATATATCCCTGGTAATGACCTCTGGGATTATTCGAAAAGAAAGGAGAAGAGGTTGTTAGCAGCACCAAATACATTTTTACTTTCACTTGGTTACGCAAGTGAAACGGCGAGGGAAGCACATTACAAATGGAATTGTTTGTTTATGAACACACAGCATTAACCAGGTCAGCATGGTATGACCCGCCAGTAAGTGAAAAATTATGATAAATGCAAATCGTCCGATAATTAACCTCGACCTCGATCTGCTGAGAACGTTTGTTGCTGTTGCCGATCTGAACACGTTCGCCGCTGCGGCGGCGGCGGTATGTCGTACTCAGTCTGCGGTGAGCCAGCAAATGCAGCGTCTTGAGCAGCTTGTGGGTAAGGAGTTGTTCGCCCGTCATGGTCGTAACAAGCTGTTGACTGAACACGGTATTCAGCTTCTGGGTTACGCCAGAAAAATCCTGCGCTTTAATGATGAGGCGTGCTCATCATTGATGTTTAGCAATCTTCAGGGCGTATTAACAATTGGCGCTTCTGATGAATCCGCCGATACGATATTGCCTTTCCTGCTCAATCGGATCAGTTCGGTTTACCCGAAGCTTGCTCTGGATGTGAGGGTGAAACGTAACGCCTTTATGGTGGATATGCTGAAATCGCAGGAAGTGGATTTGATTGTCACTACGCACCGTCCGGGATCTTTCGAGTTCCTGAACCTGCGCACATCGCCGACACACTGGTACTGCGCGGCGGAATATGTGCTACAGAAGGGGGAACCGATCCCGCTGGTGTTGTTAGACGATCCCAGCCCGTTCCGCGATATCGTATTAGCGACGTTGAATGCGGCGAATATTCCCTGGCGCCTTGCCTATGTGGCCTCAACGTTAGCGGCGGTACGCGCGGCCGTAAAAGCCGGACTGGGGATCACCGCGCGACCGGTCGAGTGATCTTACCCAGCAATAGTGGACACGCGGCTAAGTGAGTAAACTCTCAGTCAGAGGTGACTCACATGACAAAAACAGTATCAACCAGTAAAAAACCCCGTAAACAGCATTCGCCTGAATTTCGCAGTGAAGCCCTGAAGCTTGCTGAACGCATCGGTGTTACTGCCGCAGCCCGTGAACTCAGCCTGTATGAATCACAGCTCTACAACTGGCGCAGTAAACAGCAAAATCAGCAGACGTCTTCTGAACGTGAACTGGAGATGTCTACCGAGATTGCACGTCTCAAACGCCAGCTGGCAGAACGGGATGAAGAGCTGGCTATCCTCCAAAAGGCCGCGACATACTTCGCGAAGCGCCTGAAATGAAGTATGTCTTTATTGAAAAACATCAGGCTGAGTTCAGCATCAAAGCAATGTGCCGCGTGCTCCGGGTGGCCCGCAGCGGCTGGTATACGTGGTGTCAGCGGCGGACAAGGATAAGCACGCGTCAGCAGTTCCGCCAACACTGCGACAGCGTTGTCCTCGCGGCTTTTACCCGGTCAAAACAGCGTTACGGTGCCCCACGCCTGACGGATGAACTGCGTGCTCAGGGTTACCCCTTTAACGTAAAAACCGTGGCGGCAAGCCTGCGCCGTCAGGGACTGAGGGCAAAGGCCTCCCGGAAGTTCAGCCCGGTCAGCTACCGCGCACACGGCCTGCCTGTGTCAGAAAATCTGTTGGAGCAGGATTTTTACGCCAGTGGCCCGAACCAGAAGTGGGCAGGAGACATCACGTACTTACGTACAGATGAAGGCTGGCTGTATCTGGCAGTGGTCATTGACCTGTGGTCACGTGCCGTTATTGGCTGGTCAATGTCGCCACGCATGACGGCGCAACTGGCCTGCGATGCCCTGCAGATGGCGCTGTGGCGGCGTAAGAGGCCCCGGAACGTTATCGTTCACACGGACCGTGGAGGCCAGTACTGTTCAGCAGATTATCAGGCGCAACTGAAGCGGCATAATCTGCGTGGAAGTATGAGCGCAAAAGGTTGCTGCTACGATAATGCCTGCGTGGAAAGCTTCTTTCATTCGCTGAAAGTGGAATGTATCCATGGAGAACACTTTATCAGCCGGGAAATAATGCGGGCAACGGTGTTTAATTATATCGAATGTGATTACAATCGGTGGCGGCGGCACAGTTGGTGTGGCGGCCTCAGTCCGGAACAATTTGAAAACAAGAACCTCGCTTAGGCCTGTGTCCATATTACGTGGGTAGGATCA
>NZ_JAOWFM010000052.1:445854-471887 GCF_030333655.1 Citrobacter sp. CK180 | reverse complement strand
GCAGCAGACCATGCTCTGAACGTGCCAGAAAAAGCATGTCACTGGTCATTCGTGACAACCTTTTCAGTTCTTCCAGGTTAGCGAATAAAATTTCGCGGTAATGCGAAACATCCCTTTCCTTAGCCAGTGCAAACTGCGTCTGCATCATCAGATTACTGACTGGTGTGCGCAGCTCATGCGCGATGTCAGACGAGAAATCTGACAGTTTCCGGAATGCCCCCTCCAGGCGATCAAACATATTATTGAACTCCTGCATGGTCTCAGAGATTTCCGGCGGAGCCAGATCGGGATTTAGACGCTGATCCAGGCTGTGTACAGTCATGGAGGAAGCCAGACTGGTCATTTCCCGTAACGGTTTCAGACCAATACGTGTGGTCAGCCAGCCCAGAAAAATAGAAATAAAGACCAGACCGATATTGAACCAGAACAGCCAGGTACTGAGTTTGTCCATAAACAGGGTGTGATACCCAGTATCCGTGGCAACCGTAATGATGACATGTTTGCTTTTACCCTGTTCCGGCGTCACGGCAACCCGCCGCGAGATACTGCGGTACACGGTGTTATTTTCTTCCGTCTGGATCATATAGTCGAGAATATCACCCGACTTATTAAGCAGGACCGCTGGAACAACAGAATTTTTGGCATAGAGTTCAACAATTTTTTCATTTTCCATGTTTTTTATAGAAATGAATAAGCCATTGTGCCCCACCATCGCATCGTTTATTTTTTCTGATAATGACTTAATATCCGTTTTGTTCCTGAACGTCTCTGTTTTAAGAAACTCTTCGGTGAGCTGAAGTTTACCTGTCAGAAAATCGCGGTCCTGATTATCGAAATAGCCATTAAGGGTGCTAATCAGGATAAAACTTGATAACCACCATACCGTAAGCATCACCGCAGAAAAAATCAGGCTCAGGCGTGTGGTCAGGGAAATTTTGAACCTCACTCTTCTCTGATCTCCAGGACATATCCGGCACCGCGAACGGTATGGATCAGTTTTGGCTCAAAGTCATCATCAATTTTACTTCTCAGACGTCTCACGGCGACATCAATCACATTCGTATCACTGTCAAAATTCATGCTCCAGACCAGGGACGAGATAAGACTCCTGGGTAACACTTCTCCGGTGCGTTGCAGCAGCAACTCAAGCAGAACGTATTCTTTACCGGTGAGATGGATCTTCTTCCCCGAACGGATCACGGTCCGGCGCACCATATCAACGGTCATATCGGCGATGGTGCAGACTGTTGCGGCCTGCGAGCGTGCCCGGCGCAGTAGGGTTCTTACACGTGCAACCAGCTCCGTAAAATCAAAGGGCTTAATCAGGTAGTCATCTGCGCCAAGCTCCAGTCCTTTCACTTTGTCCCGCACGTTGTCCTTTGCGGTTAAAAACAGGACCGGTTCTTCGTGCCCGGACTCCCTCAGTGCGCTGATGATTTGCCACCCGTCGAGGAAAGGCAGCATCACGTCCAGTATTATCAAATCATACTGTCCCTTCGACGCGGCCCCGAGACCATCGCGGCCATTATTAAAGAGATCGGCCTGATAGCCTTCCTCAACCAGTCCCTGCTGCAGGTAACGACCTGTTTTTTGTTCGTCTTCAACGATTAAAATACGCTGCATGGTCAACTCGCTGATATGAAAGTAAAAATCTCACGCATGAGCTTTGGCTGTCCCCTAGCTGACCTGAGACGGAGCAAGCATTCCGAGCCACGCTACGGCGCCCAGAATGATAATCGCAACAACGAATTCTGTCAGGATGCTGTTTCGCATCAGGGCAACGCTGCGATCATAATTCCCTTCCCTGACCATAACTTCAAGCCGGGGACCCAGGTGAAACCGGTTTGCTGCAGCCAGAAGAAGCATCAGAACAAACAGAGCCGTCTTGGCAAGCAATATCCTCCCCCAGGAACTGTTGAATAAGGGAGTTAAGTTACCCTCAGCAATATACAGATAGTTGACCAGCGCACTCAGGATCAGGGCTACAACAATCACCGTTCCTGCCGTGGCAAATTTTGCCAGGGAGTCAGATATCACAATGACGCTCTGTGCATTATGCTCGTTTCTGCGCATCAGCAGGATAGCAAATGCAACCAGAGCACCTGTCCAGGCACCTGCAGCGCCGAGATGGGTCAGATCGCTCAGTAAATGGAGATAGTAATGCAGACCGTCATGCATAACGGCGTGTCCTCCCCAGGCAAGTGTAGCCAGCGCCACGCCCCCACTCATCGTCATCAGCAGGCAGGACAATACTCTCTTATTAGTGTAAAGGAACAAAGCACCGAGTGTGGTAAACAGGGCACAGAGCCTGACAATCCAGCTAATACCCACATCAGTTTCTTCTATCACCATCTCGATAACATGGATGGATAATTCTCTGAGGTCAGTTACTCCACTCATGGCATTAGATACCAGGAGCATATTAATGCCAGTAAGAATGATGCCTGTAACAACAGCAAAGGTTATAAACGACCTGAAATTAGTCAGGTTATAGGTTTCATGTCTGACACCGCTTATTCCATATATCTGAAAAAATGGCAATCCAAATATTACCATCAAATCCAGATAAAGAAGAAAACGAATAACAATCATAATCAGGTCGTTCATAATATTACTTCACTGTAAAGGTGTAATTACCGGTAATAGGGTGCGTATCTGAAGAAACCGCGCGCCAGTCAACACGATAAGTGCCAGCGGGTAAAGGCTCTCGCGGAATAATGACCATCGATTTAGGGTCAGCGCCTGGCGCCACTTTTGCCGCGACCGGCATCGGAGAATGTGATGACATGCCTTTCATACCCGTCATCGTTAATTTTGCACCTGAGAATTTCACGGTCAGATTTTCCGAGAAATTAAGCTGAATCTTTTCCGGGGCCGCTACGGCTGAATCAGCCTGTGGCACAGAGCTTTTTAATTCCGGATGGGCCATAGCAGAGAAAGCAACGCCCATAACGAGGCCACCTGTAAGAATGGCTTTATTTAAAATCGACATTTTATTTACCTGTTTAGTTGAGTGTTTTATATCAGTGCGTTAAAACCAGATTCTGGCTCCCGCCAGGAATACTACCTGATGGTCTTTCTCACCTTCTCTTTTCGCCATATCGGATGTTTTCCCGTAAAGTTGATTCCAGGAAACGCCTATATAGGGTGCAAACTCACGGCGTATTTCATAGCGCAGCCGGAGCCCCAGCTCTGTGTCAGTCAGTCCCCTGCCGCGACCCCGCGATTCATCATCCTGACTGTAGAAATTCACCTCATAGGATGGCTGGAGTATGAGCCGGTTAGTCAGTAAAACGTCGTATTCTCCTCCCAGACGAAGGGCTGCTTTTCCGCCATTACTGACAAAACCCGTAATTTCAGACTCAAAATTATAGAGTGCCAGCCCCTGAAAACCGACAGCAGCCCAGGTCCGGGCAGAAGCAGGTCTGAAATCCTGCCTGACACCCGCAACCAAATCCCACCATGGGCCAACCGCATGTCCCCAGAGTAACTGCGCTTCAGCCGCCTCCGTTTCCCCATTGCTTCGTTCACCTTCACTCTTTAGCCAAATCCGATCTGTGTCGCCTCCAATCCAGCTGTTAACACTCCAGCTGAAATTGTTGGTGTTATCCGACCGTTGCCATTCCAGTTGATCCAGCAGAACCAGATAATTAATCGCACTGTCGTGAATCGCATGCCCCTGTAAATTGCCGAATGCAGCCTTCCGGTCGGCATCGGTAACAGGCGGAATTGGCGTTCTGCTCTCAGTTACAATGGGCTCCATTGACGTCATCTCAGTGAAATTCTCATCTGCTGGCATCTGCATGGCAGACATGTCGTGCCCGGCGTGGGGATCTGCAGAGACGGAGCCCGCCGCAATAGAAAGCTGTGAGGTAAACAAACCGGCGACCAGAACAGGTATGGCCTTCAAATTTCTCTTCATTCGCATCATTCCTCCACCCGGACTTCACGAAACATTCCCATTTCCATGTGATAGAGCAAATGGCAGTGATACGCCCAGCGGCCAAGCGCATCTGCTGTCACTCTGTAACTGCGTTTTGTACCAGGGGGAACATCTATTGTGTGTTTACGAACCATGAAATTACCGTTTTCATCTTCCAGATCGCTCCACATACCATGCAGGTGAATGGGGTGAGTCATCATGGTATCGTTGATCAGCGTGATCCTGAGCCGCTCACCGTATTTCAGCAGCACCGGTGCGGCATCTGAAAACTTGATTCCGTTAAATGACCAGGCAAACTTTTCCATGTGGCCGGTTAAATGCAGTTCTATGGTACGGCCAGGTTCACGTCCGTCAGGATCCTCAAAGCGGCTTTTCAAATCCGCGTACGTGAGAACCTTTCTTCCGTTATTTCGAAGACCAATACCCGGATCATTTAATTTCGGAGAGACGCTCATCGCCTGCATATCAACCAGTGGGTTATCCGTTTCTGACGCAGGATGACTTTGCATACCCGGCATTCCGGCCATCCGGGAATGATCCATACCGGCCATGCTGCTGTGATCCATGGGCGCGGAGGATGTCCCGCTAACCGGAAGGTCAGCACCGTCCATAGACATCATCTCTCCGCTGTTATCCATGCCTCCCATCTGGCTGTGGTCCATTCCTGCCATATCATGTCCCATTCCCCCCATACCCATATCTTCCATGGTCAACAGAGGACGGGGATCGAGGGGGGGAACGGCAGCACTTAACCCCTCTCTCGTGGCCAGTGTCCCTCGAGCGTAACCGGTCCTGTCCATGGATTGTGCGAAGATGGTATAGGCCTCACCCTGAGGCTCCACAATGACATCATAGGTTTCGGCAACGGCAATCCTGAATTCGTCAACGGTAACCGGGTTTACATACTGGCCATCTGCAGCCACGACCGTCATTTTCAGCCCGGGGATACGGATATCGAAATAGGTCATTGCCGAGCCGTTGATAAACCGTAAGCGTATCTTTTCACCGGGACGGAACAGTCCGGTCCAGTTTTTCAGCGGGGCCTGCCCGTTCATGAGATAGGTGTAGGTGTAGCCACTGACATCCGCGAGGTCAGTCGGATTCATTTTCATTTCAGCCCACATTTTCCGATCGGCAATGGTGGCTGACAGCCCCCTGGTATTCACGTCGCGGAAAAAAGAGCCAACGGTTGGTTTATTGAAATTGTAGTAATCCGACTGTTTTTTTAATTTTTTCAGCAGGCTGTGAGGATTTTCATCGGTCCAGTCAGACAACATGACCACATGCTCACGATCGTAAGCAAACGGTTCTGGCTCCCTGGCATCGATGATAATGGCACCGTATACCCCCTCCTGTTCCTGCAGACCGGAATGGCTGTGGTACCAGTAAGTCCCGTTCTGCTTAACCTTAAAGGTGTAAACGTAGGTATCATCAGGCTCTATGCCCATAAAACTCAGCCCCGGAACACCATCCATATTGGCCGGAAGAATAATGCCGTGCCAGTGAATGGACGTCTGTTCATTAAGACGGTTTTTGACCTTCAGGGTAATGGTGTCACCTTCTTTCCAGCGAAGAACGGGCCCCGGCAGGCCTCCATTGATTGTTTTGGCCTGACGCTCACTGCCCGTGATATTGACGGCCGTTTCACCAATGGTCAGGTCAAACTGAGTACCCTGCAGGGATGCGGCAACTGGCAGGCTCAGACTGGAACGCGCATTGAAACTCCATACGCCAAGACTTCCGGCTACGCCAGAGAGGGTTAACCCCTTCAGGAAAGTTCGTCGAGACGTTTTCAACAGCATGCGCATTCCCTTATTTAAAGTATGGTTACTGACAGAATTCGAGAACCGATTTAAATTAAATTACTGGTTCATCCACTTACAATGAAATGAATCTAGCACACCTTAAGAAACAAATTCATTACAATCGTGTAATGTACATAGCTGTATTACATTTACGTCATCTTCCCCACAGGTTGATTATTTTTATATATGATCATAAGGACATCTTTTATGTACCTCAGAAGGTAATTACACATGAATATATTAATCACGACCACTGCGTTTACAGCTTTATTTTGTGGGGCAGCTTTTGCTCAGTCCAGTGATATTGCCCATGAAGCACATCGATTTGTTAATAATGCCTCAGCCGTCAGTCATGTGAATTCCTCGACGCATGAAAACTTACCGGACAGGGTTAATAAAAACAACACGCCCTCATTCTCTGAAATGAATGAACATGAAAGGGCCATTGTTGCTCATTCATTTATGAACAACAGCGCGTCCTATGCGCATCAGAAAATGATTGAGGAACATAAAAAAATGCTGTCCGGCAGTGATGCAAATTCAAAGACCTCGTCTTCTTCTTTTAACGAACTGAATGCCGGAGAAAAAGCCGCTCTCGTGCATGAGCAGGTCAATAATGCCGGTGCGGAAGCACATCAGACGCAGGCAAGAAAGCTTCGCGGGCTGTATTCGACCAGGTAACTGCAGGCGGGTTAGTGCTTAGCGTCAGGTGCGCAGCAGGGCTTTACTGACGGGTTACGTAGCAGGACATGAGCCCCATATTGCTCTGCCGTAACCTGTTTCAGTCCCGTTAATCATCACCGTCGGGCTGGTCATACAGTTCCCAGAGCTTCAGGAGCAAACGGGAAACAAGATATGTTACAAAAATGACGACCATCAACGGTGCTCCCGATTAACTGACAGATGACACGCCTCCTGAAAACCCCTAGCATACGCCGCAGTGTTCATGCTAACGGCGAATTCCAGTAAATGTATTCTACCGATGTCGTAAAAGAAAATGCCTACCTTTCAGCCACCCGCTCGGGGCTGGAATCGAACGAGATCGCTACTCTTCAGCGCTCCTTGCCTTCCCGGTTTAATC
Source organism: Citrobacter sp. CK180 (assembly GCF_030333655.1). Lineage (NCBI taxonomy): Bacteria > Pseudomonadati > Pseudomonadota > Gammaproteobacteria > Enterobacterales > Enterobacteriaceae > Citrobacter > Citrobacter sp. CK180. The sequence continues at coordinate 465,058 of NZ_JAOWFM010000052.1, read as the reverse complement.
TGCGGCATTTGAAAAAAAATGAATCATTAAAACTCGTACTGCAAAAGAAAGCGGGAAAATCACGTGTCGTGGCCTATAAATTTACGTCCGGTTCATTTAATTACACGGCGTATCGTATATCAGATAAAAAGTTCTATAACCTTTCCGATACTTCCGGGAAAGGCAGTCTCGATTATCCGTTACCGGCCACAGCAAGACTCAGTTCGCCTTTCAATCCTGCAAGACTTAACCCGGTATCGGGAAAAGTGAGTCCCCATAATGGCATTGATTATTCCATGCCCATGAACACGAAAATAGTCAGCGTCATCGACGGAAAAATCACCCGGGCCGAATACAACAGTACCATGGGATATTTTGTTGAAGTAACGGGAAAAGCCGGTGTTAAAACTCGCTATCTCCACCTCAATAAAATACTCGTTACTAAAGGGGCCAGGGTTACCCGGGGAGACGCTATTGCGTTATCCGGTAACAGCGGACGTTCATCCGGTCCTCATCTGCATTACGAGCTGGTCATCAATAACAATCCTGTTAACTCACTGGCGTTCCGGGCAGCGGCACCCGCTGATAACAAACTTGAACAGCATGCCTTTGCGCATGCCAGAGACTACGAACGATACCTGGACTGATAACGGGGCCGCGACGCGGCCCCGTCTGCCGGATTAATTTTTTTTATCGTTTTCACTTCCTTGATGTTGATGATCTCCATGCCCTCCGTGGCCGTGGAAAAGATGCATTAGCGGGCAGACCAGCAATAACAGATATGGCCAGTAACCTGCCACATGTGACCAGTGTTCGCGCAGGAGGGCAAATGCCGCGATCGCGGCGACAGCAATAAGCGCATAGGTGGTACTTTTCATACTGGACTCCTTCTGTTCGTAACAGCCCCTTCACTCAGTGTTATTTCCCGAGCCTGACACTTTTCAGACGCAACGCATTCACAATGACGCTGACGGAGGAAAGAGCCATGGCCGCCGCCGCAATAACTGGCGACAGCAGTATTCCATACACAGGATAAAGCAGACCTGCAGCCACAGGCACGCCAAGTGCGTTGTAGATAAATGCAAAAAACAGATTCTGTCGGATATTTTTCATGGTGATTTCTGACAGATGACGGGCCCTGTTCAGTATCATCAAGTCGCCTTTGAGAAGGGTGACTCCGGCACTTTCAATTGCCACATCTGTACCCGTTCCCATGGCTATACCCACGTCAGCCGCTGCCAGCGCCGGGGCATCATTCACACCGTCTCCGGCCATCGCAACCACATGGCCAGACGCTTTCAGTCGGGTTATCACTGCTTTTTTGCCATCCGGCAGAATCCCGGCTTCAACCTCATCTATTCCCAGTTTCCGTGCGACTGCTTCAGCGGTAAGCTGGTTATCCCCGGTGAGCATAACGATGCGGATCCCCGCCTGACGCAAAGCTTTAAGCGCATCCGGCGTGGTTGCTTTCACGGGATCCGAGATAGCTATCAGGCCTGCAAGGTGCCCGTCTGTGGCCACATAGATAACGGTAGCGCCTTCCATCCGCAACGTATCCGCAACGGCCTTTTGATTATCAATAACGATACTGTTTTCCTGCATAGCCAGTTCATTACCAATAACAACCCGTTGACCTTCGACATCGCCTGAGACACCTTTACCCGACGGCGCATTGAAATGAGTGACTGCGGGTATTGCGATCCCCTTTTCCTGTGCTGCTTTAACTACTGCCATACCCAGCGGATGCTGCGAGCCTTTTTCCACTGCGGCCGTTACACGCAAAAGAGATGTTTCCCCACCCGGATTGAGACTGATAATCCCTGTCACCGTCGGCGAACCTTCCGTGAGCGTGCCTGTTTTGTCGACAACCAGCGTGTCCACTTTTTCAAGACGCTCAAGGGCTTCGGCATTCTTGATTAACACCCCGGCCTGGGCTCCTTTGCCCACCCCCACCATTATCGACATCGGCGTGGCCAGCCCCAGCGCGCAGGGACAGGCAATAATCAGGACCGACACAGCCGCAATGAGACCGTGCGCCATCCTGGGCTCGGGCCCCCAGACAGACCAGATCATGAAAGCAACAACCGCGATAAGTATCACCAGAGGAACAAACCAGCCTGAAACGCTGTCAGCCATTCTCTGGATGGGGGCCCGCGAACGCTGTGCATCAGCGACCATCTGAACAATTCGTGAGAGCATCGTTTCATCACCGACTTTCTCTGCACGGATGATAAGACTACCTGTCTGATTAATGGTCCCCCCGATGACAGGGTCACCCTCCGTTTTGGTAACAGGCATAGATTCCCCGGTCACCATCGATTCATCAACGGTTGTTTTGCCTTCGACCACGATACCGTCGACCGGAATACTCTCTCCAGGTCTGATGCGGAGCTTATCGCCAGGCAGGACATCTTCCGCATTAATATCCGTTTCATGACCGTCTTGATCCAGCCGCCTGGCGGTTTTGGGGGCAAGGTTAAGAAGCGCAGTAATGGCACCTGAGGTTTGTTCCCTTGCCCGCAATTCAAGGACCTGTCCCAGCAGAACAAGCACCGTAATAACAGCTGCGGCTTCAAAATAAATGGCCACCAGGCCATCCATGTTTCTGAACGATGCAGGAAACCAGGAGGGGAAGACGGTTGCAATGACGCTGTAAACCCAGGCTACGCCGGTCCCCATTGCAACAAGGGTAAACATATTCAGGGAGCGGTTACGTAACGACATTCCGGCCCGGGCGAAGAATGGCCAGCCACACCACAAAACGACAGGAGAGGCCAGAAGTAACTGCAGCCATGTGTTGTACTGTGGCGGTACTGTATTCCTCAAAGCGGGAAACAGATGAGAACCCATTTCGAGTATCAGAACCGGAAACGCCAGCAACAACCCCAGCCAGAAGCGTCTTGTCATGTCGCGAAGTTCATCACTCGTCCCCGTGGATGCCGTAGCTACGAGCGGCTCCAGTGCCATTCCACAGACAGGACAGCTTCCGGGACCACTACGGCGTATCTCCGGATGCATCGGACATGTCCACACACCTTCAGAAATCTCTTTCTCCGCCTGGCGGTGAGACTGTTTTATCTTATCAGGGCTGACTTCATGGTGGTCGTGGTGATGGTGATATTCACTGGCATCTTCGGTAAAATAATGATCGGGATGGGCTTTAAATTTGCTCTCACAGCTGGCGGAGCAGAAATAAAGCTGATGGTCCTGGTATCGAATGCTGCTGTGCGCCTTGTCAGGCAGGATGACCATCCCGCACACGGGATCTCTCACCTTATGCAATGCGTGACTCTCGTCCGGGGATGATGTCTGCTCAGAAGCAGTCTGGTTGTTATGTTCCACTGCATTGTCATTTTTCACAGTAACTCTCCTTATGCATATCTGAAGCATTTTCTGTCTTCAGGATATGTCATGGATGCGATTACCACGAATGCCGCCGGCATAAGAGTGCCTGCTGCCGGCGTCCCGTTATCAGCCGTTCCGCTGACTATTCGATTCGCTGGAAGACTTTTTTACTGCCCTCCGGTGAGAATGCGATAACATCGTAAGCCTCTTTTCGGGCCCCCATCTCCATTCCCGGACTTCCTGCTGGCATACCGGGGGTGGCGAGACCGTATATACCCGAACCAGACTGCATGGCCTTATGTATCGTTGCCGCAGGCACATGGCCTTCAATGATCAAATTACCTACAACCGCGGTATGACAACTTCGTAGTCCAGCAGGAACAGCATGCTTTTCTTTCAGGGCTGACAGCGCCTGATCATTCATGACGTGAGTTCGCACTTCGAACCCGTCTTTTTCCATCGCTTTGCCCCACAGGGAACAACAGCCACAGTTTTCAGATTTGTACATATCAATGACTTTTTCACTCGCCATTGCAGGCAGTGACAGGCCGAGAGCCAGGGCCATTAGAACCACTTTTTTCATACTCACCTCTGTATATTATCGATATAAACCCTGACGTCAGGGTGAATCAGTGCAGAAGGACGCCCACTGGGGGCGCCCTTTCAGGGTTATGACACGCTTTTTTTATGTCTGCGCAGCCAGATTAATTTGTAGGCGGCAGGAATAATGAACAGGGACAGCAGCGGAGCCGTGATCATCCCACCAATCATTGGCGCAGCAATACGGCTCATGACTTCTGAACCTGCGCCGGTTCCCCAGAGTATTGGCAGCAGACCCGCAATGATCACCGCCACGGTCATGGCTTTCGGCCGGACACGCAGTACGGCACCATGATAGAGGGCTTCATCAAGACCTTCCGGTGTGAACGTCTCTTTACGGGACAATTCCGGGTGCGCTTCAATGGCATGACGCAGATACATCAGCATGACCACGCCAAACTCTGCTGCCACCCCGGCCAGGGCGATAAACCCGGTTCCGGTCGCCACTGACATATGGAAGCCCTGCCAGTACAGGAACCATATTCCGCCAACCAGGGCGAACGGCAGGCTCATCAGGATCAGCAGGGCTTCGTCAACCCGGCGGAATGCCAGATACAACAGGATGAAAATGATCATCACCGTCATCGGCACCATCAGCTTCAGTTTCTTGTTGGCATGCTCAAGCAGTTCAAACTGTCCGGAGAATGCCACACTGGTTCCCGGTCTCAGTTTCACTTTCTCGCTGATGGCCGTCTTAATGTCGTTAACCACCGACACCATGTCCCTGCCGCGGGCATCAACATAAATCCAGCTGGCTGGCCGGGCATTTTCGGTTTTCAGCATGGTTGGTCCAGAAACGACGTTAATATCCGCGACATCGCCCAGCGTGATCTGCTGCTTCATCGGGGTCAGGATCGGCATCTGTTTCAGCGCCTGCGGACTGTTCCGGTAATCCTGCGGGTAGCGAATGTTAATAGGGTACCGGGCCACCCCTTCAACCGTCTCACCCACCATAGCACCTCCGATGGCTGAAGAGACGAACAGCTGGACATCACCTACCGTCATCCCGTAGCGGGAGGCTTTCTCCCGGTTGATATCGATATCGATGTAGCGCCCGCCCTCAAGTCGCTCAGCCAGGACAGACACCACGCCAGGCACGGTTTTGGCTACCGCCTCGATACTCTGCGCCGTCGCGTCGATATCGGACAGAACAGTCCCGGACACTTTGATACCTATCGGGCTTTTGATCCCGGTTGAGAGCATATCAATACGGTTACGGATAGGCGGCACCCAGAGGTTTGCCAGACCCGGTAAACGGACTGTCCTGTCGAGTTCATCAATAATCTTGTCAATTGTCATGCCGGGACGCCACTGATCCTCAGGTTTGAGCTGGATCGTGGTTTCCACCATTTCGAGCGGCGCGGAATCCGTTGCGGTCTCTGCTTTACCGGTCTTGCCAAATACAGAAGCCACTTCAGGAACGCTTTTGATTAACTTGTCTGTTGTCTGCAGGAGCGCTGCAGCTTCTGCCGGAGAGACGCCAGGCAAGGTCGACGGCATATACAGCAGATCGCCCTCGTTAATCTTCGGCAGAAATTCACCGCCCACCTGACTCAGTGGCCAGATAACCGTGAAAATGGACAAGGCCGCAACCAGCAGGGTTGTTTTTGGCCAGTGGAGGACCCGCAGCAGCAAAGGATGATACGCTTTGATCAGCACCCGGTTCAGGGGGTTACTTGTCTCGGCAGGAATTTTCCCCCGGATCCAGAATCCCATCAGAATAGGAATGACGATGATGGCCAGTGCGGCCGCTCCCGCCATGGAGTACGTTTTCGTGAATGCCAGCGGGCCAAACAGACGACCTTCCTGCCCTTCCAGGGTAAAGATAGGAATAAAGGACAGGGTGATGATCAGCAGGCTAATGAACAACGCGGGTCCCACTTCCACGGAGGCGTCGGTAATCACCTTCCAGCGGGTGGCGTTGTCAATCTGCTCACCCGGATGCTGATGATCCCACTCCTCAAGCCGTTTGTGCGCATTTTCAATCATCACAATGGCGGCATCCACCATCGCACCGACGGCAATCGCTATCCCTCCCAGCGACATGATATTGGCGTTCAGTCCCTGGAAGTGCATGACGATAAAGGCGATACACAGGCCAAGTGGCAGAGAAATAATCGCCACCAGGGCAGAACGGACATGCCAGAGGAACAGTGCGCAAACGACAGCAACAACGATAAACTCTTCAAGAAGCTTGTAACTGAGGTTATCAATCGCCCGGTCGATTAACTGGCTGCGATCGTAGGTGGTCACGATTTCAACGCCTTCCGGCAGGCTGGCCTTCAGCGTCTCCAGTTTATCCCTCACTGCCGTGATAACGTCGCGCGCATTTTTACCCGACCGCAGGATCACCACGCCGCCAGCGACTTCTCCCTGGCCGTTCAGCTCGGCAATACCACGCCTCATTTCGGGCCCGGTCTGCACGCGGGCAACATCCCGCAGATAAACCGGCACGCCGTTCTCACCTGTTTTCAGGACGATGTTATTAAAATCATCAATGCTCTGAAGATAACCGCTGGCACGGACCATATACTCCGCTTCGGCCATTTCAACGGATGAGCCACCGGCCTCCTGGTTAGACGATTCAAGTGCCTGTTTCACTTCGGGCAGGCTGATACCGTACTGGGACAGTTTTACCGGATTGACCTGAATCTGGTACTGTTTCACCACGCCGCCAACCGAAGCGACCTCAGCCACGTTCGGGATGGTTTTCAGCTCAAATTTCAGGAACCAGTCCTGCAGAGAGCGCAGTTCTGAAAGGTCGTGTTTTCCGTTGCGATCGACAAGGGCATATTCAAAAATCCAGCCCACACCCGTGGCATCAGGACCGATTTCAGAACTCACACCGGCAGGCAGTTTTCCCTGAACCTGATTCAGATATTCCAGCACGCGGGAACGGGCCCAGTACAGATCGGTGCCGTCTTCAAAAATGACATACACATACGAATCCCCGAACTGTGAAAAACCACGCACGGTTTTTGCGCCAGGTACGGACAGCATGGTGGTGGTAAGTGGATAGGTGACCTGGTTTTCTACAATCTGCGGGGCCTGGCCGGGATAGCTGGTTTTGATAATGACCTGCACATCTGACAGGTCAGGCAAGGCATCGACCGGCGTGTTAATAATCGTCCATGTACCCCAGATGCTGAGAAACAGGGCCCCCATCATGACCAGGAAACGGTTGGCGACAGAGCGCCGGATAATCCATTCAATCATCGTCGTCTCCTCAGTGCCCTGAATGCATATTTACAGGCTGGTCAGACATTGCTGGCATACTGCTTTCTGTTTTTTCAGGGTGGCGCATACGTTCCAGCGCGCCCGTAATATTGGCTTCGGAGTCAATGAGGAACAGGCCACTGACCACCACGGTATCGCCTTCATTCAGGCCGGAACCGATGCCGGACTGTTGCTGTGATTCATGCAGAACGTGGATCTGTTTCGGCACAAACTTGCCTTCATCATCAACAGTAATCACGCGCTGTTCTTTGCCGGTATCGATAACGGCCTGGCTTGGTATCAGCAGCATCTCCTGGCTCTTGGTATTCAGTTTCAGATAGGCATTCATGCCCGGCTTGAGAAACTCATCCTTATTAGAAACCTGGAGACGGACCTGAAGCGTACGGGTTGTCTGATCCACGCTGGGAAGAATGTTCCATTTTTCGACATGGAATGTTTTATCCGGATAAGCCGGTACCGAAATTTCAAACTGCGACGTATCTTTCAGCAGATATGCGATAGATTCTGGCACTGCAGCGCTGATCCAGACCGGGTCCATCCCCTGAATCTGAGCCACTACTTTATCTTTCGAAATATTCATGCCGGTGCGCAGGTCAAACGCAGTAATGACACCATCAATAGGTGCTTTAATGGTAAAACGGGTCTGGATTGTGCGGGTTGAACGCAGCCTTTGAATATCCTCTTCCGGCATACCAGCCAGACGAAGTCGCTCCAGAACCCCTTTTATCTGGGTTGACGTACCACCGGTGCTGGATAACAGAAGGAATTCACTCTGTGCTTCCACCCAGTCCGGAATGGTAATATCGATAAGTGGCGTCCCCTTCTTCACATGATCGCCAATCGTCATGGGGTAGACTTTTTCGACAAACCCGTCAGAACGCGCCTGCACAATAACAAACTGATACTCGTTATAGCTGACATTAGCCGGGATTGTCTGAGAATAATTCAGCATTCCTCGCGTGACTTTTTGCGTTTTTAATCCCAGATTCTGAACCTGGGTTGGGTCGATACGGATCCCGCCACTGCTTTTATCGCCACTGTCATCAGCATATTTTGGCACCAGGTCCATATCCATAAAGGGCGATTTTCCGGGTTTATCAAATTTGGTATCCGGTTTCATTGGGTCATACCAGAAAAGCACCTTTCGTTCCGGTGCCTTTTGTTCTGTTTTTTCTGTCTTTTGTGCTGAGTTTACATACTGCCAGGCAGTAACCGATATCAGCCCCCCTGCTATGAGGCTGCTGATAATTATTGCAGCATATTTTATCTTTAAAGAAGCCATACAATTTTCCGCTAAAAAATCAAAACACCTGGCATATGCGCCTGACGGTTAACTCACACATATACCTATGTGAATGTACAGGCGCACAGGATGTAATCGCTCCGGACAGCCAATCAGGACTGCGTCACGTTAATGCTTTTGAGTAAGGAGATATTGCCCTGCTGAATAAACGAGAAATCGACATGGTTGCCTGTTTTCAGGGCATTAATAGCATCGTCTGCATTAACAAAAGTAAAGCGCATGGTCATTGCAGGCCAGCCCACCGCCGGGATTGCTTCGTGCGAAATGGTAATCTTTTTACTATTCATATCAATGTCTTTAACGATACCGGTGCCCTTGATAACCTGCTGTACCGAAGCATCACTGGCAGCATTCATATCGCCATGCTGATGTGTTTCAGCATGAAGACCGGCAGAAAACATGACAGAGAAGGCACCAAATAAAACGGCTTTAAGTGAATTACGCATTTTTAATTTCCTGATTAATTGAATAAATTTACTCTACCCAACCGCCACCCAGCGCGGTAAACAGATTAATTTCGTTAACCTGTCGGGAATAGGTAAGATCGAGAATGGTTTGCTGCGTCGCGAAGAGGGAACGTTCTGCATCCAGCACTTCGATGTAACTGACAGCACCACTTGCATACAATCCTCTGGCACGCTGTAGAGTTATCTGTAGTGAATCAAGATAACGCTGCTGTGACTCAAGTTGCTGGCTAAGGCTGTCGCGCAGCGCAAGCGTGTCGGAAACATCCTTAAAGGCTGACTGAATTTTTTGTTCGTAATTAACCACCGACTGTTGCTGGCGAATTTCAGCCAGCTTCAGATTGGCTTTATTCCTGCCAGCATTAAAAATAGGAATTTCAATTTTAGGGATAAAATTCCACATTCCACTTCCTGACGTAAACAGGCTTGACAGCTCCGTACTGCTTGCGGAAAGACCACTGGTCAGGGTAATGGAGGGGAAAAAGGCCGCTCGCGCTGCGCCAATATTGGCATCAGCCGCTTTCAGCTGATATTCCGCTTCCATAATATCCGGTCGCTGCAGCAAAATTTGTGACGACAGATTTGGTGGCAATTTTACTGGTGCGATCTCCCCGCCTTTCATCCCTTTTTCTGACGGAAGTGCGCGGTACGTTCCCAGCACCAGTTGCAGGGCATTGTTTGCCTGAGCCAGATCGCCTTCTCGTTTGGCTATTTCGGCGCGGGTACTTTCGATTTGTCCTCTCGCCTGTTCAAGTGCCAGAACGTTCGTACTCCCGGTCACGAGCTGTTGCTCAACGAAAGCATAGGACTGTTCATAATTTTTCAGCGTTTCCCGCGCAATACGGAGTTGTTCGTACGCCAGTTGCTGGCTGAAATAGCTCTGTGAAACGCTGGAGACCAGCAGGATGTGTACGGCCCGACGGGCTTCTTCGCTGGCAAAGTAGTTCTGGCGATCAGCCTCACTCATGTTCTTAAGTTTGCCAAAAAAATCGAGCTCATAGCTGAGCTCCAGACCCGCGTCGTACTCCTGCGTGGTCGGCTTGTCACCTTTCAGACCACCGTTGTATGTGATCCCGGATGAGGCATTCAGCTGGGGATAACGATCTGCATCCGTGACGTTGAACTGGGCCCGGGCCTCTTCAACCTTCAGGGCAGCCATTCTCAAATCACGGTTATTAGTCAGGGCTTCACCGATCAGCCTGCTGACCTGGGGATCGACAAAAAAGTTTCGCCAGCCCGTATCCTGATAGCTGTTTACCGCAGGCGTCAGACTGTTTTTAGACAATGAAAACTGCTGGGGAACCGGAGCTGGCGGACGCTGATATTCAGGTGCCAGAGAAACACAACCAGCCAGGATGAATATGGTACTGATGCTGAGTAATTTTAATTTGAACATAACGCTTCTCGTCCAGGCAGACCTGGTAAATGGTTCAAACGAAGTCCAGAGTATTGATAGGGGTACTTTACCTAACGCTCTCTGTTTGCCGGGTGACAGGATAATGACAATGTTGTCATTTTTGCTGTAATCCGTTGATAACGATCGTGGGCGCAATAGAATGACATTAGCAGCCAGCCGGGGAGCAAGATGAAAATATTGATCGTCGAAGACGAAATTAAAACAGGTGAATATCTCAGCAAAGGGCTTACAGAGGCAGGGTTCGTAGTGGATCACGCTGATAATGGTCTTACCGGATATCATCTCGCCATGACAGCCGAGTATGATTTAGTCATTCTGGACATCATGCTGCCTGATGTGAACGGCTGGGATATCATCCGCATGCTGCGCACTGCCGGAAAGGGTATGCCGGTCTTACTGCTGACAGCCCTCGGCACGATCGAACACAGGGTCAAAGGACTGGAACTGGGTGCGGACGATTATCTGGTTAAACCCTTTGCGTTTGCCGAACTGCTCGCCCGGGTGAGAACCCTTCTGAGGCGGGGAAACACGATGATCACGGAAAGCCAGTTTAAGGTGGCTGACCTCTCGATTGATCTCGTATCCAGAAAAGTCAGTCGCGCCGGAAACCGCATTGTGCTCACCAGTAAAGAGTTCAGCCTGCTGGAATTCTTCATTCGCCATCAGGGAGAGGTTCTTCCCCGCTCCCTGATTGCCTCTCAGGTCTGGGACATGAATTTTGACAGCGACACTAATGCGATCGATGTCGCAGTAAAGCGACTCCGCGCTAAAATAGACAACGATTACGGGACAAAGCTGATCCAGACAGTCCGGGGCGTGGGCTACATGCTGGAGGTCCCGGATGCATAGCAAACCTTCCAGACGCCCTTTCTCACTCGCTCTGCGGCTGACCTTTTTTATCAGCCTGTCCACGATACTGGCTTTTATCGCCTTCACCTGGTTTATGCTGCATTCTGTTGAAAAGCATTTTGCCGAGCAGGATGTCAGCGATCTTCAACAAATCAGCACCACACTGAACCGTATACTGCAGTCCCCGGTGGATCCGGATGATAAAAAAATAAGCAAAATAAAGGAATCAATTGCCAGCTACCGCAACGTTGCCCTTTTGCTCCTCAATCCCAGGGGTGAAGTGCTCTTTAGCTCAGCTCAGGGGGCGGCACTACGCCCGGCAGTGAATTCAGCAGATTTTAGCGAGCACAGCCGCGCACGGGATGTCTTTCTCTGGACGGTGGAGGATCCTGCGGGACCGATGGATACCGGGTCCGAAATGAAGATGGAAACATACAGGATTATCGCCTCCTCTGGTCAGGCGATATTTCAGGGCAAACAGCAGAACTATGTCATGCTGACTGGCCTATCCATTAATTTCCATCTCCATTACCTCGATGCGCTGAAAAAGAACCTGATTGCGATTGCCGTCGTGATAAGCCTGTTGATTGTTCTGATCATTCGAATCGCTGTCCGTCAGGGGCACCTGCCCCTTCGTAATGTCAGCAATGCCATTAAAAACATCACCTCCGAGAATCTTGATGCGCGACTGGAACCGACACGCGTTCCCATTGAGCTGGAGCAACTGGTTATCTCGTTCAATCATATGATTGGAAAGATTGAGGATGTCTTTACCCGCCAGGCCAATTTCTCTGCCGATATCGCGCATGAGATCAGAACGCCCATCACCAATCTGGTGACGCAGACTGAAATCGCACTGAGTCAGGATCGAACACAGAGGGAACTTGAGGATGTCCTCTATTCCAGTCTTGAAGAGTATAACCGGATGACCAAAATGGTCAGCGATATGCTGTTCCTGGCACAGGCAGATAATAATCAGCTGATACCTGACAGGGTCATGTTTGACCTCAGAGCGGAAGTCATGAAAGTCTTCGAGTTTTTCGAAGCCTGGGCCGAAGAACGCAATATCACGCTCAAATTTAACGGGATGCCCTGCCTGGTTGAGGGAGATCCACAAATGTTCAGAAGGGCGATCAATAATCTGTTATCCAATGCCCTGCGTTATACCCCGGAGGGACAGGCAATCACCGTCTCAATAAGAGAGCAGGAGAGCTTTTTTGACCTTGTGATTGAAAATCCGGGGAAACCGATCCCTGAAGAACATTTATCAAGGCTGTTTGACCGTTTTTATCGGGTGGATCCATCCAGACAACGAAAAGGAGAAGGCAGCGGCATCGGCCTTGCGATTGTGAAGTCAATCGTGGAAGCACATCACGGAAGAGTGCAGGTGGAATCAGACGTACGCTCCACGCGTTTTATCTTATCCGTGCCCAGACTGGAGAAAATGATCCCGGAAACCCAATGCTGAAAATAAAGATGTAAATGACAAAGATGTCATTAGCCTGTCATGCAGCAAACAGAAGCCATTCGATATAATTAGTGCAACTTATCAGGAAGGCTGGATTGCTTCATCAATACCCGGCGTCAGAGTACGCCAGGAAATGAATATCCAGCCCTCTTCCGGAGAAATAAACGCTGCCGAACTTGTTTAAGTTATGAAACTGAAAACACCGGTTGTACTTCCCCGGACATCACTAATTCAGAAATGGAGAGTTATCATGAAAAATATCGTATTAGCATCTTTGCTGGGCTTTGGTTTAATTTCATCGGCCTGGGCCACTGAAACCGTGAATATCCATGATCGCGTCAACAATGCACAGGCTCCTGCTCACCAGATGCAGTCTGCTGCGGCTCCTGTCGGGCTCCAGGGGACTGCTCCTCGTATGACCGGTATGGACCAGCATGAACAGGCCATTATTGCTCATGAAACCATGACGAACGGCTCGGCGGATGCGCACCAGAAAATGGCGGAAAGTCATCAGAAGATGATGGGAACTGGCACCGTTAACGCTTCCCGTCCGGCGACTTCGTTTGCGGCGATGAATGAACATGAAAGAGCAGCTGTTGCCCATGAATTTACGAATAACGGTCAGTCCGGCCCCCATCAGGCTATGGCTGAAGCGCACCGCCGTATGAGCAATGCAGGCTGAATGCGACTGTAGTATCCGTGCTTTTACCCTTTCCTAGATAGATTATTCCTTGACCGTATATGTGGCTACATTTTGGCCCCCATCAGGGGGCTTTTTTATCTGACTCAGCTACAATTAACCGGTACCTACCTTACAAGGAACTATTGTATGAAAATCAAAAATTCCCTCTTTGTAATACTGATGTTATCCCTGCCTGCAATTTCTGCTGAACATTCTGAAATGAACATGTCAGATATGACCTCATCAGCATCGTCACAGGAATACATGGCGGGGATGAAAGATATGCATGAAAAAATGATGGCCGCCGTTAATGAATCCAATCCCGACAAGGCCTTTGCAAAAGGCATGGTTGCACACCATGAAGGGGCAATAGCAATGGCTGAAACCGAGCTGAAGTATGGAAAAGATCCCGAAATGAGAAAACTCGCACAGGACATTATTAAAGCTCAAAAAGGTGAAATTGAGCAGATGAATAAATGGCTTGGCAATCAAAAATAATGGTTGCGGAAATATGATATTGCGCGTACAGTCAGAGTGTTCCCGGGCACGGGAGCCTGTTAATCGTTAATTAATCAAAACCCGATTCATTTCGGGTTTTTCCTTTTAAATCCTCCAACGTTTGTACTGCACCGAGTGAAATTCACCTGAGCCAATTCTGCTTGCCGATTATTTCGACGGGAACTGCTAATTTTAATTAATCCTCTGTTTTAAAATTGTTTCTTAGCCTTGGTTCGACAGGGGGGCTCGTCCTGTTCTCTGGTCATGCGCAATGGCAATTCGCAGTCAGGGCTCAAGACTGCTTTTACCTATTTTTTAACAGAAAATTCATGAACTAGATACTTGCCGGAAACATCATCTGCTGTTCATCTCGACCAATAAAATGAAGGTATCACTCTCCTTTGAAACTCACTTACTTTCCATTTTGTAATAAATAATCAAGTTTTCCAGGTGATGCTGCCAACTTACTGATTTAGTGTATGATGGTTTTTTTGAGGTGCTCCCGTGGCTTCTGTTTCTATCAGCTGTCCCTCCTGTTCAGCTACTGACGGGGTGGTGCGTAACGGCAAAAGCACTGCCGGACATCAGCGCTATCTCTGCTCTCACTGCCGTAAAACATGGCAACTGCAGTTCACTTACACCGCTTCTCAACCCGGTACGCACCAGAAAATCATTGATATGGCCATGAATGGTGTTGGATGCCGGGCAACCGCCCGCATTATGGGCGTTGGCCTCAACACGATTTTACGTCACTTAAAAAACTCAGGCCGCAGTCGGTAACCTCGCGCATACAGCCGGGCAGTGATGTGATTGTCTGCGCTGAAATGGACGAACAGTGGGGCTACGTCGGGGCTAAATCACGTCAGCGCTGGCTGTTTTACGCGTATGACAGGATACGGAGGACGGTTGTGGCGCACGTCTTCGGTGAACGCACTCTGGCCACACTGGAGCGTCTTCTGAGCCTGCTGTCGGCCTTTGAGGTCGTGGTATGGATGACGGATGGCTGGCCGCTGTATGAATCCCGCCTGAAGGGAAAGCTGCACGTAATCAGCAAGCGTTACACTCAGCGAATTGAGCGGCATAACCTGAATCTGAGACAACATCTGGCAAGGCTGGGACGGAAGTCACTGTCGTTCTCAAAATCGGTGGAGCTGCATGACAAGGTCATCGGGCATTATCTGAACATAAAACACTATCAGTAAGTTGGAGTCATTACCAGTTTTCCAGTGATATATCTACATCTACTTTTTTTAATAATTCTTTTCTCTCATTATATATTTTCTCCAGCATATCTTCATATCCCTGACCAAGGTGAATTTGTTTATGGCAATTGCAACACAGAGATATTATATTTTCTTCGACGTCAAGAGAAGTATCAAAAGCATCTTGCCTGGACATAGGTACAATGTGATGAGGTTCAGTGTAGTGCAAGGGTGAATTTCGCCTTCTGAATGTTGGATGATCGTTATCGACTTCACATCTGTATCCTGCTTTGTTCAATGCATTTTTTGATACAACTTTATTTCTTGGGTATGAGAGGCCATTTTTTACTTCTATTGCTTTTTTCTTTGGTTTAGCTTTTCCGGTATATTCAAATGTTCGATCGTCATCAAAGTTATTATTTTTCTCCATGGCATTGACCAACTCATCGTCAGAGTAAAATTCATTACTGGTGTTTTCTGTTGTACCAAAAAAATCCAGCTCCTTAATTGCCTGGACAAGTTCTTCACGAATTGTCCATAAGTTTCTTTTTGGTTTTCCGCCGATTTCTTTACTCTTCATGACTGTAATGAATTTTGTGCCAGATGCTATATTTCCGATCCCTTTAACTTCGAATCTACCAAGTTCTTTTTGAACCCTTCCACCCAGTCCATTAATAACACCATTAGCACTCATACTGTGCAGATCGTACTTTTTACCTATATCGAAACACGTGCAAGAATGACTTGGTTCAATGAACCATTTTTTTAATGCAGCAATACTTTTAGAATCAAAAACTTTTTCATTCATTAATAATATTTTCCATTCCTCAACACTGATATCAATGTCGCAGACGTACTCCCCATCAATTACCTGGCAAATTTTTTTGATCACGGTCATTCCCCCATAATAAAAACATACAGTTCGATATCCGGCATGGGTGCGAACTTGCAATTATCTGCATAATCCCATATTTTCAGCCCCGGAAAATATGTTTGCTATTTTGCCTAAAAAGAAATTGTTACTGGGATAACTTGATTACATCATCCTCAACTTGAGCATACCATATCACCAGACTGAGTCTCAATGTAATGGCCAATTAGCTATGGTCATTATCCGCGACGAAGAGGTAGTCTCAGCTCAACACAATCGTACAATGCTTTCAATGATCTACGCTTTTTACTGGACGAATGTGAGAACATTTATTGCTTAAAATTTTAACAATATTTACTTGCTGGCGCGTACGCTACACTATCAACATATTGTGAATAAAAATAATTGACATAATTGTATTTAATGAAAATGTTACGCACGTGGTCATTCGGGATATGAACAAGCCAGAACCGCACTTTTCTAGCCTGTATCTCCATCGATGGCTCATCGCTTTTTTACTGGATTGTGCCCGACTGAGAAGCTGCTAACTGGGGGCCGGTCGGAATGCTGTGGCGCTCAGTGCGGGTGTGAACGGCATTTATCTCTTACGAGCCAATCTCTATGTCGCTTTACAGATAAATCCGTTGACAGCGTGTCTGACGGGGGAATGTGGCGAGGTGATGAAGCTGTTTAATCGCTGTGGCTGGCTGAACTTGAGTCTGGTGACTCCCTGCCCCACCAGTATTCGCTGATGACCAGACAGGGAGTGCCAGGAAAGGGTGATTAGTGGCGGATCTGCGCCAGGTCGTCTTCAGTCAGACCGGTCATTTTTATGACGGTATTGCGGTCAATGCCGTTCTGGAGCATGGTTCGTGCAATTTTAAGGGTGGCTTCGCGCTCGCCTTTTTCAATGCCGCGTTGTTCACCGAGCTGAATCCCCTTCTCGATGCCCTTCTGTTCAAGCTGTTGTGCGATGGTCATAAGTGCGTCTCCGTGTTGCGGCACACGCTGTGCCAGTTCGCGTACAAAGGCTTCGGCGTCGGATGTTTCGCCTGCCTGCACTATATAGTGTACCAGCGATATCACCTGCGATGAAGACAAGTATCCCGCCAGCAAGATGGGTGCCAGCCGGTCGACCAGTTCTGCCAGGTCCCGCTGGTGAATATGCTTTTGCAGTAAAGTCAGGGCGGCCATGCTGCGATGGCCAGCGATTTCATCATCCGGAATGATCGTAACGTCTACCAGCGGGAAAGCGTTGCTGTAGAGTTTGCCTGCCAGCTCGGGAGCGTCAAATTCATCCAGCCAACGAGTAGAGTACGGATACGGGCTGCGCTTACCCGTATAGAACAGCACCGGTATCACCAGTGGCAGTTTTTTATGCCCTGCCTCCAGGTGGCGCTGCATGGCGGCTACCGCATAGCGTATGAGGCGGAAAGCCATATGTTTGTCCGGCGTTGACTGGTGCTCGACCAGAACATGAATATAGCCGTCGCCGGCTGTAGTTTTCAGGCTATAGAGGACGTCGCTGAAATACTGGCGGAGATCATCCTCAACGAACGAGCCTGATTCCAGTTTCAGCGTGCTGAGATCGCAGACTGCTCGCAGCTCTGCAGGCAGGTGGATTTCCATGAAATCCCGGGCAATATCCGGTTGCGTCAGGAACTGCCTGAACGTGGCATCGTGAGGAGTGGGTGTGCTGTTTTTCTTCTTCATCTGCCCTGGCTCTGAAAAATGACCCGTAGATGTTATCACAGCCTGGAAAAAGCTAATATTGGCGGTGAACGGAATTGCCATTCCTTCAGGGGGCCGTTCCGGGGTGGTTCGGTCCCCTCCCTAAACCATCTTTACTCATCATCAATTACTGCCTTAGCAACTTTCTTCCCTCTCTCAGATATTCTAAAACCTCTTCTCTCCGTCCTTCTGCGGCAGCTGTATATAGGGGGCGTCTCAGAAAACGGAATCTATGGTCACTCCCGTTTTTGCAACACCGATTTTGACGACAAGTTGGCTTGCTTGAATCTATCCGGCGTCTGAATGGGATTTTATTCCCGCGCCTTGATGAGTTCCGCGCCTGATGAACCTCCAGAAAATATACGGCTTCAATGAGCCTTTCCGTTTTACAGGTTCCTCAACAGGCCGGTGGGCCGTTAGTATCATCAATATCAGTATTCGCAAAACCAGATCAGTAATTCTTTAAACCGGTGTATTTCTGCCGTTATGCTACATAAGTTTGCTGTCGTGCCGTTAGGGCCCAGGCTATTCTGGCCAGCTTGTTTGCCAGAGCACAAGTGACGACAAAGTTGCTTTTCCGGCACAGTAAATCCCTGACCCAATCGGCCAATTTGCCAGACTGGTGTTCCAGTTTTTGTATGAATACCCTGGCACATTGAACCAACAAAGTTCGGATCTTTTTATTACCTCGCTTACTAATTCCCAGCAATGTCGTCCTACCTCCCGTGCTGTACTGCCGAGGTACAAGCCCTGTTGCCGCCGCAAAGTCACGGCTGCTGGCGTACTGCTTCCCGTCGCCAATCTCAGTTGAAATAGTACTCGCTGTCAGTGTTCCGACGCAGGGAATGCTCAGCAAGCGCTGTCCAACCTCATCTTCGTCCAACTTTCGTTTCAACTGGGATTCCAAATCTTTAATCTGCTCAACAAGATAGTGATAATGCTGTTGTAATTTCAGCAATAACTGGCTGAGGTAAAGAGGCAAACTATTATCCTCAAGAATGGTACTCAGTCGGCTAATAACGGCAGCTCCTCGGGGAACGCTAATGCCAAATTCCAGCAGAAAAGCATGCATTTGATTGGTTGTTTTTACCTTATCCTGAACCAGGGATTCACGGACACGATGCAGAGCCCGCATTGCCTGCTGAGATTCCGTTCTGGGCTGCACAAAACGCATAGACGGACGCGATGCAGCTTCACAAATAGCTTCGGCGTCGACAAAGTCGTTTTTATTGCTTTTAACGAACGGGCGGACAAATTGTGGTGATATCAGCTTTGGGGAATGCCCCAACTCTTCCAACTTGCGTGCCATAAAGTGAGAACCGCCACAGGCTTCCATTGCGATGGTTGTAGCGGGGCATGTCGCCAAAAATTCGATCAACTTTGGCCGGGTAAATTTTTTACGGTAAACAGCCTTCCCGCGACGATCCTGGCAATGAATATGGAAAGAGTTTTTACCCAGATCGATACCAATGAGCGCAATGTTTTCCATGATAGTTCTCCGAATGAAAGCCTGTCCTCAGCATAGTACCGGGAAGGAGGGAGTGACCATCTCATTAAA
>NZ_JAOWFM010000052.1:325262-445804 GCF_030333655.1 Citrobacter sp. CK180 | reverse complement strand
TTAAAAAACTCAGGCCGCAGTCGGTAACCTCGCGCATACAGCCGGGCAGTGACGTCATCGTCTGCGCGGAAATGGACGAACAGTGGGGATACGTCGGGGCTAAATCGCGCCAGCGCTGGCTGTTTTACGCGTATGACAGGCTCCGGAAGACGGTTGTTGCGCACGTATTCGGTGAACGCACTATGGCGACGCTGGGGCGTCTTATGAGCCTGCTGTCACCCTTTGACGTGGTGATATGGATGACGGATGGCTGGCCGCTGTATGAATCCCGCCTGAAGGGAAAGCTGCACGTAATCAGCAAGCGATATACGCAGCGAATTGAGCGGCATAACCTGAATCTGAGGCAGCACCTGGCACGGCTGGGACGGAAGTCGCTGTCGTTCTCAAAATCGGTGGAGCTGCATGACAAAGTCATCGGGCATTATCTGAACATAAAACACTATCAATAAGTTGGAGTCATTACCAGTGATGTCGAACTACGCGGTAATCGTAAGGGGATTGTGCCTTATCGTGGTGCGGTTGTGTTAGCTGAGTTTGAAACCGACAGGCGCAAGCTCTGGTATTTTCTGGCGCGACGTCCAGATGGTTCTCCATTAACCTTCGGTTATGAAGTAGAAGATCATTCCGGGAAAAATGTTGGCTTAGTTGGGCAAGGAAGCCGCCTTTTTATCCGTACAGATAATGTTCCTGCCTCTTTGAAAGTCGCGACAAACAAACAGCAAGGATTGTTTTGCATTATTACCTTTGATGGCGTAATTGATGAGAACAAGACCTATATTTGCCGATGAAAAGGACTTGCTATGAATAAGTATTGGTTAATATTATTACTGTTATTCCCTGTCTTATCACAGGCTAAATGTTCACTAGGGAATAACACAACCGCACAACAATCTATTGAAATAGATATGACATCAGGTGCTGCGGTGATTCCTGTCAAAACTAATTTACATGATACGTTTACCTGTAATGCGTCAAGCGACAAGATGTATTATGCGACGCCTTTACAAAATTATATCGTTGAGTTTAAAGGGACAGGGTCGCAGAAATCCATTTTTATGCAATTAAAGCTGACTGGAAATGGCTTTCCCGTTACGATTGGTAACCAGGAGACTACAACAGATAATGTGATCAATACGAAGTCGTTTACGCTTGAAGCGAACTATATAAAGTCTGGAACTGCGGATTTAACCGTTTCAGGTAATAGCATTAACTTAAACCGTCCTGCTATCAGCATTCTTACTGATAATACCTGTAATAATAATCTTTTCTCATGGATTCTTTGTTGGATAACGGGAAAGCTAAACAGTAATGTTTCTTATTCACAAAACATTATTTTTACAGTAAAACATAAACCTACGACCTGCCATTTTTCACAGAATCAATATGTTATTGCGATGCCAGAAACAACATTAAATGAGATAATAACCGGAAATAATACGAAAACAGGAACCACGAATCTGATTTTAAACTGTGATAGCGTATATAATGTTACGACTAATCCAGTGAGTTTCAACGTTTCTCATGGTGACTGGAATGAAAACGGCACGATACTTAAAAATACGCTGGCGGAGGGTGCAAAAGGTGTGGGGTTTCAGATATACAGTGGCTCAGGTACTACGCCTTTAATGCAGGGTGATATACTAAGAACAATGGTAAAAATGACCAGTATTGAGGATAAGTATACTATCCCGATCACCGCAAAATATGTCAGAGTCAGCAACGAACCATTACGACCTGGAAATTTGCAAAGCAAAGTAATATTTGCTGTTTCATATGATTAAGTCATTTCTCTGAAAACGCGTCCTTTTCTGAATGAAAGGACGTGTTTTGTCTGTTGTTGTTACAGTAAAGCATTTACCGATGATAAAAAATCTCGCCGTCGTAGGCTTTGATAATTTTGCCGTCGGTGTCGTTAATCAGTACATAAGCGCCGCCCATATAGGTCCAGTGGGTTCCTGCGTCGGGCGCTGGCAGATTGCGTTGCTTCCATTGCTTAATATTGTACTCGTCGGTGCGGTACAGCTCAGGAACGGTATCACCAGGTTTGAAATGGGTAAAGTCGGCAACAAAGCTGCTCAATTCGTACTGATCAATCCCCGTTGCGGCGGGTGCGGCCCAGACTGCGCTGGTTGCCAGCAGCAGTGCGCCCATTAAAAATTTATTCTTCATACCCATAAACTCTCCACGTATTCGGGTCATAAAAATCAGTCGTGTATCATTCTCACTGTGCAGCAAGTCTGACAAGAACTATTTTGTTATCACGCCAATAATTTCGTAAAAAGTGTAAACGAAAGCGCGCGCAAGCAACACATGCCGTAGGCAGTTCACATCACGAATGACGGTTTTGGGAACTATCTGACCTGAGCTGGAGCCAGCGATATCGGCATTTCGCTGATTTACATCCCCTGACGCACCCAGTATCCTGTTGGCGAGACAAGCATAATAAATGCTTCGGTTTCAACGACTCGGGGTGCCCCTTTTCACGAAGGGCTGAGACATACCCGTATTACCTGATCTGGATAATGCCAGCGTAGTCCTGGCGATTATTCAATTTAAAATCAAAAACTTATCTGCGATTTTCGAACCGTTTTGTTTAGCCGATCACATCGAGGCTCACGAAATGGGACACCATACCATACGCCACACCATTAAACGTAACGGGGTTTATTACGTTCGTTTTCGCCTGCCTGATAATAAGTTTTTCCGTAAGTCGTTAGAGACTGACAGCCACACCCAGGCGCAGTTGCTCATGTCTTTTGCTTCTCCTGTAATTCCTCTGGTTCAACGTGGAACTATCCAACCGGATCACTTCAGTAAGCGTCTTTCTGAGTATGGCAATATTCTGAAGCAGCAGAATGAACAATGGCTGGCGCACCAATTTCTGAATGATGTGCGGCGCAATATTCCGCCGATGGTTGCACAGGAATACCGCGAGGTTGTTACTCCTTCCGGAGAAGAGGAAGAACAAACGGAAGCACAACCAAAAGAAGTGCTAACGCTGGCTGGCGCGTGGAATATATACAAAAAGGAGAAGGCTCAGAACTGGACGAAGGCAATTTCACAGGCTAATGAGCGCTTTATGGAAGTCATGTTCATTGTCCTCGGTGCATCAACAGACGTAACGACGATAACCAAGCAGGACATCAAGCAGGTGATGGAAGTTGTTGAAAACTTGCCAAAGCGTGTTGTGCAACCTTATCGGTCAATGACGGTTCAGCAACTGATCGAGTGTGATGATGTTCCGCCAGAAGATTTGGTTGGCGCTGAGTCTATCCACAAGCATTTGAAGATTTACAAATCGCTGTTCAAAACCTTCCTGACTGACAATAAAGATATTCTGGAGAAGTCTCCGACTGATGGAGTGGTCGCCTCACCATCTAAAGCAAGGTTTGGTGCATATAGCGCAGCAGAAATGAGAAAGTTTGTGGGGTGGGCGCTCAAGCAGCCTGACGGGTGGCAGAAGTGGATCACTTTGCTATTGGCGTACACGGGAGCCAGAAGAGGCGAGATCGCCAAGCTGGAGAAATCACAGATCAAATTTGATGAAGATAGCCAGCGGCACTATCTCCTGATCGCAGAAGGGGGGCAAGGCAAAACTGAGAACGCTACAAGGCAGGTAGTGATTCATCCCAAACTGATCGAGTGGGGTTTTCTTGATTTTGTTAACGGTCAATGGAAAGAGAAAATCTTCTCGCCAGTGGCGGGTAAAAACATGCCGAAAATCGGCAAAGTGTTAGCTGATGTTCGTGATCAACTTGGTATTCCGTACCTTGATGATTATGGGCAGCGCCGCTTGGTGCATTCGTTTAGGCACACCATGATTTCAACCTGTTTAGCTGGCTGGGTTGGTAACCTGGCGCACCTGCAACAGGTGGTTGGTCATGAGAAGAGCGGCTCAGGGATCACCAGGCGTTATCTTCATACTTTCCCACTTTCTACGGTATGTTATGTAATTGACGACTTGCATTGGGAATGATTGCGATTCTGCTGTGGTGTTCACCTAGCCATAAATGATCGGTACTCGATAAGAGAGCGGTTAATTGACAAATGAAGATACGCCTTCGGCGCTTAATATTGGTATGCCCAACACGGCGCTAAATGACTGCTATTGCATTTTATTTCTTAGGCGGTATAGTGAGCTTAGGCACCCGCCTAAGTTTTGGACAGCTTAAAAAAGGTAGCAGTACCGCACATTCTTTTTAAACCTTCTTCATAGTGTCGGATCTGGCAAATGGTTGAGGGTAACAAAATGTCCAATACCAAACCTTAAATGATTGCCAAGAGATCTGATACGCCGGAGTGGTTTATCATGAATGCTGCTATCCAATCAATCTGCTACAACATTTCTCAACATTCCGAAATCCGTAATGCATCCTTGAAACGTTCTCAGCTTCATGAGGTGATTGCTGCTCTCTTAGGCTATGCCAGCCATGCGGCACTCATCCAAGAAGGAAAAGAAGCCTCAAAAGAATATGAATTCTCTGATGCTGAATTTGTGGTGCTGAATTTACCGATGGCTACAGAAAGAGCGAGGAAGTTTCTTCTCACCGATGAAATTTTCCGCATTTGTGTCTCGGAAGTAAAGTCAGGGATGCCCGTACCAGTATTTGAGTCCGTAGAGGATTTTTATGATGATTACCTCAGAGAGTTTCTTGAGAAATTTATCTATGACGGAGCGGAAGAGACTGGGGAAATGGCTGACTGTAACGCCAGTTTCTACGATTATCCAGACTTGGATCAGAATTTTAACATTAGCGGCGATTTATGGAAGGCTGTTGATAAATGGTCAATAGAGGATACTGGAACGCTATCAGGTGAATATGATCCAGAAGGGCACCGGATGTACAACGGGCATATATTCAACGTAAAGGGTAAGCTCAAGTTTGCAAAAGCAGGGCGGGCAGGCCTGATATTCTTAGAAGATGAAAGCGACTTCTTTTTGTCACCTGATGAATCGTGGCGTGACGAAGAGCCATTGTATATCGAGGATTAACACTCTTTAAAGAATCCAGCCAACCAATTTTTATTTGTTGGCTGGTTACTTTTCGTTATCGTCCGTATTGAATGTTTTCGAGTGAGTCACCAGCGGCAGCAGTGCCAGCACACAAAGTAAAACCTTCTTCATAGCCATCTCCTCAATAGTCACGTTGCGATTTGTGAAGCAAGGCCGTAAACGTCCATCAATAGTCAATGGTCTGGAATACATCTTCGACATCTTTTTCCATGATCCCACAATACGCCAAGGTTACAGCCTGGCTGCTGTGTCCATATAGTTTGGTTAACGTCGGGAGGCTAACCCCACGTTTCAGGGCGTGATAGCCCAGGTTCTTGCGTGGGCTGTGGGCTGCAATGTGCAAATTGAGCATATCCCCGGCTTCTTTAAATTTGGCTGAGACCGTCACACGGCTGATCGGTTTGCCCTTGGCCCGGTTGCTTTCCACCTCAAACAGGTAAACATGCCCTGGATTATCAACACGGCGCTGTCCTACAAGTTCAAGCGCTTTCGCAGTCAGCATAATAGAGCGAGTTTTCCCCGTCTTCTGTTCCTTCAGGTTTAACACGTTCCCTTCGATGTGATTAAAATCCGCATACTTAAGCTTGAGAGCGTCACCCACTCGCGCCGCTGTCTGATTCAGGAATACCCACAAATCACCGTAGATAGGGCTGCTGTTATGCTGGCGTAACAGTCTTTCCACTTCTGCGATCTGGTCTTTGTTTCTGACTGGCTCGACTCTCTTCATTGCGTCCCCCTTTGAATTTCAATATGTAAGTTAGAATGCAAATATTGATCATAATATGATCATTGTAAAGGATTTTTTATATGTGATTTAACCTGCCACTTCCCAGAGGGAAACGAAAGTTGGGGGCAATTTTCAGGTCTTAGTGTTGGGAAATATCAGCTCGCACTGACTGATCTGCTGAACCATTGGATATGCAGTTCAATAAAAATGAACCGTTATTTTAAAATATCGTAAGGTAGCTCCTTGCACACATAACAAAGGTGAATAGAACGTGCATAGATAGTGCATAATGGGGTGTTTTGACACGTAATTAGCTTTCATCCACAATACAATATATAAGAATCAAAGGCTTACTAAGTTACACTTTCACATTGTGTAAGTTAGATTGCTGGAACACAGACACCCGATGTTGAACAACAGGCCATACAACCAGCAGCACCAGGTGATATTCTCTTGGCCTAAGCGTCATTGCTCCGTACCTTTTCCACACTATTGTAAACTTCCCCACCAATAGCCCCGTAGCTCCACCATTACCCGTTGCCGGGTTAGCAACCTTGTTGCTAATCGCCATAGGCGATACCAGAAGCCCGTAACGGCGTCATCTCCACACAATTGTAAACTGACAGACCGATAGCACAGCGCCACGCTGAGAGGCTCTCACAGGCCTAGAAATGGACGGTTTTTCATTGTTTTTTTCGAAGAAAATTAATTTTTTCGGCTTGAGAGGGCGGATCGGTGATTGTGTTTAGCCACACCACGAGTGACAGATCTGCCGAGGCCGCGTCATTACTGGCTTCGTTGTATACCTTACACCATAACGGTTATCACATCCCACAAGCTAGCCAGTGACATCACGACGCATTTAAGGCGAAATGCCAGCGATTAAAGTTGAATTTTCCGGCATTTATTTACAGCTTGGCGAGGCGCACCATCCCCAAGGATGAACTGATTAAGAAGCGACCAACCCCTGCCAAAAACGTAGGGGGAGGGGTGACAAAAACGACCTACGATATAATAAAGAACTAGATAATAAAGATAAAAAACCTAAAACACGATCTTTATAAAAAAGCTAACGGCAAGGCCGCATAGCGGTGAGCGTTATCGTTCATCACTTGGTGACCGGATCGCGAGGTGTCGTCTGTCAGAGGGGATTTTAGCAAAGTTTGTACATGGCTTTTAGCAAAGTTTGTACATGAATCAAAAGTTTGTACATGAATCAAAAGTTTGTACATGAATCAATAACAAAGTAATAATCATTACAAAGTAACTTCAAAACCTAAAACCCACGTACAAAGTTAGTACATGAATCACTATAAAGAAGAAAATCAGAAGACAGATTGAACATGCGTTCAATTGTTGGTCGTGTTGATGTTATGTGAACGGCTCCGCCACTTCAGATATGTGTGTGGTAAGAAGCTCTCTTCGATGACGTAAACAGACCCGTCATCTCGTGACCTTCTAACCCTCCATAGCCCATCACAACAACCTCCGGTTGCTGTTCTGTGTGTCGGGTTACCCAATGGCTCTGCCAGCATGTGTGGAAGACAAGCGCAAGCGCGTCAGTCCAATGTGAACGACTGCGATGCAGTCAGGAGCTTTAAACGCGACGTAACTCCCCTCTGGGAGGGGCGGCGCCCCCCTCAGACTTCACAGGAGGCTCACAGAGCGCATCAGACACGCTACACGGCGTTTAAACGGTGGAGGTAACCCATAGGTACTGCCTACGGCCTAGAATCGCTTAGAACGAGTCATAGGCGATTTATGTAACCTTGAATTATTTACCATCTTAAATAAGAATGCAATACACATAATTACATTCAGCACAAATTGCTAATGACATTGTATGTTGCTTTATGGAATTATGCGGCCCAGCTCAAAAGGTTACTATCACACTTTTATTTATGATGCAACAAAAAACTTGACAAAAAGTGTGATTTATGACATAATATATTCATACCTTGAGAAAAGGAAACATTAAAACAACATAGGAGATTAGATGACAAAACCAGTCCTGTTCGACTTTTCGAACGCTACCGCCTCAGAGATTGTTTCTGCAATCGACAACAAAATCACTTCTTTAGTAAATCTTCGCAGTTTCAGAACCCGCGTTGGCGGTTCCAGGAAAGCAGACAAACTATACCCGGCAACTCGTGAAGCCATGAATATCATCAAAGGTCTGCGTCAGCAGGCTAAGAATGCAAAAATCATCCGGGATATCCTGAAGCCTTACAGCCATGAGTTGGCAAAAGGCCGTGATGTTATGGAAATCATTGAACCTGTGCTTTCTGCTTGGCGTGTCTATTACGCCTCCCACGGCATCGGTCTGATGAATGAGCAGATCCTTCTGCTTAAGATGATTGAGTCTGGCGGTGAACTCGAAGGCATTACCGGAAAACCCATTCCCGAACTGACCGCAACCGAATAACCATTCTCTTCTTTACTCCGTTGGCAGCAACGCCACCAAACGAAATCGCCGAAACACGGCTTCTTACTCCTGATCGCAAGGCCCTACGGGTGAACCTTTGGTTCATCTTGATTCTGTATTCCGGCATTTGAAGCCGGGGAATCAAGACCGGAACGCCACCGCGATAGCAGGATCGATAACTTTTATGCATTCGGAGGGAACTTGAAGCTGTCACTAGACGATGAAACATATGCAATTTTACGCGAAGAGTCGGATCGGTTGGGAATGCCAGTTCCCAGGATGATCCGGAACATGTGCCAGAACTTGGCGAAACACATTCAGAAACGCAACGAACTACCACAGACGAACCCACAGGGAGAACAACATGAGCCAGAACGAGACAGAAAACACTGAGAAATACGCTTTTTTCTATAAGCGCTTGCTGCATTCCACGCACATCGTGCGCCAGGACACAGGGGAAGAAATTGAAATCCCTGATTGCATTGAAACATTGCATGGTTACATGCGTGACCAGTACGAGAGCTATAAGGATCGCGGAAAGCCGTTTTTTGAATCGCAAGAGAGCATGGGCCGTAAGTTTAAAGGGCGTGATCGCCGCTGGATTGCTGCCAGGATTGAGGTTTTAAACAGACTCGGCTTGGTTAAATCTCAGGAGCAGGAGCGTGATTCCTACGGTCACAAACGTTTTCACCATACAGTGATCCCTTTAGAAGAAGTATCCGACAACCTCCTTTTCTACGGCCCTGAATCGATCAGTGGTGGGCCACTGGCTGAAGGAATGCTCATTCGCACATTAGAGAAGAAGAAGCCGCGCGGAACGCCTAAAAAGAAAAAAGCAGAACAGCCAAAAATCGAGGAGAGCGAAAATGGCGTACAGCAACAAAATCACGAACAACCTACTACTGTGGCTTCTGAGACTGCCGCGCCTGCTGCTGGAAAGCCAGACGGCGTACCTCCTGTGGATGCTCCTGTCGATGCTGATGTACCTGCCAATGATGATTCATCACTGAATGATCAGCCTGATAACGGCAGCAATGATAATGGCAGGCCTGCTTGGTTCCGTGCTCCGTTTAAAGGTAATGGTGACTTAGTTCCTGAGGCGAAAGCATGGGCGCGTTCACGAGGTGCAACGTCTGAAGAAGAGGAGAAGCATGAGATATGGAGAGCGCTGGAGATTATAAACCCGCTCTTTGATAGTCAATCCGAACCAGAACCACAACCATCTGCCCCTTCAACAGCCTCTGACGAAGAAGAAACAGAAGAAGAGGAAGAGTCAGAAGAATATCCGTTTTAACAATTGGAGGAACAATTGTGTGAACACGTTAGCGGTGAACTGACCGCAGATGATAAAACCAAACGTCTGATTGAATACGTTCAGGCACTTTCCCAGAAACAATCCCCAAAACTCTCGAAACGGCTAAAATCCGGTCTGGTCAAACGTGACCCTATCGTGCAATTACGCTACGCAAAATACCTGTTGGTGATTGGTTTGGGTGTTAACGAGGTTGCGCTCAGAACACGGTTACCTTTGAAAGCCGTTCAGGAGTTAGCTGTTTCGTACAATCCCCGGTTTCGGAAAATCAGCAATCGCCGCCAGTGCGATATGCAAAATATTGCTGTCGATATGTTACGTCGTGGAGACAGTCTGGAAAAAATCTGCCGATTCCTGGACCTACCGCTTTATACCGTAGTCCAATACCTGCGGAAATCTGGTGTGAAGGAGGAGGAAATAAACTCTCGAATACCGCCAGCAGATAACCCGCTATTTATCGAGTACCAGAAGACTGCTCAGCGCAAGGCGACGGCCAAATATAAACCGCTGTCGCTGCACTAATCCCGTTGCCGGGGAACCCTTGAACCTTGATTACATCTTTTACCTGCCCGTTGTCTGGCTGGCGCTTCGTCACGTCCTGATCGGCGGGCTAATCCTACTCTGGAGATACCATAAAATGACACTAAGCATCCGAGATCGGATTTTTGCCGCTATGCATGGCATGTCAGCAGAACAGTATGCATTGGAAAAGGCGCGGGACAATCTGAAGAGCGTCACCGATAACTTTCTGGATCAACATCCGGAGTTGCTCAAATCAGCCCCGGCTGAAACACCCAAGGATAAACGGGGCGAAGCCCTCTCGCCAATGCGAGACACCTTTGGTGCTGAACAACGGATTAAAAAATCGTTGGGTGCGGATAGCCGTCCGGTTGTCTCACATACCGCTGACCATATCGATCCTGAAATGCTGGCGAAAGCTAAAGCAGCGGCTGCTGCACTCGCAAAATCCGATCCTGGTCGTTACGGCAATATCATCAAGCAGCAGGGGGTGTAATGAGTAGTGGAGCAACCAACAAGATAGTGACGAGCACCGTCAATATTGTAAGCTGGGAAATTTCCCGCTCTAGTTACGAAGCAGCGAAGAAGAAAATTCTGTCACTTCAGCAGTTAACCACCAAACCCGCTAAAGCGCTGGAGCAAGCTCAGAAGCGAACCGCCCAGAGTGAAGGCAAAGCAGCACTAGCCGCAGCGAAAGCCCAGACTGCGAAACTTCGACAGGCTGAACAATTGTCAAAACAGCAACAGAAACAAGCTCAGATACAGGCCAAAATGGAGCGGGACGCAGTAGCCCACGCCAATAAAATGACATCACTTCAGGCTCGCCAGTTATCTCAGCAGGAGCAGAAACAAGCGGAGAATGCCCGTTTAGCCAATATATCCGCAAAAGTGCAGGCCGCAGCCAGATCACGAGCGATGACCTACAATCCCAACATGCTTGGAGTTCACTCCGATCCATCTCTGGTGGCACGTCAAAATGCAGCGATGAACCGTGGTCACGGCGCTGTTGCTGCTGACATCGCAGCCACCAAAAAGGCGATGGCCCTGGAGGAGAAGCGTCAGCATGAGAAAGAGGCCAGTCTGAAACGCCAGAGCACTGCATACGATACTCTGCGCCGTGCCAGTTTAACTATCAGTCATATCGAAGGCGCTAGCCTGGCTGACAAGATGAAAGCTGTGCAGGCAATCAAAGAGGCTACCAAGGGATACTCCGAGCAGCGTTATACCATCGCAGAAATGCGCCATGAACTTGCTAAAGCGACTCTGGAAACCAGGCGGCAGGCACGTATTAACCGCCAGATTGTTAAAGATAAAGCGAAAGCCAAGCGAGCAGGGCGCATCAATGCTCAACGTCTGACCAGTGAACGTAGCGAACGTGGTTATGGTGGCCTCGCTGCTACTGGTGTAATTGCAGGTGGTTCCCTGATTGGCTCAATGGGGGTTGCTCGTGTTGGTCAGACACTACAGGGCAGTGTTGAACGCAACCAACAGATGAAAACTCTACAGTCTCAAGGCATCTCACGCCTTGAATATGAAGCGGTGCGTGATGTTGTTGCAAATAAGACCGGCTTTAACATTTCCCCAGATAAAATGTTGGATTTCCAGGCTGACTATAGAGATAAAGTTGGTCAATTAACCGCCAATGGGATTTGGAAGACCGACAAGAGCGGCAAAGCGACGTTGTCCGGTGGTGGTGAACTAGGCGACCTTATCAATGCCATCGCTGGCAAATCCAATGCAGCGACGGCGAAGCGCGTTATTAAGGAGCTAGACAAGCTCGATTTTAACACCGCAATGGTTTACCTGGCTCAGTTGTCCCGTCAGTTCAAATTTTCTAGTAAGGAAACGGCTGCGTTTGCAGAAAGTATCAACGATGCGAGCAAGGTTTTACCCGCCTTTGTAGACGGTGGTGACGCTGTTCAGAAACGCATGGATGACCTCGCCCGTAATGGTTACGCCCTGTCAGACGCACAACAGGAACAGTTAAACCGTTTGGGTGCTCTCTCTGTTGAATATTCCAGGATCAATGATTCGTTGAGTGATATTTTTAGCTCAGGTTTTGCTGATGGGCTGGGAGAGGTTGGCAAGAACACTTCCAGCTTTAGCAAAGGTATGGCTGGCCTCGTTCCTATTATGGATAGTTTGGGGAAGGCTGTAGGTCAGGCGACTGCTGATATGTTGTTATTTGCCGGACGGGTGGGCCAACGTGTTAACGAGGGTGCGACACTGCCGGATGCAGTCTACAACACCGTTGTGGATGACTCTGCAAATAGCACCGCCGATTGGATTAAGCAGAAGACAGGTTTTGATCCTCGAAGCATCGGTCAAA
Source organism: Citrobacter sp. CK180 (assembly GCF_030333655.1). NCBI lineage: Bacteria > Pseudomonadati > Pseudomonadota > Gammaproteobacteria > Enterobacterales > Enterobacteriaceae > Citrobacter > Citrobacter sp. CK180. The sequence goes on along the minus strand of NZ_JAOWFM010000052.1, from coordinate 433,478 downwards.
CGCTTAAGCAGATTTATCCGTGGCTGGATAGTTCAGCACCGAGCAATATTGGCTCAGGCACGGCGTATAACGATCCAGCGCTAGCGTTGAATGTTCCTGGTCTGAACTATCCAACACCTCAGCAACCAACGTTTACGGTTCCGACAATTGACAGCATGACGCTGCGACAGGTGATCCCAGTCACACTGACAGGGCAAGCGAACATTAATCAGCAGATGGATGTGTTTGTCCATGACGATAAGATCGCAGGGCTGGTTGATACCAAGATAAGGGAAAACAACCAGGCGCAGAATAACCTCATCCTTGGGATTGCAGACTAAAATCATCGTCCCGTCAAAAATGACGCAGTAAATTGGCCACACGAGAGAGGGCCGTTAAATTCGCCATGTTATTGTTTTTGTTGTTGCAAATGATAATCATTCGTGTTAAAATAATATACAAGGTGAATTACAACAGCCAAATGTTATTCCCTTCTATAAAGCAGGCTCTGTGACACCGTGGAGCCTCTTTTGTGATGTGTCGCTCCCAGCCTCTCACTGGACGTTTGCCAATGGGCGGTACATTACAAAAGATTCGCCTTAGGGCGTACAAAGTCTGGGCCTCTGGTCTGGATTTGCCATTAAATCCGGCTCTCCTCCGGTCATCAGCCTTGATGCAAACTGGCATTGAGCACGGCAGCGAAGATATGAGGTCTCCCGCTGCTGTGCTCCCTCATTCCTGCCCGCAATTAGTGGGTGAGCCAGAGGCTCATTACTTCAGGCAACTTTCCTACTGTCAGAAATCAATAACATCATCGTTATTTCTCCTACGTCCGGGCGGGTCATTCTCGCCCAGGATTTTTTCTGACAAATAACAAAGCATAAGTTTAAGCGTCTTAACTGGCGTTTTTCTTGCCTCTCGTCCGGCGGATTTGTCAGACGTTCAAAAACTATAAACGTATGGAGTTAATAATGATTGTAGCAACAGAAGATCGCTCATTCCGTGATGTTGTGATCTACCGTGATGATCCGGTGTTTTCACATAAGACCCGCATTTTCACTACGCTGACAGTTGATACTGTTCCTGGCACTTTACTAGCCAGTGATGGCACCGCTTATGAGTCAGGCAGTGGTCTGTTAATCGCACTAGATAGCCACAAGGCAGGATCAAATGTCCCTGTGATTGTGGTTGACCGTGGTTGTGTTCTGAACCGCGCCGGATTGATTGGCACCGATGCAACCGCAGTTGCGAATGCTATTACCCAAATTGAGGCCAGCGGCCTGAATCGTATCTCTGAATAAGGAGAATAAAAATGGATTTTAAATATAACGATTTTACTGGTGTTTTCACCAAACCCTTCGGAAATAATTTCCTGATTCAGGAATTAGGCATCTTCCAGGAAAAGCACAGCGATACACCAAAAATTGAAACAGACGACCTACGGGCGGGCAAGATCTCCGTTGCGGAGTCTGTGAATAGGTACGGCACGGAGCTAGTTGGCTCAGAACGTGATCTGAGCCTGAACCGCCTCCTGGAAATTCCACATTGGGTGCTATCTGGCGAGGTCGATGCGAGCATGTTCCAGGGTATTCGCCGCCCCGGTACGCAGCGCCAGCAGAATATGGACGAGCTGGTTAGTGATGAATCAATCCGCCAGTATATGAAGTTCCGCACCACAAAAGAGGATGTACTCGCCAGGGCACTGTTTACTGGTGTTGTTAACGCGCCGTACACACAGCAACAGGTTGTCGATTTCTCTGAAGAGTTTGGAGAAGATTATTCCAGTGCTGTGATCGATGTTGGTTCAACTGGTCCGCTGGAGTCGCTAGACACCGCCGCAACTGCACTACGTGTCAATCTGGGCGGCTGGGTTAAGGCTCTCAAAGGTATCGTGGTTCTGTGTGATCCGACTTTCTATAAGTCAGTGAAATACCACGCAGAAATCCGCACTTTAGTAGCCCACGGCGTTCTGCCTCAGTCCACCCTGTTTAATAGTGCTGTACGGGCAAACCTCCCGGCGTTTAGCGCTTTTGAACTGGACGGTCTGGTCTTCGTTAACGTTATCGGCTACGAAGATTATCTACCTGCTGGTAGCGCTGTAATGGTTCCGGTATTTGCTGACAACATTATTCCGTCAGACCATACCCCACTGGAAGTTGTCTCCGGTCCTGCCTCACGTAATGCGAAGATTACCGCAGCAGGTACACGCGCTGAGTTCTTCCAGTACAGCTTTGATGACCGCCTGGGTAACAAAACCGTTATGTCTGAGTTTGGCGTTCTGCCGCTCATCTACGACCTGTCGATGATTACCAAACTAACCACCTCAACGGGTGAGTAAGTAGCGATCAACAACGGATTTCGGGGAGCGATTTGCTCCCCGCCGCATTTATAGATGAAGAGGGGATACAATATGAGAATTACAATTTCAGGTGTTGGGGGAGTGCCTTTGGTTATCTCTCACGTTAAAACGCTGGATGATAACGAACTGATTAATGTCAGTGGCCTATGCAGGGCGCTAGGAGGTATTCCGCGCTCTTCATTTCTCGATAAGGTCGAGCGACTAGGGCTTGAGGGGGCTATCAAGCATTACCTCAACGAACAGAGACAACGAAAACTGAAAACATAAGAGCCGGGTCAATCCCGGCTTTTTTATAGCAATGTCTCAACCCTATGAAAAGGGGCTGATTTGAAAAGATACCCTTGCAGTCCCCAGATATCTTCACCTCGTAAAAGGTTTATGTATTGTCGGTCTTCTACACCTTCAATGACTATTTTGTTGCAATATTTCTTGATGTTACTGATTAGTATAGAAAATATGGGTTTTTGTATCTGTTCTCTGAAAAAGCAACGATCAAGCTTCACAACATCAAAACAGCCACTCACAAGGGCTGCAACATTCGCATTTCCCGCACCTAAATCATCCAGCCACAGGCTAAATCCTTCAGATTTCAGTCCACGAAGTACCGGGTTTTGTATGCCTTGTTCTAAGTTGGGGAAATGTTCAGTGATTTCCAGAGTAACAAACGGGAATGACTCCAGAGAGGATTGTAAAACCGCATCGTTAAGTAACAGCACAGCCATCGTGTGATCAATATTGACCGAACAGAATAGCCCATGCTTATCAAACCATTGCGCATGGTGATTAATCTGGCTGAACTGTTCATTCAGAAATGAACGCTTTAGTTCAGCAGACCAGCCAGCGATAACCCATTCAGGGCTGATCACGCGCGCGTTTTCATCTGTAAAGCGTGTCAGTAACTCTACACCAAGCATTTTTTCATCAAGATTGACTATTGGTTCTGCGACGAATTCGATGTTCATTTGAGCAATCCATGTGGTCATAACAGACTGATAATGCTCTTTTAAAAACAATCGATCAATAATAACGATCAATAACAAAATAATGATCGATAAAAACGATAAATGCATATATTTGATATATATGATAAATTTAATTTTGGGATTATTCTTGGGTTTGGTGAAGCCGAACAGGTTTCTTCATCACATACATAACTACGGGTTCGAAACAGCGAAAGATCACAACTAAACGAGGCTGGAGCAATCCGGCCTTTTTGTCGTTTGAATGTGGGATACAACTTGAGACACAAGCTGGGACACAGAGTATTTTTTAGGGTTGAGTCTTTGGCTTTCCGCTGGCATGATCCAGAACAGGGATTAACGGGACGTTAATCGCAAGTTTTTGATTTTGTTTTAAATGACTCGGGGTGCCCCTTTTCACGAAGGGCTGAGACATACCCGTATTACCTGATCTGGATAATGCCAGCGTAGGGAAGTCTGACACTGCTCGTGTCCCTTCTTCACGCGGGCAGGAGCTGAACCATGCAGCCTGACCTGCACAGCCGCGCGCTTGCGGCCCATACCTTACAACAATTTCGTATCCTTTCTCCGCTGACCCACTGTATGACGAACGACGTCGTGCAGAACTTTACCGCCAATACATTACTGGCATCAGGCGCCTCACCGGCGATGGTGATTGAGCCCGAAGAGGCGCGCCAGTTTGCTGCTATCGCCAGTGCGTTACTGATTAACGTCGGCACGCTGACCCGGTCGCGCGCGGAGGCCATGCGCGCTGCGACAGAGCAGGCCCATATAGCGAAAACCCCTTGGACGCTTGATCCCGTGGCGGTTGGCGCGCTCGATTATCGCCGCCGTTTCTGTCTGGAACTGCTGTCTCTTAAGCCCAGGGCAATACGCGGCAATGCCTCGGAGATCCTCGCCCTGGCTGGATTAGCGGCGGGCGGGCGTGGAGTGGATACCACCGATACGGCGGTATCGGCGTTACCGGCCGCTCAGGCGCTGGCGCGTCAGACGGGGGCCGTCGTTGCGGTAACGGGGGAGGTGGATTATGTCACCGACGGGCAGCGTACCGTCAGCGTTACCGGCGGCGATGTGCTGATGACGCGCGTTGTCGGGACGGGATGCGCCTTATCTGCGATTGTGGCGGCCAGTTGCGCGCTGCCGGGAAATACGCTGGACAATGTGGCGTCAGCCTGTAGCTGGATGAAACAGGCCGGGCAGATCGCTGCCGAACGCAGTCAGGGGCCCGGGAGCTTTATTCCGGCTTTTCTTGATGCGCTGTATCACCTTAATGCGGAGGAGCAGGTATGAAACGGATTAACGCGTTAACCATTGCAGGCACTGACCCAAGCGGCGGCGCCGGGATTCAGGCCGATTTGAAGACCTTTTCGGCGCTGGGCGCGTATGGTTGCTCCGTCATTACGGCGCTGGTGGCGCAAAATACCCGCGGCGTGCAGTCGGTGTACCGCATTGAGCCCGATTTTGTCGCAGCGCAGCTGGATTCTGTCTTCAGCGATGTGCGTATCGACACCACCAAAATCGGTATGCTGGCGGAAACGGATATTGTTGAAGCTGTTGCAGAGCGTTTGCAGCGTCACCAGGTGCAAAACGTGGTGCTGGATACGGTGATGCTGGCGAAAAGCGGCGATCCGCTGCTTTCTCCGTCGGCGGTGGAGACGTTGCGCAGCCGGTTATTGCCGCAGGTGTCGATTATCACGCCGAATCTGCCGGAGGCCGCGGCATTGCTGGATGCGCCGCACGCCCGCACGGAACAGGAAATGCTGGAACAAGGGCGTGCGCTACTGGCGCTGGGCTGTGGCGCCGTGCTGATGAAAGGTGGTCATCTGGATGATGCGCAAAGCCCGGACTGGCTCTTTACCCGTGAAGGGGAGCAGCGTTTTACCGCCCCACGGGTGATGACCAAAAATACCCACGGCACCGGGTGTACGCTGTCGGCGGCGTTGGCGGCGCTGCGCCCGCGCCATAGCAACTGGGCCGATACGGTACAGGAAGCAAAAACCTGGCTTTCGGCGGCGTTAGCCCAGGCGGATACGCTGGAGGTAGGCGAGGGGATTGGCCCGGTACATCATTTCCACGCGTGGTGGTAATGGTAGTATACTGATCCCAGACTTGTCGGCCTGGAAAAAGATAAATGGAACAAGCGCATACCCGGCTTATCGCGCAACTGAATGAACGAATTGCCGCGGTGGATAACACGCCGCTGTACAGGAAGTTTGCCGAGACGGTCAAAAATGCCGTTCGCAGCGGGATTCTTGAGCATGGCAACATTTTGCCCGGCGAGCGCGATCTCAGCCAGTTGACCGGCGTTTCGCGTATTACGGTGCGCAAGGCAATGCAGGCGCTGGAAGAAGAAGGCGTCGTAACCCGCGCCCGTGGCTACGGAACGCAGATTAACAACATCTTCGAATATTCCCTGAAAGAGGCGCGCGGCTTTTCGCAGCAGGTGGTATTGCGCGGTAAAAAGCCGGATACCCTGTGGGTCAACAAGCGGGTAGTGAAATGCCCGGATGAGGTGGCGCAGCAGCTGGCGATCGCCGCAGGCAGCGATGTGTTCTTGCTCAAACGTATCCGTTATGTGGATGAGGATGCGGTGTCCATTGAGGAGTCCTGGGTGCCTGCGCACCTGATTCATGATGCGGACGCCATCGGGATCTCGCTGTATGACTATTTCCGCAGCCAGCATATCTTCCCGCAACGTACACGTTCTCGCGTCAGCGCGCGCATGCCGGATGCGGAATTTCAGTCACATATTCAGATGGACAGCAAAGTGCCGGTGCTGGTGATCAAGCAGGTGGCGCTTGACCAGCAACAGCGGCCCATTGAATACAGCATCAGCTACTGTCGCAGCGATCTATACGTTTTTGTGTGCGAGGAGTAGCGCCTCGCGCGTTGGCGCGCAATCGCCGCCGCGATGGCCTACCACCCAGGAGGCGACCGCGTTCCCCAGCAGCACCGCGTCTGCAAGCGCCCAGCCGGATGCCAGCCCGGCCAGCATGCCTCCCGCGTGGCTGTCTCCTGCGCCAATGGTATCGACGACCGTTGTGGCAAATGCGGGCACGCAGCCGGATGATTGCTGGCTGAAATACCATGCTCCGTCTTTATCGTGGCGGACAATAACCGGTGAGGCAAACGCCGCAAGCCAGGCGGCGCCAAACGCGTTAGGTTCATGACTAAAGCCAAACCGTTCGGCAGCAATGTCTGCCTCCTGACGGTTCAGCGATACCAGCGGATGGCAGGCCATAATCCGCGTCATTAACGGGTCGGGAATGTCGCCGATTCGCGGCCCGAAGTCGATAAACGGCGTCACGCGCTCTAACCCTTCCAGCCAGCTCACCAGCAGTTCGCCGCATGGCGAGGCGAGTTGATAACCGGAAAAGTAGATCCAACTGTCGGGCGGAATTGTCAACTGCGCCAGCCAGTCGGCATTCCATTGGTTCTCAACGCCGCTGAACGACATAAACGTGCGTTCGCCATCCGGTTCTACCAGCGCCAGACACCAGCCGTTGTCTCCCTCTGCGTTGTCGATCAGGCTGTGTAACCCCTCTTTCGCCATGCGATGACGAATAATGTCTGACCATACGCCCTGACCGAGGGGCAGGGCATTACTGGCCTCAATCCCCAGACGCTTTAAGGCGACGGCGATATTGAGCGCGCAGCCGCCGACGTTGACGCCTTGCTGTTTAAGCTCAATATCGCAGCCACGCCAGGGCAGCGCGTAAGCATCGGCAATCACATCAATGACCGCAGCGCCCACGACCGTCACCGGCTGGCGGCGGGCTAAATCGGGCAGCAACGCCCGCAGGCGCGTTGTGTTCATACCGCCTCCCGCTGCTGGCGATAGCGCGCCAGCGCGGTGGCATAGCGCATGAAGTCCAGTTGGTTTACCGCGTCCAGCTCGTCTTTCAGCGCAGGCTCGATGGCCTCCACGCCGTGCAGCGCGCCACAAATCGCCGTTGCCATCGCCCCAATGGTGTCGGTGTCGCCGCCGAGATTGGCGCACAGAATGGCGCAGCGGTTAGGGTCGGTGTTGGCCAGCTCGACCATTGCGATGGCGCAGGGCACCGATTCAATGGTGCTGGTGCCCGCGCCAACCACCTGGTAAAGCTGCTCGCTGGCGGATTCAATGCCGTTCGCGTCACGGACGATCTTCAGTGCGATCTCCAGGCGAGCCGAGAGCGAGGCGCTAAAGGTCGTGATGCGTTTTTGCTGCGCATAGTGGGCGATAGCCGGTAGCGAATCGACAATATCAGACCAGCAATCACCTTCAATCGCGCGTGAGATAGCCCATGCCACAACGACCGCACCAGCAACAGCCAGGTCTGACTTATGCGTCGGGCTGGAGGCCAGGGCTACATCATCAATAAACGCATCCAGATCGCGTGGCGGAAGCAAGCACCCCAGTGGGGAAACGCGCATGGCCGCCCCGTTGGTCACGCCGTTGTTTTCCAGTTCAGCAACGGGCTTGCCGTCACGAATGGCGTTCAGCGCAATTTTCGACGTTGGGCCAAGAACGTTCTTATTAAAGGCGTCAAAGCGCAGCGCCCAGTCCAGAATGTTACGGCCAATCAGGTCCGGGTCGATCTGCCCGTCGCGCTCCAGCAGCGCATCCGCCAGACACAGCGCCATCGACGTATCGTCAGTAAATTCAGCGCGGTTAAAATAGCAGGCCGCGTTATTTTCCGCAGGGCCGGGCAGAAAGCGATCAATCCAGCCAAAATGCGCTTTTACGCGCGTTCTGGGCCATAGCTCCGACGGCATTCCCATCGCATCCCCTAACGCCTGCCCATAAAGGGCACCGAGAATACGTTCAGCTTTCATTTAACTTCCCCTTGTGTCAGCGCAATATCGCGATCGTCCACTTTAATCGCAGTGATCTCTTTGTCGGATTCGCGAAAGAAAATCATAAACAACACGGCAATCACGGCGATCATCACCGCCCCGAATGTCCACATGCCCGCCCAGTTGAAGGTGAGGCCGTTTACCGGCTCTTTATAGGCAAACATTTTTTCCATCATCACGCCGCCGAGACGGTAGCCCAGCAGGCTGCCAAACCCCTGACAGCAGAGGGTGATCAACCCCTGAGCGGCAGTACGCATATGCACAGGCGCTTTTTTATCGACATAGATATAGGCCGTAACATAGTAGAAGTCGTAACTGACGCCGTGCAGCAAAATGCCAAGAAACAGCAGGGCATAGGTGAAATATTCTTCCGCGCCGCCGTAAACAAAAAAGCCGTAGCGGATTGCCGCAGTGATAAGACCAAGCAGTAAGACCTTTTTAATGCCAAAGCGCTTCGTGAAGAAGGGTAACGCCAGCATAAAGAAGATTTCGGAGAACTGGCCCAGCGTCATCCAGCCGGTGGCGTTTTTCATGCCGACTTCCGTCAGATAGCCATTCGCGAAGATGTAGTAGAACGCCAGCGGCATCGCAAACAGGAACGAGCAGAAGAAAAAGACCAGGAAATTTTTATCGCGCAGCAGGATCAGCGCATCCAGCCCCAGCATAACTTTAATGTCCAGCTTGCCGGTGCTTTTTGGCGGCGTATCCGGCAGGAAGAACGCAAAAGCGCCCAGCAGGACGGAACTGCCTGCGGTGATCAACAGCGGAATATTGGTTGGCGAGATATCGTTATAGCCCAGCATTTGCGGTAAGAAGCCGCACGCCAGCCCGGATGCGATCCAGCCAATGGTGCCCATCACGCGAATGCGTGGGAAATCGCGCTCGACGTCCGGCACGTTGGCGAAGGCGATGCTGTTCGTCAGCGCAATAGTGGGCATATAGGTTAAGGAGTAGGCCAGCAGCAGCGGGAAGAACCCGGCGAATGTCGTTTGCTGCGCGGCGAAATACATCAGGACTGCGCCTGCGAACATCAGCACCGCCAGCACTTTTTGTGCGGAGAAAAAGCGGTCAGTCAGTGAGCCGACGAGAATCGGCGAGAGAATGGCGGCAATCGCGGTACATGCGTAAGACCAGCCGATTTCTCCGGCGCTAAAACCGCTTTTGTTCAGCCAAAGCCAGAGGGGGACGAACCAGGCGCCCCAGATAAACCACTCCACGAACATCATGAACGACAGTTTCACTGTAGTTTTCATCGTTAAATCCTTCATGACAGGTAAGGTACATGATGACAGTACCACTTAATAATACCTTTTAAATACCTTTGGGGCGTAAATTTGACTGCTGTAACACTTTTTCGTACCTGAAACGTGCCAGCAGATAGCGCTGAAAAATGCGCTATAGATGGAAAAAATGGCCGGTCGGTACCAGGCTTATTGCTGCCCGCAAAACGCGGGTCAGGACAATCCACATTCCGGTACTCAATCGGAACTTACGGGAGCATAGCTATGACTGATATTGCGCAGTTGCTTGGCAAAGACGCCGACAGCCTTTTACAGCATCGTTGTATGACCATTCCTTCTGACCAACTTTATTTACCCGGACATGACTACGTAGACCGCGTGATGGTTGATAACAATCGTCCGCCTGCCGTACTGCGTAACATGCAGACGTTGTATAATACCGGACGTCTGGCCGGAACGGGCTACCTCTCCATTCTGCCCGTCGATCAGGGCGTTGAACATTCTGCCGGGGCGTCGTTTGCCGCAAACCCGCTTTATTTTGATCCAAAGAATATCGTCGAACTGGCTATTGAAGCAGGCTGTAACTGCGTGGCCTCGACGTATGGAGTACTGGCATCGGTTTCACGCCGTTATGCGCACCGCATTCCGTTCCTCGTCAAACTGAACCACAACGAGACGTTGAGCTATCCAACGGAGTACGATCAAACGCTCTATGCCAGCGTTGAGCAAGCGTTCAATCTGGGCGCCGTGGCCGTTGGCGCGACCATTTACTTCGGTTCTGAGCAGTCGCGTCGTCAGATTGAAGAGATTTCCGCCGCTTTTGAACGTGCGCATGAGCTGGGGATGGTGACCGTCCTGTGGGCATACTTGCGTAACTCTGCATTTAAAAAAGACGGCGTGGATTACCACGTTTCCGCCGACCTGACCGGGCAGGCTAACCACCTGGCGGCGACGATTGGCGCAGATATCGTCAAACAAAAAATGGCGGAAAATAACGGCGGCTATAAGGCGGTGAATTTCGGTTACACCGACGATCGTGTTTACAGCAAGCTGACCAGCGATAACCCTATCGATCTGGTGCGTTACCAGTTAGCCAACTGCTATATGGGGCGCGCGGGGCTGATTAACTCCGGCGGCGCGGCGGGCGGTGAGACCGATCTCAGCGACGCTGTGCGTACTGCGGTTATCAACAAACGCGCGGGCGGCATGGGCCTGATTCTGGGGCGTAAAGCCTTCAAGAAAACAATGGCGGATGGCGTGAAACTGATTAACGCCGTGCAGGACGTCTACCTGGACAATAAAGTGACGATTGCCTGATGTCACGTACCCCTCCCCAGGTTTTCGGGGAGGGGTATTGGTTATCAGGACGGCGCAAAAATCACTCTCTGAGCATTTTCGCCATGTGTTGCAACTGCTTATAGGCCTCGTAACGACGATGATGCAATGGCTGATACGCTGTCTGTGGGTAATAACAGGTATCCACATGCGTAAACTGCTTCATGGCCTCGGCAACCGAGGGGGAAATATTTCCGGCGACGGCGCCAAGTATTGCGGAACCTAATAAAACGGGCTCGCTGCACTGGGTGGTTAATACCGGAAGTCCGCAGGTATCGGCTAATAGTTGCCGCACCAGAGGATGCTGACCCGCACCGCCGCTAATCACGATATTTTTATTCCGTACGCCGCAGGCATTCTGCGCATCAATAATTTGCCGCAAACCGTAACCGATACCGCACAGTCCCGCCACATACAACGCCAGTAAATTGTCCAGATCGCGTTCCATACCCAATCCGCAAATAACGGCGCGTGCGTGCGGGTCGGCAAACGGCGCGCGGTTGCCTAAAAACTCCGGTACAACATGAATACCCGCCACCAGCGTGACGGCGTCCGACGCCTGCGGCGCTTTTTCTGACACCCGATCGGCAAGATAAACCGGCAGCGGTAATCCTGCCTCCTGCGCCAGTTTCCGCGCGTCTTCGGCGGCGGGATGAAACGCCAATAGCTGATCGATAGCCGCGCCCGCGGCGCTTTGCCCTCCCTCAACAAGCCAGAGCCCTGGCACCATCGCGCTGTAATACGGCCCCCAGACGCCGGGAACGAAAACGGGATCGTTCGTTGAAGTCATGGTGCAGGATGAGGTGCCAAACACATATGCCATATTATTGAGGGCGCCGCCTTCAACGCCGACAGTCCCGATGCCGCCCGCATGGGCGTCAATCAGACCCACGGCGACCGGCGTGCCCGCAGGCAGGCCCATCTCCTGCGCCGCCTGCGCGGTTAAACCGTCGCCACAGGGCGTACCCGGTGGCACGATGCGCTGTCCGATGCGGGCAAACTCGTCATCAGCCAGTTCTGCCAGCCCGATCGTGCGGAAATAGTCCGGGTCCCAGCGGTTTTCATGAGCAAGCCAGGTCCATTTGCAGGTGACTGTACAGATGGAGCGGGCAAGGTCGCCGGTGGCGCGCCAGGTCAGGAAGTCTGCAAGGTCGAAAAATTGCCATGCGTTTTCGTACACCTCGCGGCGATTTTCCTTCAGCCATAAAATCTTAGGCGTTTCCATTTCCGGTGAGATTTTCCCGCCGACATAGTTCAGCACCGGATGTTGGCTGGCGTTAATGCGTTCAGCCTGTTCAGTCGCGCGATGGTCCATCCAGACGATGATGTTTTGCGCCGCATCGCCTTCGGCGCTCACGGGGAGCGGCGCGCCGTTTTTATCCAGAACCACCAGCGAGCAGGTGGCGTCGAAACCGATCCCCGCCACGCTTTCCGGCGCCGCGCCGGACTGCCTGAGCGCTTCCCGGATGCAGTGACAAACGGCCTGCCAGATCTCCTGGCTGGACTGCTCCACGCGGCTGCCGCTCCGGTGAGTGGTCGTGATTTTTTGCGTGACATGAGAGAGCAACGTGCCGCTCAGGTCGAAGATGCCTGCGCGGACGCTGCCTGAACCAACATCCACGCCGATAACGGTTTTCTGTAAGCTGTTCATGGCGCTTTTCCTCACAGATCAACGCTGTTGGGGAGGATAACCAGATCGCGAACAGTGACGTTTTTCGAACGAGTGACCATAAACAGCACCGATTCTGCGACTTCGATCGGCTGCATCAGGCTGCCATTTGCCAGCGCTTCTTCCATTTTCGCCTGCGGCCAGTCGTCCAGCAGCGCGGTCACTACCGGCCCCGGCAGCACCGCTCCGACGCGTACGCCATGTTCGGACACCTGACGGCGGGTTGTATGGACAAAGGCCTGAACGGCAAATTTGGAGGCCGTGTAAATAGGTTCCCAGATGACCGGTACAACGCCAGCGATAGAACTGGTGAAAATGATATCGCCGGATTTTTGCGCAATCATATGCGGCAATACGGCGCGGACGCAGCGAAATGCGGCATTGATGTTGAGGTTCAGTACGCGATCCCAGACGTCAGGATCGCCCTCGGCGACCGGCCCGCCAATGTAAGCGCCTGCGTTAGCATGGAAAATATCCAGCCCACCGGCCAGCTCGATAATGCCTGCCAGCAGGTTGTCGACCTGCCCGGTATTGAACAAGTCGATTTGCAGCGCAAACGCGTTATCGCCCAGTTCCGCGACGATTTTCTTCAGCTTCTCGCCTTCGCGGTCGATCAGGACCACTTTTGCTCCTGCGGCAAGCAGGGTTTTCGCGCACTCAAGGCCGATACCGGAGGCTGCGCCGGTAATGGCTGCAACCTTGCCGTTGAGGGAAGTATTCATGGAGGGGACAGAGTGATTCATTTTATAATCCTTTATGCATAGGTGATTTTTAAGGTGTATTTGCTTCTGCGCGAAGAACGGGGCGTTCTGACTGGCGTGTGAAGCATATTGCTCAATCGATGAAGCTGATCTAGCACTTGTTTATTTCCTCAGCAAGAGACATTCAAAATGAAGAGGCGATTTTGTGACGCGCGTTGAGAAAACGAAGAAAACAACCATCTACGACCTGGCTGAGTTAACCGGGGTTTCCGCCAGCGCGGTGAGCGCAATTTTGAATGGCAACTGGAAGAAGCGACGCATTAGCGCAAAGCTGGCGGAGAAGGTGACCCGGATTGCTGAAGAGCAGGGATATGCGGTGAACCGACAGGCCAGCCTGCTTCGCAGTAAGAAATCGAATGTCATCGGGATGATTGTCCCGAAATACGACAACCGCTACTTTGGCTCCATTGCTGAAAAGTTTGAAGAAATGGCGCGTGCCAGGGGGCTGCTGCCCATCATTACCTGTACGCGGCGTCAACCGGATCTGGAGGTTGAAGCGGCGAGGGCGATGCTCTCCTGGCAGGTGGACTGGGTTATCGCCACCGGGGCGACGCACCCGGATAAGATCGCGCAGATGTGTCATCAGGCGGGTGTGCCCACGCTGAACCTCGATCTGCCCGGAACGCTGGCGCCGTCGATTATTTCGGATAACTATGCGGGGGCTAAAGCGCTGACGGAAAGCATTCTCGCCAGCAGCCAAAAGCGGTATGGCGTTTTGGCTCCGCTGACGTTTGTGGGGGGGCGAATCACCGACAATAACACCGCCGAACGCTTGCGCGGCTTCCTCGACGCGCATAAAGCGCATGGATTGACGGTGCCGGAAACGCAGCAACTGGTTACGGGGTATTCTTCCGCAAGGGTGGAAGGGCTACTGAAATCGGTCTACCCGTCGCCTGATATTCCGCTGCCGGGGCTGTTTGTTAATTCGACAATTTCGCTCGAAGGGGTGGTGCGCTGGCTGGCGCAGAACGGGCAGACGGGAAGCCATCAGCCGCCAATGGGTTGTTTTGACTGGGACCCGTTTGTCTCTCTGCTGGGGCATGATATCGATATGGTGCGCCAGGATGTGCCAGCCATGCTGGACAAAGTGTTTGAGATTGTGGATTCCGGCGACACCACAATACGTCGTATTGAGATCCCGCCAGAATTGATCGCCAGCCAGAACATGGCGCGTTAGCGCGTCAGCAACCAGCGCGCGGTATGTTCATCGGTGACCAGGCCGTTGATCCAGCCGCCTTTCAGTGCGGCGAGGATAGCAGGGCGCTTATCTTCACCGCAGGCCGCCGCAATACGCGGACACTGGCTCTGGCGTATATCGTAGCTGGTGATGTAGCGGTTGATGAGGCTATCTACTACGTTGCCGTCTGCGTCAATAAAGCGGCCAAGTATTTCTCCTACGCCGCCGCGCGCGGTCAATTCGTCCAGTTGCGCCTCATTGATAAAACCGTCTTTGAAGATAGGACTCTGTTTCCCCAGCGCGCCGATGCCGACAAAAATGACCTCCGACGCTTCGGCGACGGCAGAGACGTTGCAAAACAGACGGCTGGTGCACCACATCTCGTATTCATCACAGGATTGCGCATAGCGTGGTGCGGGCCACTGGTAATATTTGCCCTGAATTTTACGTGCCAGCAACAGCGGGACGTCGTCGTAATAGTTACATTGTCCGTGTTCGTTCATGGCGCTGATCAACGCCACGCAGCGCGTATTGCGACTGTCGAAATCAATGCGTTTGATGGTTTTTTTCAGCGTCAACCCGGAACCAATGCCGACTACCGTCGGTTTGTCGCCCTGTAAGTAGCGGGCCATCAGTTGATAACAGCCAAAGGTTACGCTGTCGAGGGTGCTTTCGCTGCTGTAGGCGGGAACAATATTGCAGTTAATTAACTGATACTTTTCCTGCAAAAGCTGCGCGTAATCGAGGCAGTTCGCGACAGGATGGTGCAGACCAATCGAAACAATGCCTTCCTCTTTCGCCGCAGCGATAAGGCGTTGTACCACCGGTCTTGACGTCCCAAGCTGGCTGGCTATCTCACTTTGGTTTAAACCCGCAATGTAGTACATCCATGCGGCCCGGACTTTCTGATCCAGCCTGATGTCATCTTCTTTGCTCACGTTTCCCTACCTTAAGAGTGGCGTTGGGGGCGTTAATTTCCCTCAACCGATAAGGTCATTCTGGCGGGTGCTCAGGATTGAGGCAAGCTCTTTGCTCTTTTGTGGTCATTTGTAATTTTATAGAACAATTGCTCTTTTGTGATCTACGGCTCTTATTTAATACAAATGATCGACTAGAGTGCAGGCATAACCTCACTGGAGAGCAGAACAATGAACGATCAATACACATGGCTTCATATTGGCTTAGGTTCTTTTCACCGCGCCCATCAGGCGTGGTATCTGCATCGTCTGATCGCTTCCGGCGATACGCGCTGGCACATTGCCGCCGGCAATATTCGCAATGACGCCGAGCACGTTGTGCAGGCGCTGGCGGCGCAAAACGGTCGTTATATGCTGGAAACGGTCAGCCCGGAGGGCGAACGTGAGTACGAAGAGATCACGTCGATTCAGAAACTGCTGCCGTGGCAGGCGGATTTGCAGCCGCTGATTGCCGAAGGCGCCAGAGCGCAGACCAAAGTGATTGCTTTTACCGTGACGGAAGGGGGCTACTACCTGAACACCAGCCACAAGCTGGAAGTGAATAACCCCGATCTGGCGAGCGATCTCAACGGCGGCTGTAAAACGATTTACGGCGTCATTACCCGCATTCTGGAAGCGCGTATGGCCAATAACGCAGGGCCGCTGACGCTGCTCAACTGCGACAACGTGCGTCACAACGGTGAACGGTTCCACGATGGTCTGGTTGAGTTTTTACAGCTGACCGGCAAACAGGCGGTGATTGACTGGCTTAGCGCCAATGCGACCTGCCCGAATACGATGGTGGACCGCATCACGCCGCGTCCGGCAGCCGATCTTCCGGCGCGTATCAAAGCGCAGACGGGCATTGATGATGAAGCGCCGGTAATGGGCGAAACCTTTATCCAGTGGGTGGTTGAAGATCGTTTCCGCGATGTGCGCCCTGCGCTGGAAAATGTCGGTGTGGAGCTGGTGACGTCTGTTATCCCGTATGAAGAGGCAAAAATCCGCATCCTCAACTCATCACATAGCTGCATTGCGTGGGCGGGTACGTTAATCGGCCAGCAGTATATTCATGAAAGCACCCTGACGGACTTTATCTACCAGATTGCCGACCGCTACGTGACGGAAGACGTGATCCCTTGCCTGGGAGATAACGGCATCGATCTCCCGACCTATCGTGATGTGGTGCTTAAGCGTTTTACCAACCCGCATATTCAGGATACCAACCAGCGCGTTGCCGCCGACGGATTCTCGAAAATCCCGGCGATGATTGCGCCGACGCTGCGCGAGTGCTATCAGCGCGGTGCGCGGCCGAACGCTACCGCTATGCTGCCCGCACTGTTTTACGTCTTTATGGAGCAGTGGCACAAGGGCACGCTGCCTTATGAATACCAGGACGGCATTCTGGATGCGCCAGCGGTACATGCCATGTTTGAATCCGCCGATCCGATCGCGGCGTATGCCAGTGATAAAGCGCTGTTTGGCGACCTGACGGAACGTGATGATTTCGCCGCGCTGCTGCGCGAGAAAATCGCCGCTGTTCACACGCTGATTAACTGAGAGGTGGCTATGTATCTGGGTATCGATCTCGGCACATCTGAAGTGAAGGCGCTGGTCATTGATGAAAACAATGACATTGTCGCCACCCATAGCGCGCCGCTGACGATTCAGCGGCCCCATCAACACTGGTCAGAGCAATCACCGGAAGCCTGGTGGGACGCGACGGAGTATCTGATGTCCACCCTGCGGGAGAAATGTGGTCATCACTGGCAGGCGATTAAGGCGATCGGTCTTTCCGGTCAGATGCATGGCGCGGTACTGCTTGATGCCGCCGGGAATACGATCCGCCCGGCGATTTTGTGGAATGACACCCGTAGCGCCCAGGAGTGTGCGGAGCTGGAAGAAATTGCCCCAGAGCTGCATCAGGTTGCCGGTAATCTGGCGATGCCGGGGTTTACCGCGCCGAAATTGCTGTGGGTGCGTCGCCATGAACCGCAGAATTTTGCCCGCATCGAAACGGTGCTGCTGCCGAAGGATTATCTGCGTTTCAAAATGACGGGTAAAAAAGTCTCCGACATGTCCGATTCAGCAGGGACGCTGTGGCTTGACGTCGAGAAGCGCGACTGGTCGGATGCGCTGCTGGAGAAATGCGGGCTGACGCGGGCCAATATGCCGGAGCTGGTGGAAGGCTGCGATATTTCTGCCACGCTCGATCCCGTCGTCGCGCAACGCTGGGGGTTAACCCCTTCGGTGGTGGTCGCCGGGGGCGGTGGAGACAACGCGGTCAGCGCTATTGGCGTTGGCGCGGTATCGCCCGGCGATGCGTTTATTTCACTGGGGACGTCCGGCGTGCTGTTTGTGGTGACGGACGCGTACCGTCCCGCGCCGCAATCCGCAGTACATGCTTTTTGCCACGTCCTGCCGAATTTGTGGCACCAGATGAGCGTAATGCTCAGCGCCGCCAGCTGTCTGCAATGGTTCTGCCGCCTGGTAGGGACAACGGAAACGGAACTGCTGGAAGAAATCGCGCAGTTAAGCGATGCGGAAAAAGCCAGCGCGCCGATGTTCCTGCCGTACCTTTCCGGCGAACGCACGCCGCATAACGATCCTGACGCCCGGGGCATGTTCTGGGGGCTGACGCACTCCAGCCAGCGCGCGCTGATGGGTTATGCGGTGCTGGAAGGCGTCAGTTTCGGCATCGCTGACGGGCTCCGTGTTTTGCAGGAGAGCGGTACAAATATCGAACAATGTTCGCTGGTGGGCGGCGGCGCCCGAAGTCCGTTCTGGGCGCAACTGCTGGCAGATATTCTGGATATGCCCGTGGTGACGCACAAAGGCGGAGAAACCGGCGGCGCGCTGGGCGCGGCGCGACTGGCGTGCCTTGCGGCAGGTAAACCGTTGGCGTCCGTTTGCGAAAAACCGGAAGTCTACAAAACCTGGTATGGCGATCCGGTTCGCCACACGGCGCTGATGCAGCGTTATCAGCAGTTTAACGCACTGTACCGAAACGACCTGAACTATCGAAATCAATAATTTCTATAACAAAAGCCCTCCGGTGAATGTACCGGAGTGGCTCCCTGCACCCTAAAACGAGGTCAATATGTCGTTAACTAACAAACAATGGCTGGGATTACCCTTAAGTCTGGTCTGGGGGTATATCGCCATCGCCGTATTCATGACTGGTGATGGTTTCGAGCTGGCATTTTTGTCGCACTACATCAAAGCGCTGGGCTTTACCCCGGCGGAAGCCTCCTTCGCCTTTACGCTATATGGTCTGGCGGCGGCGCTGTCGGCCTGGGTATCCGGCGTAGTGGCGGAGATCATCACGCCGCAAAAAACCATGATGATCGGCTTTGTGCTGTGGTGCGTATTCCACGTATTGTTCCTCGTTTTTGGGCTGGGTCAGTCCAACTACGCCTTAATTCTGCTGTTTTACGGTATTCGCGGTCTGGCGTATCCGCTGTTCCTTTATGCGTTTATCGTCGCCATTGTGCATAACGTCCGCAGCGACAGCACCAGCGCCGCGCTGGGCTGGTTCTGGGCGGTCTACTCTATTGGGATTGGCGTTTTCGGCAGTTATATCCCGAGTTTTACCATTCCGCATATTGGCGAAATGGGCACCCTGTGGCTGGCGCTGGCGTTCTGTCTGACCGGCGGTGTTATCGCGCTGGTTTCGCTGCGTAAAATTGAAACGCCGCGCCATATGCAAAACCTCACCACCCGTGAAAAGTTCAGCGAACTGGGGCGTGCGGTCACGCTGCTTTACACCAACCGTAGCATTATGTTGTCCAGCATCGTGCGTATTATCAATACGTTATCGCTGTTCGGTTTTGCGGTGGTCATGCCGATGATGTTTGTGGATGAACTGGGCTTCACCACCTCTGAATGGCTACAGGTATGGGCGGCGTTCTTCTTCACAACCATCTTCTCCAACGTCTTTTGGGGCGTACTGGCAGAGAAAATGGGCTGGATGAAGGTTGTACGCTGGTTTGGCTGTATCGGGATGGCGCTCTCCAGCCTCGCGTTTTATTACATTCCGCAGCACTTTGGCCATAACTTCGCGATGGCGCTGGTTCCGGCAATCGCGCTGGGGATCTTCGTTGCCGCGTTTGTGCCGATGGCCGCCGTCTTTCCTGCGCTTGAGCCAAAACACAAAGGGGCCGCGATTTCGGTCTACAACCTGTCGGCTGGGCTTTCCAACTTCCTCGCCCCGGCGATCGCCGTGGTGTTGTTACCGCACTTCAGCACCATTGGCGTCGTGATTGCGTATACGTTGCTCTATATTGTGGCGTTTATTCTGTGTCCGTTTATTCGTGTTGAACAACCCGGATTCACGCGTCAGGAGGCATGTGAAGGCGAAACGGTCGGTATTTCTTAATGATGTCGGGCCCGGCTGCGCTGCCGGGTCTTTTTAAGGCGGCAAATGATGAAGAGTAAAGCGGTAATTTTCGACATGGATGGCGTCATCATTGACTCCGAAGGGCTGTGGCGTCAGGCGCAAAAAGACGCGCTGGCAGGCTGGGGAGTGACGGTTAATGACGAGGAGTGTGAAACGTTAACCAAAGGGAAGCGACTGGATGAGATTGCCCGCGTCTGGTGCGAATACTGCCCGTTGCAGACAGACCCCGGGGTGCTGGAGTCGGCCATTCGCAAACGCATTACCGGACTTATTGCAACGGAAGGCGAAGCGATGGACGGCGTCTACGCGGTATTGCATCATTTTCGCCACGGGGGGTATCGGATTGCGCTGGCTACGTCATCATCCCATCAGGTTATTGAGGCTGTTCTCTCTAAACTTAATCTCCGGGGGCATTTTGACGTCATTTGCAGCGCCGACGATGAACGCTACGGCAAACCGCACCCGGCGGTGTATCTCTCCGCGCTGAAAAAGCTGAGCCTGCCCGCCGCAGAGTGTCTGGTGATTGAAGACAGCCTGAGCGGTTTTCGCGCCGCGCAGGCCGCCGGAATTGATACCATCGTGGTGTCTGACGGCTGCCAGCACCCCTGCTTTAGCGAGGCCATCGGGCGCTACACGTCAATGCCGCAACTCCTGGAGACGCTGGCCCCGCCGGTTCGGGCCGCAGGGTAAATGACCCGTTTGTGAGCGCAGAGGTTCCGGGATGTCGCCGGTCTGATTATCCCTCTCTGCGCTTACTTTCTTTTTTTATTAGCGCAGTAACGGGCAGTCTGGCGGCAAACGGCAATGCAGCGCGTTGGGAAGTATTTCAATATGAAATTCCTGACCACTGAGCGGCTCGCCATCAAGGTTAAAAGTGATCTCATGCGGAGCCTGAATATCAAACCAGGCGGATGCACCATCGACAATGTTGGGGTTCTCTTCCGGCTGCGTCAATGTAGAAAACAGCGCCGGAAGCAGCTCCTCACCGGTGAAGATCCGCAGTTGCAGCAGCCCGTCATTAATGAGTGCGCCAGGGCAGAGCTGTTGTCCGCCACCGGCCTGACGACCATTACCAATGCCAATCACCAGCGCATCGCCCTGCCAGTGAAAATTCTCGCCGCGAATCTCACAGCGATCGGGCTTGAGGGTGTCCATGCGCATCAGCCCATGAATAAAGTAAGAGACGCCGCCCAGCGCGGCCTTGAGTTTTTCCGGCGTTTCGGTGGTGATGCGCGTCCCGAACCCCCCTGTCGCCATATTGATAAAGCAGGTTTTATCGTTGACCTGAGCGATATCGATCGCAACCGCGTTACCGGCAATCGCCAGTTTTAAGGCTTTATCCAGCGCTTCCGGGATGCCGGCGCTGGTGGCGAAGTCATTGGCCGTGCCCAGAGGCAAAATGCCAAGCGCGGGAACGTTGCCGCCCTGACACTGAATCAGCGCGGCGGAAACTTCATTGATGGTGCCGTCGCCGCCGCCCGCAATAACTGTCTCAACGCCAAGCTGTCGGGCTTCATTAACATAACGCTGGGCATCGCCTTTTTCCCAGGTGACCCGGACGTGAATCTCCACGCCCTCATCGCGAAGTAGCCCTATCGCGTCGCGCAGGGGCTGATTATCAGCGCCTTTGCCATTTAAAATCAGTAAGCTGGCGGGAAACGTAGCCATCCTTTGTTTGCCTCTGTCGTTAACCTGTTGAAAGTGTATAGCAGAAAAGGCGCGGAAAGGTCAGAACAGGCTGAAAATGAATCAGGAGCGTAAAGGAAAGGATAAAGACTCAGCCAAAAAAGCCCCGGTTTTCGGGGCTTTTTTGGCTATTCGAGGATGAGTTGCTCGGGAGCGCAGTTATACAGTTTTGCTAATCTTTCGATGTTATCTTTACGTGGGCGTTCTGACTTCTCAAACTCTGAGACAGTCGCCTGTTTGATGCCCAGGGCTTCCGCAACCTGTTTTTGCGTCATCCCTCTGTAAATGCGCCATGCCGCTTGCATGGTGCAATTTCGCTCAGAAAGAATGCTGATCACTTCGTTGGGGTAACGAACATTATCAGATGCGCCTGATTCGTCTTGTACAGTGTCATACAGTTCATCAAGATCTCTGTCGCTAACTAACTTTTCGAAGAGGTCAATTGGCACAACAGCAGAGACTCTGCGGCCTCGACTGTCTGTAATAAATTGGATAGCGGCCATAAGATTACCTTTTTTACATTTACATGCTAATAGTTGTTGTCGGTTAATTAACAAATTGTTTACAGAGGGAAACGGGCGGGTTTCCCCGCCGTCTGTCAGTAGGTTGATGAGCTACGGCGTAATATGCGCTGAATTTCAACGATCAGCGGTTCTCCGTTTACAAATACGAAGAGAACTCGATAGCTTTTCACCCTTAATCTGTACTGCCCGTCTTGATCCGTGAGTTTTTTGATATCCAGAGAGCTAATGTCTGGGTATAACTGCATGGCGTTTACTTTCTCACGTACCGCTTTTTGATCATCAGCAGGTAGCTTTCGCAGATCCTTAACGGCTCTACCCGTCCAGAGTATCTGGGTCATAAAACATCCCCTGTAAAACAAATTGTTAAAGAGCACACCCTACATGGCAGGCCTTAAATATAGGGTTTTAACCCTATATTGTCAAATTTGACCTCTATTTTTATAGGGGGACGGCGCAGAGTGAACAAGGCGTGTGTCGCCAAAAACACATGGATGTGAAACGAGAATGGAACAACTAAGATGTGGATGCTGGAGGGAATGGCTCTTTTCCAGTGTGCAACGATGAGATAAAAAATAAGCCTGCGTAAGGGAGATTACGCAGGCTAAGGAGGTGGTTCCTGGTACAGCTAGCATTTATGGGTTATGTTTTTCAGCGCCTCGGATAATACCCGTAATGAACGAGGCGGTATGTGATCGATTTCTAAGAATCTTCCCATAATGAAAAAATAACGTGGATTAACTACTTAGCGTGTGGGTTCCGTGTGGATTCGCCGGAAAAATTACGCATTAACAACGCATAATTCAGATCCATATCCTGCGGCACCGGCATCCAGACGGTGTAGCCATCGCCAGGCGCCACCGGCATTGCTTCACCTTTGGCGTTTTCCATATGTTCCAGAGTGAAGTTGACGTTCCCCTGCGGCGTCATCAGCTCCAGGCTGTCGCCGATGGAGAATTTGTTCTTCACGGCAACGGCGGCAAGGGCGCCTTTACGCTCGCCGGTGAACTCACCCACGAACTGCTGACGTTCAGAAACAGAGTAACCGTACTCGTAATTCTGGTAGTCATCATGCGTGTGGCGGCGCAGAAAGCCTTCGGTGTAACCGCGATGCGCCAGGCCTTCCAGCGTTTCCAGCAGTTGCGGATCAAACGGCTTGCCCGCAGCGGCATCGTCGATCGCTTTGCGATAAACCTGAGCGGTACGCGCACAGTAGTAGAAGGATTTGGTACGGCCTTCGATTTTCAGTGAGTGCACGCCCATTTTGGTCAGGCGTTCAACGTGAGCAATGGCGCGCAGATCTTTCGAGTTCATGATGTAGGTGCCGTGTTCATCTTCGAACGCGGTCATGTATTCGCCCGGACGCTGAGCTTCTTCGATCATAAACACTTTGTCGGTCGGTGCGCCGATACCCAGCGTCGGCTCGACGTTCTGTACCGGAATCGGTTCGTATTTATGGACGATGTTGCCCACGACGTCTTCTTTCCCTTCCTGCACGTTATATTCCCAACGGCAGGCGTTGGTGCAGGTTCCCTGGTTCGGATCGCGCTTGTTGATGTAGCCAGAGAGCAGGCAACGACCGGAGTAGGCCATGCACAGCGCGCCGTGTACGAAGATTTCGATCTCCATTTCCGGCACCTGTTGACGAATCTCTTCAATCTCTTCCAGTGACAGTTCGCGGGAAAGAATAACGCGGGTCAGCCCCATCTGGTTCCAGAATTTCACCGTTGCCCAGTTTACGGCGTTGGCCTGCACCGAAAGGTGAATCGGCATCTCCGGGAAGTTTTCACGTACCAGCATGATAAGCCCGGGATCGGACATGATCAGCGCATCCGGCCCCATTTCCACAACCGGTTTAAGATCGCGAATAAAGGTTTTCAGTTTCGCGTTATGCGGCGCAATGTTCACGACCACATAGAATTTTTTGCCAAGCGCGTGGGCTTCGTTAATGCCGAGCTGCAAATTCTCGTGGTTAAATTCGTTGTTGCGCACGCGCAGGGAGTAACGCGGTTGGCCCGCATACACGGCATCTGCGCCATAAGCGAAAGCGTAACGCATATTTTTCAGCGTTCCCGCCGGGGAAAGGAGTTCCGGTTTAAACATAATTTTCTCGTTCTGATGACAGGTCAGATCCGCTTCACTGAATGAGGCGGTTAGGGGAGTGCCCCTACGTTAAGGGCGGGCATTGTAGCGCTGTGGGGGAGGCAGGTAAAGAAAAACGCCGGATGGCGGCGTAGCGCCTTCTCTGGCCGACAACACTCTTATTTGTCGGCCGGATCAGCGGAGCGTCATCCGGCTATTGCAGGCGTGACTTATGCAATCCGGCAGGTATCCGCTTCCCAGCGATACCCGACGCCGTATACCGCACGGATGAACGACTGTTCGGCATCCAGTGATTCCAGCTTGCGGCGCAGGTTTTTGATGTGGCTGTCAATGGTGCGGTCCGTCACCACGCGATAATCATCGTAGAGATGATTAAGCAGTTGCTCGCGGGAGAAAACTTTCCCCGGCTCGTGAGACAGCGTTTTCAACAGGCGAAACTCTGCGGGGGTCAGGTCGAGCATCTTGCCGCGCCAGGATGCCTGAAAACGGCCTTCATCGACAATCAGCGGGCTTTGCGCGTCCAGCTGTTGCAGCTCACGCTGCGGCTTGCAGCGGCGCAAAATCGTTTTCACGCGGGCGACCACCTCACGGGGGCTGTAAGGTTTGCAGATGTAATCATCGGCGCCAATCTCCAGCCCAAGCAGGCGGTCGATCTCTTCAATCTTTGCCGTGACCATCACGATGGGCACGTCAGAAAAACGGCGAATTTCCCGGCACAGCGTCAGGCCGTCCGTACCTGGCAACATTAAGTCCAGCAGGATCAGGTCTGGCGGCGTTTGATGCACATACTGCAATACCTGATCGCCATGACTGATTAGCGAGGGGGCATAGCTTGCGGCGCGCAGATAGTCGATCAGCAGTTGTCCCAGCTTGGGTTCATCTTCCACGATTAAAATACGTGGCGTGTTTTCATCAATGGGTAACTCAGTCATACATCCCTCTGTAAATCGCGTTCCAGCGGTAACTCTACTGTAATGCTAAGCCCGCCAAAAGGCGAATGGGACGCCCGAATACGACCATTATGCGCTTGTACGATATTGTCGCAAATCGCCAGTCCCAGACCGGACCCGCCGCTGGCGCGGTTGCGGGAGCCTTCCGTGCGGTAGAAACGTTCAAACAGTTTTTGTAACTGCTCATCGCGAACGCCGGGCGCGGAATCGGCGAACGTTAACAGCAGCATGTTGTCGCGCTGCTCGGCGGAAATGTGCAGGCTGCCGCCGCTGTCGGTGTAGCGCAGACTATTTTCCAGCAGATTATTGAATAACTGCATCAGACGATCCGGATCGCCGAATACCATCACGCTGTCAGGAAGGGAAAAGTGTAACGTCAGCCCACGGCTGGCGAAGCGCTCGCGAAACGCGCCGCCCGCCACCTCCAGCAGGGGAATCAGGTCCACCGATGTTTTCTGGTACGCCAGCGCGCCTTCATCGGACATAGAAAGCTGATGCAGATCGTCAACCAGCTTGGTGAGCGTGCCGACTTCAGCCTGGAGCGAGGCCACTGATTCGGGCGTAAACTGGCGGACTCCGTCCTGGATAGCCTCCAGCTCACCGCGCAATACCGCCAGCGGCGTGCGCAGTTCGTGGGAGATATCCGCCATAAAATCGCGGCGCATTTGCTGATTTTTTTCCAGCGTGCTGGCGAGCTGGTTAAAATCCTGCGCCAGTTTACCCAGTTCATCCGCGCTGGTCGGCGTTACGCGCGTCGTGAAGTCGCCTGCGGCCAGTTTGTGCGTGCCTTCCACCAGCCGCTTAACGGGCGCCAGCAACCCGCGCGCCAGCGGAAACGTCGCCAGCGCCGCCAGCAGAGTCGACAACGCCACGATCAGCCAGCTGGTACGGCGCTGTTGCTTATCAAAATTAATATCGGTATTGCGCGTCAGTCGCTCAACGGGAGAGGCAATCACCGCGCCAACCTCCACACCGTTTACGTGAATAGCCCGGCGGGTGCCGTCACGCGGGACTGGCGCTCGCGGGCCGACCAGCACATTGGCGTGTTGATCGACGACCCAAAATTGGGTTCGCCAGCCATGCGGCGGCATCCCGGGGCCGGGTTTGTTATCGTCGTTGTCATGCTCAAAAGAGCGCAGGATCTGGAAAACGAAGCGATCGTTATTGCGTAAAAAACGCCAGTTGCCGTGCAGCGAGTACTGCTCGCCCAGCGCGTCGCCGAGCATCTGCAACCGCTGTTCGTTGCCATGTTTGATGTAGTCGATAAACCCACGCTCAAAGCTGATGCGTACGGCCCAGTGCATGCTGATCAGCAAGACAATGCAGGTGGCGAAAATCGCCAGAAACAATTTGCCGGTAATACCGGGCCGCCAGAACTTCATTGCGTGCTCCTTTTTCGTCGTGAAATGACGGCGTTTTTATGCGTGTCGTTCGGCACCCGGGCGAAGATGAGTACGGGCAGCGCGATAATCAGGGCCATGCACAGCCAGGTATACATAAACACCGTGTGGCTCGCGCCGCTGTCGGCCGCGATATGTTGTTGACCAAACATGCCCAGCAGCAGCCCGGCGATGGTCACGCCAATACTCATCGACAACTGCATGATCATGGACAGCAAGCTGTTGCCGCTGCTGGCGAGTTCATCGGGCAGATCTTTGAGCGTTAAGGTGTTCATGGATGAAAAACGGGTGGAGTTGACCATGCCTTGCAGGAACAGCACAAAGGGCAGGGCGTAATACCAGCCAAGCATCGCGACGCTCATAAACAGCAGGTTGACCAGCGACAGACCGAGGGTGGTGGCGACCAGTACGCGACGATAGCCAAAGCGGTTTACCACCTGTACGACGATACGCTTCATTCCCATGCTGCCGAGTACCATCGGGATCATCATCAACCCGGCATGAAACGGCGAAAACCCCAGACCAATCTGCAAAAAGACCGGCGTCATGAAGGGCAGCATGCCGCTCCCGACGCGCCCGGCGAAGCTACCAGACAGGCCCAGCGAGAAGGTGTGGGTGCGAAACAGCGCCAGACTAAATAGCGCGCGCGGATTGTTTTTGGCGTGTTTCAGGTAGAGCACAATCGCCAGGATGCCGCACAACACCAGTGCGCCCAGTGAGAGAGGCGAGAGCCCCGTGCCTTTGCTGCCGTCCAGCGCCAGCGTCAGTACCGCCATGCCGACGGCCAGCAGGAGGAACCCTGAAAGATCGAAGCGCCGGGTTTGCATGGTGTAGTTCGGCATCAGCATGAGCGTCGCAATCGCCCCGACAATGCCGACCGGAATGTTAATCAGGAAAATCCAGTGCCAGGAGGCGTACTCGACCAGAATACCGCCCAGCGCCGGGCCGAGCAGCGGCCCGACCTGACCGGGCAGAGTGACGAAGGTCATTGCCGCCATATATTGTTCGCGCGGAACGATCTTCATGACCGTCAGTCTGCCGACCGGCACCATCATGGCGCCGCCCACGCCCTGTAAAACCCGCGCCAGCACCAGTTCATTCAGCGTGCTGGACCAGGCGCAAAATAGCGATCCCAACGTAAACAGCACAATGGCGGTAAAGAAGATATTACGCACGCCGACTTTATCTGCCAGCCAGCCGCTGGCAGGCAGCATTACCGCCACGGTCAGTACATAGGAAACCACGACCATGTGCATATGCAGCGGGCTTTCCCCCAGACTGAGCGCCATAGAGGGAAGCGCGGTGTTGACGATTGTGGTATCCAGCGATTGCATAAAAAAGCCGAATGCCACAATCCAGAGTTGCCAGCGTGTGCTGTCAGGAAGTTCTGTCATGGCTCTGTTATGGGTTCCGGTTGGCTATTATTACGTGAAAAACGCAGCCGCAGACGGTCGAAAAAGAGATAGACCACCGGGGTGGTATAGAGCGTCAGCAGCTGGCTCATCACCAGTCCGCCCACGATCGTAATCCCTAATGGTTGACGTAACTCTGAACCATCGCCCCCGGAGATAACCAGCGGCAGCGCGCCAAACAGCGCCGCCAGCGTGGTCATCATGATTGGGCGAAAACGCAGCAGGCAGGCCTGGAAAATCGCCTGTTCCGGCGTCAGGTTGCCGTTTCTCTGCGCCTCAAGCGCAAAATCGACCATCATGATGGCGTTTTTCTTCACAATGCCAATTAATAGCATGATCCCGATGAGCGCGATTAGGCTGAACGGGGCATTGAACAGCTCCAGCGCCAGTAGCGCCCCCACGCCTGCGGAGGGGAGGGTAGAGAGGATGGTCAGCGGATGAACATAACTTTCATACAATATCCCCAACACAATATAGACCGTCGCGATCGCCGCCAGGATCAGAATCACCTGCGAATTCATCGTCTCCTGGAAAACCTGTGCCGTTCCGGCGAAACTGCCGCGCACCGTTGACGGTACGCCAAGCTGTGTCATCGCCCGGTTGATGGCTTCCGTCGCTTCGGACAGCGACGTGCCCGTAGTCAGGTTAAACGCGATAGTCGAGGCGGCGGACAACCCCTGGTGATTCACTGACAGCGGCGCATTGGCGGGCTGCCATTTTGCAAAATAAGAGAGCGGAATCGCCTTCCCGTCGCTGTTAATGACGAACATCTTCTCCAGCGCGCTGATGTCCTGGGTATAGCGTGAGTCAACCTCCATCACAACCTTATACTGGTTCATCGGCTGATAGATGGTGGAAATTTGCCGTTGACCGAAGGCATTATTCAGCAGACTGTTGGCGGCCTGCACGTCGATCCCCAGCCGGGACATGGTTTCGCGGTCGTAAATCAGGTTCATCTCCGCGCCGTTATCTTGCTGGTCGGAGTTAACGTCCGCCAGTTGGGGGAGCGCCGCCAGCGCTTTACGGATTTTCGGCTCCCATTCCCGCAGCGCGCTTAAATCATCAGACAGCAGGGCATACTGGTAGCTGGCGTTAGCCTGCCGCCCGCCGACGCGGATATCCTGTACCGCCATCAGAAACAGGTTTGCGCCCGGCTCTTTTGCCAGCGCAACCCGCAGCCGGTCGATAACCTGCTGCGCCGTTTCATGGCGCTCGCCGCGTGATTTCAGCGTAATAAACATCATCCCGCTGTTGACCCGTGAACCGCCGGTGAACCCGGTCACGTTGTCGACCGCCGGATCGTCGCGAATGATCTTCATAAAGTCCTGAAGTTTGCCGCGCATCGCCTGAAACGAAATACTCTGGTCAGCCTGAATGCCGCCCATCAGTACGCCCGTATCCTGTTCGGGGAAGAAGGTTTTGGGGATGGAAATATAGAGCCAGATATTCAGCGCAATGGTGCCCAACAAGACGACGCCCACCAGCCGCGTATGGTTTAGCACCCATTTCAGCGATGTGCCGTACCCCTGTTGCAGGCCAGTCAGCAGACGGCCAAAGCCGCGGCTTCGCGTCTGCTCGCGAGGCTTGCTGGACTTCAGCATCCAGCCGCACATCATGGGGGTTAGCGTGAGCGAGACGAGCAGCGAGATGCCGATCGCCACCGAAAGGGTGACGGCAAACTCGCGTAATAATCTTCCGGGCAATCCCCCCATCAGCAAGAGCGGCAGGAATACCGCCACCAGGGAGAGGCTCATGGAGAGCACCGTAAAGCCAACTTCGCGCGTTCCCTGAAGCGCCGCCTGCAAGGGCTTCATGCCGGCTTCAAGATGGCGGGAGATATTTTCCAGCACCACAATGGCGTCATCGACGACAAAACCGGTGGCGATAGTCAGCGCCATCAGCGACAGGTTGTTCAGGCTAAAACCGCACAGGTACATTGCGGCGAAGGTGCCAATCAGCGACACAGGAACCGCAACGGCAGGAATCAACGTTGCGCGCCCGGAGCGCAGGAATAAAAAGACCACCAGAATGACCAGCGCGACGGAAATAACCAGCGTCTGCTCCACTTCCTCCAGCGAGGCGCGAATCGTCGGGGAACGATCCTGAGCGATTTGCAGGTCAATTGAGGCGGGAATCAGCGTTTGTAATTCCGGGAGCTTCTCGCGAATGCTGTCTACTGTCTGGATGATATTGGCTTCCGGCAGCTTGCGAATCATCAGCAAAATCGCCGGTTTGGCGTTGGTCATCCCGGCGTTACGCACATCCTGCACCGAGTCAGTTACCGTGGCGACATCGCCCAGACGCACGGCGGCGCCGTTATTGTAGTGGATAATCAACGGCTGGTATTCCGTCGCCGTTTTCAGTTCATCATTTGTCTGAACCTGCCAGCGATGAGTCTTGTCGTCGATCGCGCCCTGCGGCTTACGCACGTTGGCATTGCTGATGGCGCTGCGCACGTCATCCAGCGATACGCCCTGATTAAACAACGCCTGCGGGTTAAGCCCCACGCGCACGGCGGGCAGCGAACTGCCGCCGACATCCACATCGCCGACGCCGTCAATTTGCGCGATTGTCTGCGCCAGCTGCGTTGAGGCGAAGTCATACAACTCTCCCTGCGACCAGGTGTCCGATGTGAGCGTCAGAATCATAATCGGCGCGTCGGACGGGTTGGCTTTACGGTAGGTCGGGCGGCTGGGCATCCCGCTGGGCAGCAGACTCTGTGCGGCATTAATTGCCGCCTGCACGTCACGCGCCGCGCCGTTGATATCACGGTCAAAGTTAAACTGAAGAATAATTCGCGTGCTGCCCAGCGAGCTGCTGGAGGTCATCTCACTGACCCCCGCGATGCGTCCGAGCGAACGCTCCAGCGGCGTGGCGACCGACGACGCCATGGTTTCCGGCGAAGCACCCGGAAGCGATGCGCTCACCATAATGACCGGAAAATCCACCTGCGGCAGCGGGGCGACCGGCAATAACCGGAAACCCAGCACGCCGCAGAGCGTAATGGCGATGGAGATTAAAATGGTCGCCACCGGGCGGTAAATGAAAAGGGCGAAAAATTTCATTTA
This sequence comes from Citrobacter sp. CK180, assembly GCF_030333655.1. Lineage (NCBI taxonomy): Bacteria > Pseudomonadati > Pseudomonadota > Gammaproteobacteria > Enterobacterales > Enterobacteriaceae > Citrobacter > Citrobacter sp. CK180. The sequence continues at coordinate 402,643 of NZ_JAOWFM010000052.1, read as the reverse complement.
CGCCTCCTCTTCCTGGCGGGGGAAGCGGCTTTTCACATACAGCGACAGGCGGTCAAACAGCAGATAGATGACGGGCGTGGTGAACAGGGTTAAGACCTGGCTGACCAGCAGGCCGCCTACCATGCCAATCCCTAACGGGCGGCGTAATTCCGCGCCTGTGCCGGTACTTAACATCAATGGCAGCGCGCCTAACAGTGCCGCCAGCGTGGTCATCAGAATCGGGCGAAAACGCAGCAGACAGGCCTGGAAAATCGCATCACGCGGCGCCATTCCCTGCTCGCGCTCGGCGGCCAGGGCGAAGTCGATCATCATGATGGCGTTCTTCTTCACAATACCGATCAACAAAATGATCCCGATGATGGCAATCACGTCCAGTTCACTACCGGCAATCATGAGCGCCAGCAGCGCCCCGACGCCTGCCGTCGGCAGGGTGGAGAGGATCGTGATTGGGTGGATAAAGCTTTCGTACAGCACGCCAAGCACGATATACATCGCCACCACTGCCGCCACGATCAGCCAGACGGTGCTGCCGAGCGCGGCCTGGAAGGCCAGCGTGCTGCCCTGGAACTGGGTGGTGATATCGACTGGCAGGTTGACCGTTTTCTCCGTGTCCAGAATGGCCTGTACCGCATCGCCGAGCGAATAATTATCCGGCACGTTAAACGAGAAGGTCGTTACCGGGAACTGATCCAGGTGATTAATGGAAAGCGGCGCGAAACGCTGCTCGATTTTGGCGATAGCGCTAAGCGGCACAATCCCGCCGTCGCTGCTGGTCAGACGGATGGTGTCCATTGCCGCCAGCCCCGGCGTGGTGTCGGTGTTATGTTCCAGCACGACGCGATATTGATTCGCCTGGGTGTAGATGGTCGAAATCAGGCGCTGGCCAAAGGCGTTATACAGGGCGTTATCGACATCCGCCATGCTGATGCCAAGACGGCTGGCGCTGTCGCGGTCAACGTTCACATACGCCACCAGACCTTTGTCCTGCCAGTCGCTGCTGACGTCAGAAAGCTGCGGAAGCTGCTGGAGTTTTTCCATCAGCTGCGGCACCCAGGTGCTGAGCGCATCCAGTGAGGTGGCCTGTAGCGTAAACTGGTACTGCGTGCGGCTCACCTGAGTATCAATGGTGAGATCCTGCGTTGGCTGGAGGTAGAGATCGACACCGGGCACTTTCGCCACGGCGTGTTGCAGGCGGGCGATGACTTTCTGCACCCGATCGTCACGTTCATTCAGCGGCTTAAGGTTAATTTGCAGACGCGCGCTGTTCAGCGCCGGGTTGGTACCATCAACGCCGACAAAGGCGGTCAGGCTTTCTACCGCCGGGTCTTTTAAAATCACATCAGACACCTGGCGCTGGCGCTGGGCCATACTGGCGAACGAGCTGGATTGTGGAGCCTGCAATGTGCCTTGAATAATGCCGTTATCCTGCACCGGGAAGAACCCTTTCGGGATAAAGACCCACAGCATGATGCTGAGAAGCAGGGTGCCAAGCGCCACGCTCAGCGTCAGCCACGGATGGTTGAGCACTTTTGCCAGCCACTGACCGTATTTCTCAATGACGCGATCAAACATTTTTTCCGCCGCGCGGGAGAAGCGGTTTTGCTTGCGCAGCGACGCCTGGCTGAGCATCCGGGCGCACATCATGGGCGTCAGGGTCAGCGACACGACGGCGGAGATCAGGATCGCTACCGCCAGCGTGACCGCAAATTCGCGGAACAAACGCCCGACGATATCGCCCATGAATAACAGCGGGATCAGTACCGCAATCAGCGAGAAGGTTAATGAAATAATGGTAAAGCCGATTTCGCCAGCGCCTTTGAGCGCCGCCGCCAGCGGTTTTTCCCCTTTCTCGATGTAACGCGAAATGTTCTCAATCACCACAATCGCGTCGTCCACGACGAAGCCGGTGGCGATGGTCAGCGCCATTAGCGTCAGGTTATTGATCGAGAAATCGAGAAAGACCATTACCGCAAAAGTGCCGATCAGCGATAACGGCACGGCGACGCCCGGAATGATTGTGGCGGGGACATTACGCAGGAACAGGTAGATGATCATCACCACCAGCGCAATCGCCAGCATCAGCTCGAACTGGGTGTCGGTAACGGAAGCGCGAATGTTGGTGGTGCGATCCGACAGCACGGTGACATTGACCGATTTCGGCAGACTTTCCGTAAGCTGCGGCAGCATCTGACGAATGCTGTCCGCCGTGGAGATAATGTTGGCGCCAGGCTGGCGCTGCACATTCATCACAATGGCCTGTTCTTTATTGGCCCACGCGCCGAGCCAGCTGTTTTCCGCGCCTTGTTCGACCGTTGCCACATCGCCCAGACGTACCGGCGCGCCGTTCTGCCAGGCGATGATTAACTGGCGATACTCATCGACAGACTGCATCTGATCGTTAGCAGAGAGCGTGACCGCGCGAGTTGGGCCATCAAGGCTCCCTTTCGCCGAGTTGACGTTAGCGCTGGTGATGGCGGCGCGAACCGTTTCGCTGGTAAGCCCCAGCGCGGCAATCGCCTGCGCATTCAGCTTCACACGCACGGCCGGGCGTTGGCCGCCGGACAGCGTGACCAGCCCTACGCCGGAAACCTGGGAAATTTTCTGCGCCACCCGGGTTTCCACCATATCTTCCACCTGCGTCATGGGCATGGCGGTTGAGGTGACGGCCAGCGTCATGATCGGTGGATCTGCCGGGTTAACTTTGCTGTATACCGGCGGGTTAGGCAGATCGCTCGGCAGCAGGTTGGTGGCCGCGTTAATGGCGGCCTGTACTTCCTGCTCGGCGACATCCAGCGGCAGAGTCAGCTGGAACTGCAACGTCACAACCGATGCGCCGCCGGAACTTTGTGACGACATCTGTTTCAGGCCGGACATTTGCCCGAACTGGCGTTCAAGCGGCGCGGTGACGGCGGAGGTCATCACATCCGGGCTGGCGCCGGGGTAGAGCGTTACCACCTGAATGGTGGGGTAGTCCACCTCCGGCAATGCGGCGACGGGCAGGAAGCGGTAACCGATAATCCCGGCGAGTAAAATCGCCACCATCAGCAGCGTGGTCGCGACAGGGCGCATAATAAACAGGCGCGACGGGCCGCCTGTGCTGCTAGGAGGTAACACCTGCATCAGGAGCGCACTCCTTTCTTACCGTATTCCCGATTCGTGGCTTTATCTTCTTTCGCCGCAGGCGCTTGCGCTTCCACCACTTCGACTTTCGCCCCATCCGTCAGACGATCGATCCCGTCCGTCACGACGCGATCGCCTGCCGACAGCCCGGCGCTGATTACCACGTTCTGACTGTCCTGAATACCCGGTTTAACCAGATGCTTGCTGACTTTGTTCTCATCATTTAGCACCCAGACAAAGTGGCCTTCGTTACCCATTTGCACGGCCGCTGTCGGTATCACCACCGCGTTTTGCTGCGTGTCGACCAGCATGCGGGCGTTAACAAACTGGTTAGGGAACAGCGCGTCATCCTGGTTGTTAAAACGGGCTTTGATTTTGATGGTGCCGGTCGTGGCGTCGATTTGGTTGTCCAGGCTGAGCAGTACGCCATCGCTTAATTTCTGTGAGTTAGTGCGATCCCAGGCTTCAACGGTCAATGTTTTGCCCGTTTTTTGCGCCTGTACGACGGTGGCGATATCGCTTTCCGGCAAGGTAAAAATAAGATCGATTGGGTGTGTCTGGGTGATAACGACAATGCCTGTGGTATCGCCGCTGGAGATTTGATTACCGACATCCACCTGTTTTAACCCCACGCGACCCTCTACCGGTGCGGTGATGCGGCTCCAGTCAAGCTGCAACTGCGCGCTGGCGACGCTGGCTTCATCGGCCTTAATGGTGCCTTCTGTTTCGCTGACCAGCGCCTGTTGCGCGTCCAGCTCCTGGCGGGAGACAAGGTTGGTTTTCACCAGCTGTTGATAGCGCGCTAAATCGCGACGGGCATTCGCCAGCGTGGCTTTGTCTTTCGCGAGCTGCCCCTGCGCTTGCGCTAAGGCGACTTTAAACTGGCTGGGATCGATTTCCGCCAGCAGATCGCCCGCTTTGACCTGTTGTCCTTCCTGGAAGTGCAGCGCCATCAGTTGACCATCCACGCGGCTGCGTACCGTGACGGTATTGGCGGCAGCGATCGTGCCCAGCCCGGTCAGATAGCGTGGTACGGCTTGTTCCGTTGCGGTGGCCGCTTGAACCGGCGCCAGCGGGCCAGAACGCATGCCGCGACGTCCTGCGCCAGCCTGACGTTGCGCATGTTCGTTAGCGCCCGGCGCATTCCCCTGGGTTTCGCTGCGACTATGCCAGAACCCGTACACGGCAATGGCCGTCACAACGACCACGATTGCTATCACCCAGCGGGATTTTTTACTGCCTTTCATCGTTATAAGTTTCTCATCCTGAAACGTTTCGCGGAATGATACTAGTTTAGTCATCCATAACGGGAGAAAAATGGAGGAATTATGAAACACTGTCTGGATTCGTCTGAATGACGTCGGCCTTTGCGAGGCGGTTAACGAAATACGACGTCCGCCCAGCGCGCAAGACCGGCGGTGACGGAACCGAAGTCATCGCCGCCAGCAATCGGAATGCCCGGCAACTGCTCCGCCAACGCGTTTTTGATCAGCGGTGAGCGTGCGCTGCCGCCGGTCAGATAGATGACATCCGGTTTTTCCTGCGCATTGTCCAGCGCCAGCTGTACCTGCTCCAGTATACGCGCCAGCGGCTGGCTCAGCGCGGCTTCCAGCCCCTGCTGACTGACAGACGTCGCCAGCTCATCGCTGATAAACGGCAGCGTGGTGAGGATATCGGGCTGCCCGGACAGGGCGATTTTGCTCTCCTCCGCGCTGCGTACCAGACGATAACTGAGGCGCTGACGCCAGACTTTAAGCAGCAGCGCGACTTTATCCGCATCGCGGGCGTCCCGAACCAGCTCGTTGAGCAGGCGACCGTTGGCGCTGCTGTAGAAATCGCTTTGTGCGGGAACATCATTGATCGCGACAGCGTTCCACCACGGCAGAACCGGCAATGCGATGCCTTTTTCGGTTTCGCCGCCCATGCCCAGCAACGGCATCAGGTGTTTAAACGCCAGCGCGATGTCCAGGTCGTTACCGCCCACGCGACAGCCGCTGTGCCCGAGCAGGCTGGAGGCGCGGTCAGCGCGCTGATGCCACTGCGGCCCCATCAGCAGCAATGAACAGTCGGTCGTCCCACCGCCAATATCCACCACCAGTACGCGCTTCTCTTCCTGCAACGTGGCTTCATAATCCAGACCCGCCGCAACCGGTTCAAACTGGAAGACGACATCCTGAAAACCGGCGCGTTTTGCCGCGCGTTCCAGAATGCCTTGCGCCTGGCGGTTGGCCTCATCGCCACCCAGCCCCTGAAAGTTAATCGGTCGACCAATCACCGCCTGCGTGATGCTTTCCGGCAACTGCGTTTGCGCCATATGACGGATGTGCAACATCATCGCGCAGACCAGATCCTCAAACAGCGCAACCTGCTGCGGTTTTAGGCCGTTAGCGCCGAGGAAGGATTTTGGCGATTTAACGAAGTAAACCTCTTCCGGGTCGTCAATGTAGTGGCTCAGCGAAGCCAGCCCGAACTGCACGCTGCCTGCGCTGACCTCAATATCTTCTTCACGGTTGTAGCGCATTGCGCGCCGCAACAGCGCCTGCGTTTCGTCATCCGTCGCCGGAACCGCGTGATGGCGGTACAGCCACTCGCTGACGGATTCACGCGTCGGGGCGCAAAGCATTGAGGGCAACAGCGTGCTGTTATTTTCCATTTTTAGCAGCTGCGGTTGCCCGTCGCGCATGACGGCAACGGAACAGTTTGCCGTGCCGTAGTCAAAACCAATAAACACCTTAATAATCCCCATGCCAGTGAAGAAGGGGCGTGACTTTAACGAAATGTTGTAATCCCGACAACTGGAATATGAAAGCAAGGCGCGGCGTTTGAATAGCGTTTATGCTGAAGGAGAATAAAAACAGGAGTCGCAATGTATATCCTAAGCTGGCAGCCGCCTTATGACTGGTCCTGGATGTTGGGTTTTCTCGCCGCGCGTGCGGTGAGCGGCGTCGAAACGGTTGAGCCCGCGCGTTACGTTCGCAGTCTGGCGACGGGAGAACATCGGGGACTGATCGCCGTTGTACCGGAGCACCAGACGCATACGCTGCGCGTAACCCTGAGCGCGGGCTTGTTGCCCGTCGCCGAAGAATGTCTGGCAAAAATTGAACGCCTGTTCGATCTGCGCTGTAACCCCGATCAGATTGCCGACGCGCTCGGCAGTCTGGGGGCTGCGCGACCGGGATTGCGTCTGCCCGGCTCGGTGGATGCCTTCGAACAGGGCGTAAGGGCGATACTCGGGCAACTGGTCAGCGTGGCGATGGCGGCAAAGCTGACGGCGAAAGTCGCCCGTCGTTATGGCGATGTGCTTGCCGACGCGCCGGAGTATGTCTGTTTCCCCACGCCGCAAACGCTGGCGGCGGCGGACCCATTCGCGCTTAAAGCACTGGGGATGCCGCTTAAACGCGCAGAAGCGCTGATCCATCTGGCGCGTGCGACGCTGGATGGAACGTTAGAGACGTCCGCGCCGCCGGATATTGCGCTGGGGGTGAAAAACCTGCAAACCTTTCCTGGGATTGGGCGCTGGACGGCCAACTACTTCGCGCTGCGCGGCTGGCAGGCGAAAGATATCTTTTTGCCGGATGATTATCTGATTAAACAGCGGTTTTCGGGAATGACGCCCGCGCAAATCCGCCGTTATGCGGAGCGCTGGAAACCCTGGCGCTCCTACGCGTTGCTGCATATCTGGTATACGGATGGCTGGCAGCCGTCAGTTGATGGCGAAATAACTGGTGTTCAGTAACAGATCCAGCGGCTGGGCATCGGCAATGACGTCGCCGTAAATCAGATCGATGCCAATACCGGAAAGCGCATCCATGATCAGCGGCATTTGTACCGGGCCGGCAATGGTTCTGACGCCCAGCCGCTGCGCATGGCTCTGAATAATCGATACCAGCATTTCATCCATTAAATTACCGTGAAGGCTGGCGCAGAGTTCGCTATCAAGCAACAGGTAGTCAGCCATGTGGGCGCTTAAGCAATCGAAAAGCGCCAGGTCACGGTTGACCTGGCTGAGAACAATGCGACAGCCCGCCTGACGCAGTATCTGTATCGCGGGTATGGCCTTATCGGACTCTTGCATCAGGACATTTGCCGGGATAACCAGATGCAATAAGCGCGGCGGAAGTGGGCTGCGCTCCAGCTGTTCGAGCAGCTCATCAATGAATGTTGCGCGACTGAGTCCGGCGGCGGAAAGCGGCAGGGCGATGCTCACCCCCTTACTGGCGACGGTGGATGCCGCGTGCTGGAAAAATGTCTGAAACACGCGACGATCGAGAGCGTGGCTGAGTTCGGGATCGGTTAGCCCTGCGCGGAATGCCTGCTCCTCCATGATTTCGCCGTCGCTGGCCCACAGCCGCAGCGAGATCAGCCAAAAACCGCACGTTTCAGGGATGCGCGGCGACGCAACCCCGCAGGCGATCATCAATAGAGGGTTATCTTTGATTATGCGCCATTGTTCATCCTGAGACGTAACTTCCCGCTCGCTGTGCGCCTGTTCCTGCTGCGCTTCGTACACGGTGACACATCCCCGACCGTTGTTTTTAGAGGCGTAGCAGGCGATATCCGCCTGGGACATCACGTCTGCCGCCCGGCGATTGGCGTTATTGATTAGCGTGATCCCGGCGCTGGCGCCAATGGGGTGTTCACGGTCTTCCCACGTAAAGCGGTATTCATTAATCGCGTTGACGATCCGCGTAGAAATAAAGCGCGCGCTGTCGATATTGCAATCCGGCAGCAGGAGGCCAAATTCGTCCCCGCCCAGGCGGGCCAGCATATCGCTGGAACGCAGCATACTGAGCATTAAGGCGGCCAGTTCGCGAAGCAGCGCATCGCCTGCGGCATGCCCGGCGCTGTCGTTAACGGCTTTAAAGCGGTCAAGATCAATAAAGACCAGCGCATGATGCTGGCGCGTATCGCGTACCGTAAGCAGGATTTCTTTCAAATGGCCTTCAAAACTGACCCGGTTAGCCAGGTGGGTGAGGGCGTCATGAGAGGCGCTGTAGCTGAGCTGGCGCAGCATTTTCCGCGATTCCGTGACGTCCTGAATGACCAGTACGGAGCCGATATTCCCGCCGTCCAGCGTACTGAGCGGCGTAATGCTGTAATGAATGTCGTAGCGACCGCCGTTGCGACAGTGAAGCACCACATCCTGCTCAATGGCGGAACGCGACATATCCGCGCTATAGATATTTTCCATCAGCGGGCCGTTATCGCCAAAAGTGATGCGCAATACCGTCAGCAGCGGGACGCCGATCGCATGCTCCTGCTGCCAGCCGCTCATCTTTTCGGCGACAGGGTTCATAAAGGTTACGTTCATATCGACGTCAATACAGACAACCGCTTCCCCGATGGAGTCCAGCGTAATGTGCAGGCGTTCTTTTTCCTGATACAGCGCCTCGTTAAGCTGTTTGACTTCGGTCATGTCCATGTTGATGCCAAGCAGACGTTCCACGTCGCCGTCTTTATCCAGCACCCGGTTCGCCAGGGCGCGGATATGCCGGATGCCATCTTTTACGCCAATCCTGAATTCGAGCTTAAAGGGGAGACGCGCCGCCAGAGACTCGCGGATGATCTTTTCCGTCGGTGCGCGGTCTTCCGGCAACAGGCAGTCGTGCCAGAGTTGCCAGGTGGGTTTGATATGCGGCGGAACCTCATACAGCTCAAACATGCGCTTATCCCAACTGATCACGTCAGGCCGCAGTTCCCATTCCCAGATGCCGATACCGCCCGCTTCGTTCGCCAGCGTAATCCGCTCCATCAAGCGCTTGTTTACCCGTTCGGTATGTTTCAGGTCGTTGATATCTTCAATTTGCGCAATGAAATAGAGCGGGGTGTTGTCGCTATGGCGAACCAGTGAAACGGCCAGTAATGCCCAGACCACATCGCCGTCGCGGGTGTAATAGCGTTTCTCCATGGAATAGCTGTTGATATCGCCGCGCACCAGCATATTCAGCTGTTCAAGGTCGTTATGCAGATCCTCAGGCCAGGTGAGCTGTTGAAAGGTGAGGGCGCGCAGTTCATCCTGGCTGTAGCCAAGAAACTGACACAATGCCTTGTTGGCCTGTAGCCATTGGCCTTCGGTGCCCACTAACGCCATGCCGATCGCGGAATATTCCATCGCGTTACGAAAGCGTAATTCGCTTTCCGTGATATTTTTTTGTTCCGCCCGAAACGCGTACATCACCATTGTCATGATGTTGACGGGCAGCAGGATCATTAAAAGCGGCAGCCAGGGAACGTTCATCATGGCGTATGTTTTGGGCGTTGACAGCAGCGCCGGGTCGGATGCCAGCATCAGCGACGTCATCATGACGGTGGCGAGGAAGATCAGAAACGCTTCCATACGCGGCAGACGTATCGCGCTCCACATCAGCAGAACGATAATGCAGGTGAAAGGCCACGGAACGTACAGCATAGAGAGCCAGCTTAGCCCCAGCGTTATTGTCAGCGTAAGCAGCGTTTCAAGCAGTAAACGGGGATCGCGATGGCGAAGCAGGTAGCGCGGTTTAAACAGCAAGCCTAATGGCACCAGCGCCAGCGCGCCGATAGACTCGGACAGAATCCAAATCAAAAATGTTTTTACTGGCGTCCCTTCGGGCATCAGCAGCCAGAGCAGCGCGCCTCCCAGTAACGGTGGAATCACCGCGCTGCCCGTCGCCAGGCGGAGCCAGTCATTCAGATTTTGTAAGGGGTTATACCAGGGCAGTAGCTTACGTAACAGGATTGCGCCGACCACCGCTTCAATAATATTGATCGCCGTCCAGCCAAAATTCAGCGAACCGGCAGGAGAAAAAACGAGTGACGCACTTATGCTGCCGAGGGAACAGACCAGTGCGATCCCCGGCCACATCCGTCCGGCGTGGCGATAAAAACCGACCATCATGATTGACGTCGGGAACCACAGCGGCGCCAGCGGCGTATCGAAACGCGACAGTTCCAGCGAGAAGAGTGTAAAGATAAAGGTGAGCAGACCTAAACTGACGAGACGCAGTAGAGGGTGAGGCAAGGTAACTAAAACATGTTGGGTTTGTTTACTCATTACCACGTTATCCGAATAGCCCTTGCCGTCGCGGAGGGCCCGGACGCGTCAGTTTTCATTCAGGATCATGCTAGTACAAACAATTTACGATTTATACGTCAGCGGCTCATAATTTGACATCTCCGGGGGATTAATTCCGGCATAAACGAATAAATCCGGCAGCTGCTTTAAAAATAAGCATTTTAATTTGCGACAAGGAGAGATGGACGGCAATTTAGCGTTCTGTTATCTCGACTGGTATCGTGCCGCTGAAATCCCTATAATTGCCGCGTTTGACGCTTCGGCGTCGCCCTCCCTAACATCCAGGTTAATCAGGTCGCTAAATTTATGACTGTTCAGTCTCATCAATGCGTCATTATCGGTATTGCTGGCGCATCGGCTTCCGGCAAGAGTCTTATTGCCAGTACCCTTTATCGCGAATTGCGTGAACAAGTGGGTGATGAACATATCGGCGTTATTCCCGAAGACAGCTATTACAAAGATCAAAGCCATCTGTCGATGGAAGAGCGTGTAAAAACCAACTACGACCATCCTAATGCGATGGATCACAGTTTGCTGTTCCAGCATCTGCAAGCGCTCAAGCGCGGTTCGGCGATTGAATTGCCCGTATACAGCTATGTTGAACATACCCGCATGCAGGAAACCGTTCGCGTCGAGCCCAAAAAAGTCATTATTCTTGAAGGGATTTTGCTGCTGACGGACGCGCGTTTGCGTGAAGAGATGAACTTCTCCATTTTTGTCGATACCCCGCTGGATATCTGCCTGATGCGCCGTATTAAGCGCGACGTCAACGAGCGTGGGCGTTCAATGGATTCGGTGATGGCGCAGTACCAGAAAACCGTACGCCCGATGTTCCTGCAATTTATTGAACCTTCCAAGCAATACGCCGATATTATCGTACCGCGCGGCGGTAAGAACCGCATCGCGATTGATATTCTGAAAGCGAAAATCAGTCAGTTCTTTGAATAAGCCCAGCGAATTGTGTACCGTTCAGTGATAACCTGGTTCGCCCTTGACGCGTTGAACGTTAAGGGCCTGATGCACGAAAGGAGAAAGTGCCATGCGTTTGTGTGACCGAGATATTGAAGCCTGGCTGGATGAAGGCCGCTTGTCGATCAACCCGCGTCCTCCTGTTGAGCGTATCAATGGCGCGACGGTGGATGTGCGCCTTGGCAATAAATTTCGTACATTTCGTGGCCACACGGCTGCGTTTATTGATTTAAGCGGCCCGAAGGATGAGGTCAGCGCTGCGCTGGATCGCGTGATGAGCGATGAAATCGTGCTGGATGAAGGCGACGCGTTTTATCTTCATCCGGGCGAGCTGGCGCTGGCCGTGACCTTTGAGTCCGTCACGCTGCCGCCGGATCTCGTGGGGTGGCTGGATGGCCGTTCCTCGCTGGCGCGTCTTGGGCTGATGGTGCACGTTACCGCGCACCGTATCGATCCCGGCTGGTCCGGTTGCATCGTTCTGGAGTTCTACAACTCCGGGAAATTACCGCTGGCCCTGCGTCCGGGAATGCTGATTGGCGCCCTGAGCTTTGAGCCGCTCTCCGGCCCTGCCGCACGCCCTTATAACCGTCGCCAGGATGCGAAATACCGCGATCAGCAAGGCGCTGTTGCCAGCCGGATTGACAAAGACTGAGTCTGCTCCACTGAGGATAGCATGAGACGATTTCTGACGACGCTGATGATTCTCCTGGTCGTGCTGGTGGCCGGTTTCTCGGCGTTGGTGATGTTGGTGAATCCGAATGATTTCCGCGCGTATATGGTGCAGCAGGTCGCTGCGCGTAGCGGATATCAACTGCAACTGGATGGCCCTCTGCGCTGGCACGTATGGCCTCAACTCAGCATCCTTTCTGGACGGATGGCGTTGACAGCGGAAGGCGCCAGCGAACCCCTGGTTCGGGCCGACAATATGCGTCTGGACGTTGCGCTGTGGCCGCTTCTTAGTCATCAGTTGAAGGTTGAACAGGTGATGCTCAAAGGCGCGGTCATCCAGTTGACGCCGCAGACGGAAGCGGCGCGCCGGGAAGACGCGCCTGTTGCGCCAAAAGACAATACGCTGCCGGATGTCCCGGAAGACCGTGGTTGGTCTTTTGATATCAGCAGCTTACGCGTTGCTGACAGCGTGCTGGTGTTCCAGCATGAAGACGACGAGCAAATTACGGTTCGCGATATTCGCCTGCAAATGGAGCAGGATGAACAGCATCGCGGGACGTTTGATTTTTCCGGGCGGGTGAACCGCGATCAGCGCGATCTCTCGCTCTCCTTCAACGGAACGGTCGATGCGTCTGACTATCCGCACAACTTAACGGCCGGTATCGAGCAGCTCAACTGGCAGTTGCAGGGAGCCGATTTACCGAAACAGGGTATTCAGGGCCAGGGGCAATTACAGGCGCAGTGGCAGGAAGGGCAAAAAAGGCTCTCCTTCAGTCAGCTCAGTTTAACCGCCAACGACAGCACCCTGACCGGACAGGCTCAGGTGACGCTGAGCGATGAGCCGGAATGGGCGATCGATCTGCAATTTGGCAAGCTGAATCTGGATAACCTTCTTCCGCGAAATGACGTGGCAAGCGCATCCAAAAACGTGGCGCAAACGGGGCAGCAGTCGACGCGGCCGCGTCCGGTTATCGCGTCCCGCGTTGATGAACCCGCTTATCAGGGGCTAAAAGGGTTTTCTGCGGCCCTCTCTCTGCGGGCGGATAACGCGCAGTGGCGTGGTATGGCGTTTACCGACGTGTCGGCGAAAATGACGAATCAGGCCGGTTTGCTGAATATCGTCGAGTTGCAGGGGAAACTCGACGGCGGTGAGATTTCTCTGCCCGGTACGCTGGACGCGAGAGCGGCAAATCCGCGCGCCGTGTTCCAGCCGCGCCTTGAAGATGTGGAAATTGGCACGATTCTGAACGCGTTTGACTATCCCATCGCGCTGACTGGCAAAATGTCGCTGGCGGGCGATTTTTCCGGCGCGGATATTGACGCCCAGGCGTTTCGTCATGGCTGGCAAGGGCAGGCGCATGTTGAAATGCGCGACACGCGTATGGAAGGGATGAACTTCCAGCAACTGGTGCAGCAGGCGGTAACGCGTAGCGGTGGCGATGTGCAGCAATCGCAGCAGAATTTTGATAACGCGACCCGTCTGGATCGCTTTGTCACCGACCTGGCGCTGGATAACGGTAAGCTCACGCTGGGCAGCATGGAAGGGCAGTCTGCAATACTGGCGGTTTCCGGTAATGGCGCGTTGAATCTTGTTGAGCAGACCTGCGACACGCAGTTTAACGTGCGCGTGCTGGGCGGCTGGACAGGTGAAAGCAAGCTGATTGATTTCCTGAAAGAGACGCCGGTTCCGCTGCGCGTATACGGTAAGTGGCAGGCGCTGAATTACAATCTCCAGGTTGACCAGATTCTGCGTAAGCATTTGCAGGATGAAGCAAAACGTCGTCTGAGCGACTGGGCGGATCGTAATAAAGAGACCCGCAACGGTAAAGACGTGAAGAAGCTGCTGGATAAGCTGTAAGCGAATCTGAATGCCGGCTGTGAAAACAGACAGCATGTGTAGGCCGGGTAAGGCGTCAGCCGCCACCCGGCAACACCCTACGCCTGATGGCGCTGCGCTTATCAGGCCTACAACGACACAACCGTAGGCCGGGTAAGGCGTCAGTCGCCACCCGGCATGTCGTTCAGCCTTACACCTCGTAATCTAATTCGTCATCGCTACGTAACGGAATAATCTGCACTTTCTGTACGCGGTGACTCTCAACCTGCAAGGTTTTCAACAGGTAATCTCCCACCTGAACCTCTTCTCCGGTTTTCGGCACGCGTTGCAGGTATTCCATCAACAACCCCGCGATGGTGTGGTACTCGCGTTTCTCATCCAGCGGCAGCGGAACGTACTGCACCAGATCTTCCAGCGGCATATGGCCGTTGGCGGTCCAGGAGCCGTCCGGGTTTTTCTGAATATCGTGACGGGCGTCGATCTCTTCCACTTCGTTCGGCAGATTACCGGCGATGGTTTCCATGACGTCGCTCAGGGTCACGATCCCTTCAACGGAACCAAACTCATCCACGACAAAAGCAAAATGCGTACGGGCGTTACGGAACTGCTCCAGCGCCGGAAGCAGCGGCAGCGCTTCAGGAAACACCAGCGGTTGACGGATCAACGCCCGCAGATCGAGCGGATCGCCGCGCAGCGATTGCTGTAGCAGGTCGATGACATGCACCACGCCAAGCAACTCTTCCTGTTCGTCCTCTCCGGTCACTACCAGACGCGTATGCTGGTTTTTTTCCAGCAGGGCGCGAATTTCCTCTTCAGGCGCGTCGAGATCGATGTGCTCAATATCATGGCGCGAGGTCATGATACTGCTGACGGTGCGCTGGTTGAGGTTCAGCACCCGCTCAATCATCTGCCGCTCTTGCGGGTTGAAAATCTGGCTGTCGTCATGATCCGCCAGCATAGCGGAGGTGTCAGCATCCAGCTCGGCATCCTCCTTTTTCCCGCTGAGCAAACGCATCACCGCTTCGGTGGTGCGCTGGCGCAACGTATGGTTGGCGGATAAGAAGCGACGACGGTTGAAGATCGCCAGTTGGTTCAGCGCTTCAATCATCACCGAGAAGCCGATCGCGGCGTACAGATAACCTTTCGGAATATGGAAGCCAAACCCTTCCGCTACCAGGCTGAAGCCGATCATCAGCAGGAAGCTGAGGCAGAGAATCACGATGGTTGGGTGGCTGTTCACAAACCGGGTCAGGGATTTACTGGCCAGCAGCATCAGGCTGATGGCGATAATCACCGCCGCCATCATCACCGCAAGGTGTTCGACCATCCCCACGGCGGTAATGACCGAGTCGAGGGAGAAGATGGCGTCCAGCACTACAATTTGCGCCACCACGCCCCAGAATTTCGCCCCTTTGCGTTGGGTAGGGTTATCGCTGTCTTTCCCCTCCAGCCGCTCGTTGAGCTCCATCGTGGCTTTAAAGAGCAGGAAGAAACCGCCAAACAGCATAATCAGATCCCGGGCGCTGAAGCTCAGGTCGCGTATGCTGAAGAGAGGCTTCGTCAGCGTGACCAGCCACGAGATAGACGCCAGCAACAGCAGGCGCATGATCATCGCTAACAGCAGCCCGGTAATGCGCGCACGATCGCGCTGCGCAGGCGGCAGTTTTTCAGCGAGGATGGCAATAAAGACCAGGTTATCAATGCCGAGGACTAACTCGATGACGATAAGCGTGACGAGTCCGGCCCAGATTGATGGATCGGCAATCCATTCCATAGTGAGAATAATACCTTTCGTTATATGACAGTTGTCACAATTCGATCATGGATAAAGCTGGCGCAAAATGCAATGACATAACGTCATTTCTCTTTCTTTTATATCAGGCTTTTATGCTGAAAACGTGGCGAAAAAATAACCATAAAGTTTCCATATGGTACGGTTTTTTTAATGTGGACATATTTCGGAAATATCGCAGGTTGGGCGTTAAATATAGAATTTGTCAACATCAATAAAATCCTAAAATTATAATTTCGCCACGCTTAATATTAATCTTAAAAAGGGTGAAGTACAGGCTTGTTACCTTGCCTGCTATTACGTTAACTGCAACAATTCTTGCAGCATTAATGGTGGGCAACAAAAATATCCTGTCGCCGTCAAGCAGGCCATTACTGAGTAACTTTCTTATTTCCTGTGATGTTTCTCTGTCGCGAAGAAGAGGAAATAAAGAGGATTATAAAAACCTAAATTAATCAGTGTATTGGTAGCTAAAAAGCCAAGGGCGGTAGCGTGTCTGATAACCTGGTGACAAGTCTGAATTATTCTGTCAATAGCCTACGGATGAATCCAAATTTTTTAGGACTGATGCCAGTTAAATTTCTTTTCAATTAACTGCAATGTAAATGTGTACAGGCGAAGTCGCTATTTAAATTGCACGGGATAATTACTCTGCCAAAGTGATAAATAATCAATGATGAAATCCAAAATGAAATTGATGCCATTATTGGTGTCGGTAACCTTGATAAGTGGTTGCACAGTACTTCCGGGCAGCAATATGTCTACGATGGGTAAAGACGTGATCAAACAGCAAGACGCTGATTTTGATCTCGACCGTATGGTGAATGTCTATCCGTTGACGCCGCGCCTGGTGGAGCAATTACGACCACGTCCAAATGTGGCGCAGCCCAATATGTCACTGGACCAGGAGATCTCAAGCTACCAGTACCGCGTCGGCCCAGGCGATGTTTTGAATGTGACGGTCTGGGATCACCCGGAACTGACCACGCCCGCCGGGCAGTACCGCAGCTCCAGTGATACCGGCAACTGGGTTCAACCCGATGGCACCATGTTTTATCCCTACATCGGCAAAGTGACTGTGGTGGGCAAAACGCTGGGTGAAATTCGCAGTGATATTACCGGGCGCTTAGCGAAGTACATTGCTGACCCGCAGGTGGACGTTAATATCGCCGCTTTCCGCTCGCAGAAGGCGTATGTCTCCGGGCAGGTGAATAAATCCGGCCAGCAGGCGATCACCAACGTGCCGCTCACCGTTCTTGATGCCATCAACGCCGCAGGCGGTCTGACCGAAAACGCCGACTGGCGCAACGTCGTGCTGACGCACAATGGCCAGGAGCAGAGAATTTCTTTGCAGGCGCTGATGCAAAACGGCGATCTCAGCCAGAACCGGTTGCTCTACCCTGGAGACATCCTGTTTGTACCGCGTAATGACGATCTGAAAGTCTTCGTAATGGGTGAAGTGAAGAAACAGAGCACCCTCAAAATGGACTTCAGCGGTATGACGCTCACCGAAGCATTGGGTACGGCGGAAGGTATCGACCTGACCACCTCCAATGCCAGCGGCATCTTCGTGATTCGACCGCTGAAAGGCGAGGGCGGACGCAATGGCAAGATCGCCAATATTTATCAGCTTGATATGTCTGATGCCACTTCTCTGGTGATGGCGACGGAGTTCCGACTGCAACCTTACGATGTGGTGTACGTCACGACCGCACCGGTTGCGCGCTGGAACCGTCTGATCAATCAGTTGCTGCCGACCATCAGCGGTGTCCGTTATATGACGGATACGGCCAGCGACATTCATAACTGGTAAACGTCATGTTTAACAAAATCTTAGTTGTTTGCGTGGGGAACATTTGCCGTTCCCCAACGGCAGAGCGCTTGCTGAAAAGTTATCACCCGTCGTTAACGGTGGAGTCCGCCGGGCTGGGCGCACTGGTGGGAAGGGGCGCCGACCGGTCGGCGGTCAGCGTGGCGGCGGCGCATAACCTCTCTCTTGAAGGTCATTGCGCCCGCCAGATCTCCGGGCGTATGTGCCGGGATTATGACCTGATTCTGGCGATGGAAAAACGCCATATCGCCAGACTGTGTGAGATGGCGCCAGAGATGCGCGGGAAAGTGATGTTGTTCGGCCACTGGGACAGCGAGCGTGAAATACCCGACCCGTATCGCAAAAGTCGCGAGGCGTTTGAAGCGGTGTACACATTACTTGAAAGGTCTGCTCGCCAATGGGCGCAGGCATTGAACGCAGAGCAGGTATAACAATGACAGAAAAAGTAAAACAGCTTGCCGCTCCGGTAACGGGCAGTGATGAAATCGATATCGGTCGCCTGGTGGGAACCGTCATTGAAGCGCGCTGGTGGGTGCTTGGCATTACGGCAGTATTTGCGCTGTGCGCCGTGATTTACACGCTATTCGCCACGCCGATTTACAGCGCCGACGCGCTGGTGCAAATCGAGCAAAATACCGGTAACTCGCTGGTGCAGGATATTGGCTCTGCGCTGGCCAATAAACCGCCGGCATCAGAAGCGGAAATTCAGCTGATTCAGTCGCGTCTGGTTCTGGGGAAAACCGTTGACGATCTCGACCTGGATATCTCCGTCACCAAAAACACCTTCCCGCTGTTTGGCGCAGGCTGGGAGCGCCTGATGGGGCGGCAGAATGAGACGGTGAAAGTGACAACGTTCACCCGTCCAAAAGAGATGGGCGAGCAGGTTTTCACGCTTAACGTGCTGAGTGACAAAACCTACGAACTGACCAGCGACGGCGGCTTTAGCGCGCGCGGTCAGGCCGGGCAACTGCTGAGTAAAGATGGCGTGACGATGATGGTGAGCGCTATCCATGCCCGCCCGGACAGTGAATTTACCGTCACTAAATTCTCCACGCTTGGGATGATCAACAATCTGCAAAACAACCTGACCGTGACGGAAAACGGCAAAGATACCGGCGTATTGAGCCTGGCCTTTACCGGTGAAGACAAGGATCAGATCCGCGATATTCTCAACAGCATCACCCGCAACTATCTCGAACAGAACGTTGAGCGGAAATCTGCGGAAGCGGCGAAAAGCCTGGCGTTCCTGGCGAAACAGTTGCCGGAAGTGCGCAGTCGCCTGGACGTCGCGGAAAACAAACTCAACGCCTTCCGTCAGGATAAAGACTCCGTGGACTTACCGCTGGAGGCCAAGGCGGTGCTGGATTCGATGGTGAATATCGACGCCCAGCTTAACGAACTGACCTTCAAAGAGGCGGAAATCTCCAAGCTGTTTACTAAAGCGCATCCGGCTTACCGTACGCTGCTGGAAAAACGTAAAGCGCTGGAAGATGAAAAAGCCAAACTGAACGGGCGCGTGACGGCAATGCCGAAAACGCAGCAGGAAATTGTGCGTCTGACGCGCGACGTCGAATCCGGTCAGCAGGTTTATATGCAACTGCTGAACAAGCAGCAGGAGCTGAAGATCACCGAGGCCAGCACCGTCGGGGATGTGCGTATTGTTGACCCGGCGATTGCCCAGCCGGGCGTGCTGAAGCCGAAAAAAGCGCTGATTATTCTTGGCAGCATTATTCTTGGCCTGATGCTCTCTATCGTCGGCGTGTTGCTGCGTTCGCTGTTTAACCGTGGGATTGAAAGTCCGCAGGTGCTCGAAGAACACGGCATCAGCGTCTATGCCAGCATTCCGCTGTCGGAGTGGCAGAAAGCGCGCGATAACGTCAAAACGATTAAGGGCGTTAAGCGCTACAAACAGAGCCAGTTGCTGGCGGTGGGGAATCCAACCGATCTGGCGATTGAGGCGGTGCGTAGCCTGCGTACCAGTCTGCATTTCGCCATGATGCAGGCGCAAAACAATGTGCTGATGTTGACCGGGGTCAGCCCGTCTATCGGCAAAACCTTTGTCTGCGCCAACCTGGCGGCGGTCATCAGCCAGACCAACAAACGCGTGCTGCTGATCGACTGCGATATGCGTAAAGGCTATACCCACGAGCTGCTGGGCACCAACAACGTGAATGGTCTGTCAGACATTCTGGTGGGCAAAGGGGATATCGCCTCCTGCGCCAAACCCACCTCCATCCCGCATTTCGATCTGGTGCCGCGCGGACAGGTGCCGCCTAACCCGTCGGAACTGCTGATGAGCGAGCGCTTTGGCGAACTGATTGCCTGGGCCAGCGCGCGCTATGACCTGGTCTTAATCGATACGCCGCCGATTCTGGCGGTGACCGATGCGGCGATCGTCGGACGGCATGTCGGCACCACGCTGATGGTGGCGCGTTACGCTGTTAACACATTAAAAGAGGTGGAAACCAGCCTGAGCCGCTTTGAGCAGAACGGCATTCCGGTAAAAGGCGTAATCCTCAACTCCATCTTCCGACGGGCGACCGGTTATCAGGATTACGGTTACTACGAGTACGAATACAAGTCGGATTCAAAATAATAAGTCGCCTGATGACGCTGCGCTTATCAGGCCTACAGGGCCGACAAAATTGCTGGTGACTGTAGGCCGGATAAGGTGTTTACGCCGCCATCCGACACTATCCGGGGAATGAGAATGACAATAGACAACCCACTGATTTCGATCTACATGCCAACCTGGAATCGGCAGCAACTGGCGATTCGCGCGATTAAATCGGTGCTGCGCCAGGACTATACCCACTGGGAAATGATCATTGTGGATGACTGCTCCTCATCGTATGAGCAGTTGCAGCAGTTTGTTGAAGGGTTAAACGACCCGCGCGTGCGCTACACCCACAATGCGATCAATTCCGGCGCCTGCGCGGTGCGTAATCAGGCCATTATGCAGGCGAAAGGGCAGTACATCACCGGGATCGATGATGATGATGAATGGACGCCGAACCGTCTGAGCGTGTTCCTTGAACATAAGCATCAGCTGGTAACGCACGCGTTTTTATACGCCAATGACTATGTCTGTGAAGGCGAGGTTTACTCGCAGCCGGCCAGTCTGCCGCTGTACCCGAAATCGCCGTACTCACGCCGTCTTTTTTATAAACGCAATATCATTGGCAATCAGGTCTTTACCTGGGCCTGGCGTTTTAAAGAGTGCCTGTTTGATACCGAACTGAAAGCCGCGCAGGACTACGATATTTTCCTGCGCATGGTGGTTGAGTACGGCGAACCGTGGAAAGTGGAAGAGGCGACGCAGATTCTGCACATCAATCACGGTGAAATGCAGATCACCTCCTCGCCGAAAAAGTTCTCCGGCTACTTCCATTTCTACCGCAAGCATAAAGACAAATTCGACCGCGCCAGCAAAAAGTATCAGCTGTTTACGCTGTACCAGATCCGCAATAAGCGAATGACCTGGCGCACGTTGCTGACGCTGTTTTCTGTGCGTAACGGCAAACGCCTGGCTGACGGACTGCGGGGGCGTTAAGGATGCTGGAGGATCTACGCGCAAACAGCTGGAGTCTGCGCCCGTGCTGCATGGTGCTGGCCTACCGCGTCGCCCATTTTTGTTCCGTCTGGCGCAAAAAAAATGTGCTGAATAACCTGTGGGCCGCGCCGGTGCTGGTGCTGTACCGCCTGATGACCGAATGCCTGTTTGGTTACGAAATTCAGGCCGCCGCAACCATCGGCCGACGCTTCACCATCCATCACGGTTATGCCGTCGTGATCAATAAGCATGTCGTCGCGGGCGACGACTTCACCGTGCGTCATGGCGTCACCATCGGCAACCGGGGTGGCGACAGCCTGGCGTGCCCGGTCATTGGTAACGGCGTTGAGCTGGGCGCTAACGTCATTTTGCTGGGGGATATCACCATCGGCAATAACGTGACTATCGGGGCGGGCAGCGTGGTGCTCGACACGGTTCCCGATAACGCGCTGGTAGTGGGAGAGAAGGCGCGAGTGAAGGTAATTAAATGAATATTCTGCAATTTAATGTTCGACTGGCGGAAGGCGGCGCGGCGGGCGTGGCATTAGACCTGCACCTGCGCGCGCTACAAAAAGGCCTGACCTCGCACTTTGTCTATGGCTACGGCAAAGGCGGGAAGAAAAGCGTCAGCCACAGCAACTACCCGCATGTGATTAAACAGACGCCGCGTCTGACATCGGTCGCCAATATCGCGCTGTTTCGTCTGTTTAACCGCGACCTTGTTGGCAATCTCGATAACCTGTACCGCAAAGTGACCCGGACACCCGGCCCGCTGGTGCTGCATTTTCATGTGCTGCACAGCTACTGGCTGAATCTGGCAGAGGTTGTCGCTTTCTGCGAGAAGGTGAAAAACCACAAGCCGGACGTGAGGCTGGTCTGGACGTTGCACGATCACTGGAGCGTGACCGGACGCTGTGCCTTTACCGACGGTTGTGAAGGCTGGAAAAGCGGCTGTCAGAAATGCCCGACGCTGACCAATTATCCGCCGGTAAAAGTGGACAGAGCGCACCAGCTGGTGGTGGGCAAGCGGCAGCTGTTTCAGCAGATGCTCTCGCTGGGCTGTCAGTTTATCTCTCCCAGCCAGCATGTGGCGGAGGCGTTTAACAGCCTGTACGGGGCAGGGCGTTGTCGCATTATCAATAATGGCATTGATGTGGCGACCGAAGCGATTCTGTCCGAACTGTCGCCGGTGAGCGAGCGCCAGGGCAAACCGAAAATTGCCGTGGTGGCGCACGATCTGCGCTATGACGGCAAAACAAACCAGCAACTGGTGCGCGACATGATGGCGGCAGGCAACAACATTGAGCTGCACACCTTCGGTAAGTTTTCCCCCTTCGACGGTGAGAACGTGGTGAATCACGGCTTTGAAACCGATAAACGCAAGCTGATGAGCGCCCTTAACCAGATGGATGCGCTGGTGTTCAGCTCCCGGGTCGATAATTACCCGCTGATTTTGTGTGAAGCGTTATCTATCGGCGTGCCGGTGATCGCCACGCACAGCGACGCGGCGCAGGAGGTGTTGGCAAAATCGGGCGGGCGAACGTTCAGTGAAGACGAGGTGCTTAACCTGGTGCAGATGAGCAAATCTGACATTGCCCAGGCCGTATTTGGCGCCTCGCTGGAGGCCTTTTGCGAGCGTAGCCGCACCGCATACAGCGGACAACAGATGCTGGAGGAGTATGTCTCGTTCTATCAGAATCTGTAGTTACCTGCTGCTGCCGCTGATCTACCTGCTGGTCAACGTCAAAATTGCCCAACTGGGCGAAAGCTTCCCCATCACCATCGTCACCTTTTTACCCGTTTTGCTGTTGTTGTTCATTGAGCGCATCAGCATTAAAAAATTGATGATTGCGCTGGGCGTGGGGGCAGGGCTGACGGCGTTTAACTACCTGTTCGGTCAGTCGCTGGATGCCAGCAAATATGTCACCTCGACGATGCTGTTTGTTTACATCGTCATCATTATCGGCATGGTGTGGAGTATTCGCTTTAAAACCGTTTCCCCGCATAACTACCGCAAGATATTACGTTTTTTCTATATGGTGGTGGCGTTTGTGGTGGCGCTGGCGGCAGTTGAGATGGCGCAGATCATTCTTACCGGCGGCAGCAGCTTAATGGAAGGAATTTCGAAATATCTTATTTACAGTAATAGCTATGTGCTGAATTTTATTAAATTTGGCGGTAAGCGAACCACTGCGCTCTATTTTGAACCGGCGTTTTTTGCTCTGGCGTTAATCTCAATTTGGCTCAGCATCAAACAGTTTGGTATCAAAACCCCTAAGACCGATGCTATGATTCTGGCAGGGATAATATTATCAGGATCATTTTCAGGGGTAATGACCTTTATCCTGTTTTACTTACTGGAGTGGGCATTTCAGTATCTGAATAAGGATGCGATAAGGAAAAAATTGCCGCTGGCGATTATTTCGTTGGGCGTATTTTTAGTCGGTGTGGTTTTTGCATTTCCTTATATCGCTGAACGTCTTGGAGATTTAGGAACGGAAGGCTCATCATCGTATTATCGTATCGTTGGGCCATTAGTGATGGTCGGTTATTCGTTAACCCATATTGATGGCGTAGTCAGATTTGGCTCACTTTATGAATATGTCGCATCATTCGGAATTTTTAACGGTGCGGATGTCGGGAAAACAATAGACAATGGCCTGTATCTGCTGATTATTTATTTCTCATGGTTCGCGGTGTTATTGACCGCATGGTACATGTGGAAAATCTTAAAAATGACGCTGAATGCGTTTGGCGATAATCAGAATTTTCGGGTGCAGCTTTATCTCTTTACGCCGGTATCGTTGTTTTTTACCGGTTCGATATTTAGCCCGGAATATGCATTTTTAATCGTTTGTCCTTTTATTTTGCGCAAAGCGCTAAATATTACGAATTCATGACGAGGTGGTTTTATGTTACTTAGCGTCGTTACTGTCGCCTTTCGTAATTACGACGGCGTGGTAAACACCTGGCGCTCGCTGCGCAACCTGGCGCGCGATCCCAGCCTGACCTTTGAATGGATTGTCGTGGACGGCGGTTCGGATGACGGCACCGCCCAGTTTCTGGAAAAACTCAACGGTGAGTTTAACTTACGCTTCGTGAGTGAAAAAGATCGCGGCATTTACGACGCGATGAACAAAGGCATTGCGATGGCGCAAGGGCGCTATACTCTTTTCCTCAATTCCGGCGATGTGTTTCATGAAGATGTCACCGATTTTGTCCGTCAACTGGGGCGAAAAAATGATGACGCGATGTACATTGGTGACGCGTTGCTGGATTTTGGTGAAGGAAATAAAACCCGACGAAGCGCCAAACATGGCTGGTATATCTACCACAGCTTACCCGCCAGCCATCAGGCTATTTTCTTCCCGACCGCAGGGCTGAAAAAACATCCATACGATCTGCAATATAAGGTGTCATCTGATTACGCGCTGGCAGCCAGTCTTTATAAATCAGGCTATCCTTTCCGTCGAATCAAAGGGTTGGTGTCTGAATTTTCTATGGGCGGCGTGTCAACCTCAAATAATCTGGAATTATGCCGGGATGCAAAAAACGTGCAGCGTAAAATATTACGCGTACCCGGATTCTGGGCGGAATTATCTTATTTACTACGTCTGAAAACGACAGGCAAAGCAAAAGCCTTATATAACAAAGCCTGAATATAAGGAAAAATGATGCAGGATTTAAGCGGCTTCTCGGTGCCGAAAGGGTTCCGGGGCGGCAATGCAATAAAAGTGCAATTATGGTGGGCGGTGCAGGCGACGTTATTTAGCTGGTCGCCGCAGGTGATGTATCGCTGGCGCGCATTTTTATTACGGATGTTTGGCGCAAAAATAGGAAAAAACGCAGTCATCCGACCTTCTGTAAAAATTACGTATCCGTGGAAATTGACGTTAGGTGATTACGCCTGGGTCGGCGATGACGCCGTTTTATATACGCTGGGTGACATTACGATTGGCGCACACTCTGTTATTTCGCAGAAAAGCTATTTATGTACCGGCAGTCATGATTATGCCAGCGCCCATTTTGATATTAACGCCACGCCAATTGTGATTGGCGAGAAATGCTGGCTGGCGACGGATGTCTTTGTCGCTCCCGGCGTAACGATAGGCGACGGCACCGTCGTTGGTGCGCGAAGCAGTGTTTTTAAATCGCTACCGGCAAACACAATCTGCCGTGGCAATCCCGCAGTGGTAACGCGCGAGCGCGTTGAGAAAGTTACTCCCTAACGGGACTATTTGAGGAAAATAAAATGTCAAAAGTCGCTCTCATTACTGGCGTAACCGGGCAGGATGGTTCTTACTTGGCGGAACTTCTGCTGGAGAAAGGTTACGAGGTTCATGGTATCAAGCGTCGCGCGTCTTCGTTCAATACCGAACGCGTGGATCATATCTATCAGGACCCGCATGCCAGCAACCCGAAATTCCACCTGCACTACGGTGATCTGACCGACTCATCCAACCTGACCCGCATTTTGCAGGAAGTGCAGCCGGATGAAGTCTACAACCTGGGGGCAATGAGCCACGTTGCGGTTTCGTTTGAGTCCCCGGAATACACCGCCGACGTAGATGCGCTGGGTACGCTGCGTCTGCTGGAGGCGATCCGCTTCCTGGGCCTGGAAAAGAAAACCCGTTTCTATCAGGCCTCCACCTCTGAGCTGTACGGTCTGGTGCAGGAAATTCCGCAAAAAGAGACCACTCCGTTCTATCCGCGCTCTCCGTATGCCGTCGCCAAACTGTACGCCTACTGGATCACCGTTAACTACCGCGAATCCTACGGCATCTACGCCTGTAACGGCATTCTGTTCAACCATGAATCTCCACGTCGCGGCGAAACCTTCGTGACCCGCAAAATCACCCGCGCGATTGCCAATATCGCTCAGGGGCTGGAGTCCTGCCTGTTCCTCGGCAACATGGATTCCCTGCGTGACTGGGGTCATGCCAAAGACTACGTCAAGATGCAGTGGATGATGCTGCAACAAGAGACGCCGGAAGATTTCGTGATCGCGACCGGCGTGCAGTACTCCGTGCGCCAGTTTGTCGAAATGGCGGCGGCACAGCTGGGGATCAAACTGCGCTTTGAAGGGGAAGGCGTGGAAGAGAAAGGGATTGTCGTTTCTGTCACCGGTCATGACGCGCCGGGCGTGAAGCCGGGTGATGTGATTATTGCCGTTGACCCGCGCTACTTCCGTCCTGCGGAAGTGGAAACCCTGCTGGGCGACCCGTCAAAAGCGCACGAGAAGCTGGGCTGGAAACCGGAGATCACACTCCAGGAGATGGTGTCTGAAATGGTTGCGAAAGACCTGGAAGCGGCGAAGAAACATTCCTTGCTGAAATCTCATGGCTACGAGGTTGCCATCGCGCTGGAGTCCTGAGGATGATGAAACAACGTATTTTTGTGGCGGGCCATCGCGGGATGGTGGGTTCCGCCATCGTAAGACAGCTGGCGCAGCGCGAGGATGTGGAGCTGGTGCTCCGCACCCGCGACGAGCTGAATTTGCTGGATAGCCGGGCGGTACAGGCATTCTTCGCTGAAGAACGCATTGACCAGGTTTATCTGGCGGCGGCGAAGGTGGGCGGTATTGTCGCCAACAATACGTACCCGGCCGATTTCATCTACGAGAACATGATGATTGAGAGCAACATCATTCACGCCGCGCATCTGCACAACGTGAACAAGCTGTTGTTCCTCGGTTCCTCCTGTATCTACCCCAAACTGGCGAAACAGCCGATGGCGGAAAGCGAACTGCTGCAAGGGTCGCTTGAACCAACCAACGAGCCGTATGCCATCGCAAAAATTGCCGGGATCAAACTGTGCGAGTCCTGGAATCGCCAGTTTGACCGCGATTACCGCTCGGTTATGCCGACCAACCTGTACGGGCCGCATGACAACTTCCACCCGAGTAATTCGCACGTCATTCCCGCGCTGCTGCGTCGCTTCCATGAAGCGACCGAACAGAACGCGCCGGATGTAGTGGTATGGGGCAGCGGGACACCGATGCGTGAGTTCCTGCATGTGGATGATATGGCTGCTGCCAGCATCCATGTGATGGAGCTGGATCGCGAAGTGTGGCAGGAGAACACGCAGCCGATGCTCTCGCACATCAACGTCGGTACTGGTGTGGATTGCACCATTCGGGAGCTGGCGCAAACGATCGCTCAGGTCGTGGGCTACAAAGGGCGGGTGGTGTTTGACGCCACGAAACCGGACGGCGCGCCGCGCAAACTGCTCGACGTAACGCGTCTGCATCAGCTTGGCTGGTATCACGAGGTGTCGCTGGAGGCCGGGCTTGCCAGCACTTACCAGTGGTTCCTTGAGAACCAGCACCGGTTCCGGGGGTAAACATGTTTTTACGTCAGGAAGATTTCGCTACCGTCGTGCGCTCTACGCCGCTGATCTCCATTGATTTGATCGTGGAGAATGAGCGCGGCGAATTTCTGCTGGGCAAGCGCACCAATCGCCCTGCGCAGGGTTACTGGTTCGTACCGGGCGGGCGCGTGCAGAAGGATGAGACGCTGGAAAAAGCGTTTGAGCGTCTCACTCAGGCGGAACTGGGGCTGCGTTTACCGCTGTCCGCAGGCGCGTTTTATGGCGTCTGGCAGCACTTCTATGACGATA
The DNA here is from genome assembly GCF_030333655.1 of Citrobacter sp. CK180. Lineage (NCBI taxonomy): Bacteria > Pseudomonadati > Pseudomonadota > Gammaproteobacteria > Enterobacterales > Enterobacteriaceae > Citrobacter > Citrobacter sp. CK180. Next base: position 375,200 of record NZ_JAOWFM010000052.1, on the reverse strand, counting down.
ACTTCTCCGGCGAAGACTTTACCACTCATTACGTTGTGCTTGGTTTTCGCCTGAAGGTGAATCAGGCGGATCTGCATCTGCCTGATGAACAACATGAAGATTATCGCTGGCAGACGCCTGAGCGGCTTCTGGCAAGCGCCAGCGTTCACGACAACAGTCGGGCGTACTTCCTCGCGGATCGTCAGTCCGGGACGCCTGGATGTTACACGAAATCATTCAGCCTGAATCAAGGCGGCAGGGGTGAGCAGATGCAGCCAACGCAGAGTCAGGTTGAAGGATGAAGCGTATGAGAATCCTTGTGTACGGCATCAACTACTCGCCGGAGCTAACCGGCATCGGTAAATACACCGGCGAGATGGTGGAGTGGATGGCGCGTGAAGGGCATGAAGTTCGGGTGATCACCGCGCCGCCTTATTACCCGCAGTGGAAAGTGGGCGAGCAGTATTCCTCCTGGCGTTATCGCCGGGAAGAGGGGGCGGCCACCGTCTGGCGCTGCCCGTTATATGTTCCGACGCAGCCATCGACGCTGAAACGCTTGCTGCACCTGGGCAGTTTCGCCCTGAGCAGTTTCTTCCCGCTGATGGCGCAGCGACGCTGGAAGCCGGATCGGATTATCGGCGTGGTGCCGACGCTGTTTTGCACGCCGGGTATGCGTTTGCTGGCGAAACTCTCCGGCGCGCGCACGTTGCTGCACATTCAGGACTACGAGGTGGATGCGATGCTCGGTCTGGGGCTGGCCGGGCAAAGCAAGAGCGGTAAGGTTGCCCGACTGGCCGCCGCGTTCGAGCGCAGCGGTCTGCACAACGTCGATAACGTCTCCACCATCTCCCGCTCAATGATGAATAAAGCGCAGGAAAAAGGGGTCGCGGCAGACAAGGTGATTTTCTTCCCTAACTGGTCGGAAGTGGCGCGTTTTCGCGACGTGACCGCTAGCGATGCGGCCCGTTTACGCCAGACGTTGGGGTTGCCGGATGATAAAAAAATCATTCTGTACTCCGGCAATATTGGTGAAAAACAAGGGCTTGAGAACGTGATCGACGCTGCTGAGCGTCTTACCGATCGCCCCTGGTTGTTTGTCATTGTCGGGCAGGGCGGCGGCAAAGCGCGGCTGGAAAAAATGACCCGTGAGCGCGGCCTGGATAACGTCAAATTTTATCCGCTTCAGCCTTATGAAGCCTTACCTGCGCTGCTGAAGATGGGCGATTGCCATCTGGTGGTGCAAAAGCGCGGCGCGGCGGATGCCGTTTTGCCGTCGAAACTGACCAATATTCTGGCGGTGGGCGGCAATGCGGTGATTACCGCTGAACCGGAAACCGAACTCGGCCAGCTTTGTCGCGACTATCCCGGCATTGCCGTTTGCGTGGAACCGGAGTCGGTCGACGCGCTGGTGACGGGGATTACCCAGGCGCTTGCCATGCCTGAGAACAACACGGTGGCATGCGAATATGCCGAACGCACGCTCGATAAAGAGAACGTGTTACGTCAATTTATTACAGATATTCGGGGATAAATCATGGGTCAACGTAAACTTTATCCGGTCGTGATGGCGGGTGGCTCGGGTAGCCGTTTATGGCCGCTTTCTCGTGTACTTTATCCAAAACAGTTTCTCTGCCTGAAGGGCGATCTCACCATGCTGCAAACGACCATTTGTCGTCTGAACGGCGTGGAGTGCGAAAGCCCGGTGGTGATCTGCAATGAGCAGCACCGCTTTATTGTCGCCGAACAGTTGCGCCAGCTAAACAAACTGACGGAGAACATTATTCTCGAACCTGCCGGGCGCAATACCGCGCCAGCGATTGCGCTGGCGGCGCTGGCGGCGAAACGCCACAGCCCGGAAGGCGATCCGCTGATGCTGGTACTGGCGGCCGATCACGTCATTGCTGATGAAGGGGCGTTTCGCGACGCGGTGCGTAACGCCATTCCGTATGCCGAAGCGGGCAAACTGGTCACGTTCGGCATCGTGCCGGATCTGCCGGAAACCGGCTATGGCTACATTCGTCGCGGCGATGTCTCTCCCGGCGAGCAAGACGCGGTCGCTTTTGACGTCGCGCAGTTTGTCGAAAAACCCAATCTTGAAACCGCGCAGGCCTACGTGGCGAGCGGCGACTACTACTGGAACAGCGGGATGTTCCTGTTCCGCGCCGGGCGTTATCTGGAAGAACTGAAAAAATACCGTCCCGATATTCTGGACGCCTGCGAAAACGCGATGAGCATCGTTGACCCCGACCTCGATTTTATCCGCGTGGATGAAGAGGCGTTCCTCGCCTGCCCGGAAGAGTCGGTGGACTACGCGGTGATGGAGCGCACGGCGGATGCGGTGGTTATGCCGATGGATGCCGGCTGGAGCGACGTGGGTTCCTGGTCTTCACTGTGGGAAATCAGCGCGCACACCGCCGAGGGAAACGTGCATCACGGCGACGTTATTAGCCATAAAACGGAAAACAGCTACGTTTATGCGGAGTCGGGCCTGGTGACGACCGTCGGGGTGAAAGACCTGGTGGTTGTACAGACCAAAGATGCGGTGCTGATTGCCGATCGCAATGCGGTGCAGGATGTGAAAAAAGTGGTGGAGCAGATTAAAGCTGACGGGCGTCATGAGCACCATATCCACCGTGAAGTCTACCGGCCGTGGGGCAAATACGACTCCATCGACGCTGGCGACCGTTATCAGGTGAAACGTATTACCGTTAAACCCGGCGAGGGGCTCTCCGTGCAGATGCATCACCATCGGGCGGAGCACTGGGTGGTGGTTGCAGGGACGGCAAAAGTCACCATCAACGGCGAAATCAAACTGCTCGGTGAAAACGAGTCTGTCTACATACCTCTGGGGGCGACCCACTGCCTGGAGAATCCGGGAAAAATTCCGCTCGACCTGATTGAAGTCCGCTCCGGTTCGTACCTTGAAGAGGACGACGTGGTGCGCTTCGCCGATCGCTACGGGCGGGTGTAAGCCTGGTAAGTTGCCGGATGGCGCGTTGCTTATCCGGCCTACAGGTCCGTAGTCCCGGTAAGCGCAGCGCCACCGGGCAATAAAACAAAAATTGAAAAAGGCTCTTACGAGAGTCAGGGCCAACTGTTGCCTGAAGAAGGGTAAAAAACATGACGAAATTAACCTGTTTTAAAGCCTACGATATTCGCGGCAGGCTGGGCGAAGAGTTGAATGAGGATATCGCGTGGCGTATTGGCCGCGCTTACGGCGAGTTCCTGCAACCGAAAACCATTGTGCTGGGCGGCGATGTGCGCCTGACAAGCGAGTCGCTGAAACTGGCGCTGGCGAAAGGGTTGCAGGATGCGGGCGTTGACGTACTGGATATTGGCCTTTCCGGCACGGAAGAGATCTATTTTGCGACCTTCCATCTGGGCGTCGATGGCGGTATTGAAGTGACCGCCAGCCATAACCCGATGGACTACAACGGTATGAAACTGGTGCGCGAGGGCGCGCGCCCCATCAGCGGCGACACCGGCCTGCGCGACGTGCAGCGTCTGGCGGAAGCCAATGATTTTCCACCGGTCAACGAAGCCAGACGCGGCAGCTATAAGCAGATCAATCTGCGTGACGCCTACATCGACCACCTGTTCGGCTACATCAACGTCAACAATCTCACGCCATTGAAGCTGGTCATCAACTCCGGCAACGGCGCGGCAGGCCCGGTGGTGGATGCTATTGAAGCCCGCTTTAAGGCGCAGGGCGTGCCGGTTGACTTCATCAAAATCCACAACACGCCGGACGGCAACTTCCCGAACGGCATCCCTAATCCGCTGCTGCCGGAGTGTCGCGATGACACCCGCAACGCCGTTATTGAACACGGCGCAGATATGGGCATTGCCTTCGACGGGGATTTCGACCGCTGCTTCCTGTTTGATGAGAAAGGGCAGTTCATTGAGGGCTACTACATTGTCGGCCTGCTGGCGGAGGCATTTCTGGAGAAACACCCTGGGGCGAAGATCATCCATGACCCGCGTTTGTCCTGGAACACTGTTGATGTGGTGACGGCGGCGGGCGGCACGCCGGTGATGTCGAAAACCGGCCATGCCTTTATTAAAGAACGTATGCGCCATGAAGATGCTATCTACGGCGGCGAAATGAGCGCCCATCACTATTTCCGTGATTTTGCGTACTGCGACAGCGGGATGATCCCGTGGCTGCTGGTGGCGGAGCTGGTATGTCTGAAAGGGCAGTCGCTGGGGGAACTGGTGCGTGACCGGATGGCGGCGTTCCCGGCCAGCGGTGAAATCAACAGCAAACTTGCAGAGCCTGCGGCCGCCATCAGCCGGGTGGAAGCACACTTTGCGCGTGAAGCGCTGACGGTGGACAGAACTGACGGCATCAGCATGTCGTTTGCCGACTGGCGCTTCAACCTGCGTTCTTCCAATACCGAACCGGTGGTGCGGCTGAACGTGGAATCACGCGGCGACATTCCGCTGATGGAAGCGCGAACGCGAACCCTGCTGACGTTGCTGAATCAGTAATGTCGGTTCTTCCCTTACCCGGCGACGGGTAAGGGGCTAATAACAGGAACAACGATGACAAATCTAAAAAAGCGCGAGCGAGCCAAAACCAATGCATCGTTAATCTCTATGGTGCAACGCTTTTCGGATATCACCATCATGTTTGGCGGGTTATGGGTTGTCTGCAAGCTGAGCGGATTGCCTTTCCTGTATATGCATCTGTTGGTGGCGCTGATCACGCTGGTGGTTTTTCAGATGCTGGGCGGCATAACTGATTTTTACCGTTCCTGGCGCGGCGTGAAGATTTCGACGGAACTGGCGCTACTGCTGCAAAACTGGACGCTGAGTCTGGTCTTCAGCGCGGGCCTGATTGCCTTCAATAACGACTTCGATAACCGTCTTACCGTCTGGCTGGCGTGGTATGCGCTCTCCAGCGTAGGTCTGGTGGTCTGCCGCTCGTTCATTCGCTACGGAGCCGGATGGCTGCGTAACCGTGGGTACAACACGCGCCGGGTGGCGGTGGCGGGGGATCTTCCTGCCGGTCAGTCGCTGCTGGACAGCTTCCGCAAGGAGCCGTGGTTGGGTTTTGAAGTGGTCGGCGTTTACTACGATCCGAAACCGGGCGGCGTCTCTTCTGACTGGGCCGGAAATCTGCAACAGCTGGTCGAGGATGCCAAAGCCTCACGTATTCATAACGTCTATATCGCCATGTCGATGAGTGACGGGGCGCAGGTAAAAAAACTGGTGCGCGCTCTGGCGGACACCACCTGCTCAGTCATCCTCATCCCGGATGTTTTTACCTTCAATATTCTGCACTCGCGCATTGAAGAGGTAAGCGGCGTGCCGGTCGTGCCGCTGTATGACACGCCGCTGTCAGGGATCAATCGTCTGCTGAAACGCGCGGAAGATATCGTGCTGGCGTCGCTGATTCTGCTGCTGATCTCTCCGGTGCTGTGTTGCATTGCGCTGGCGGTCAAATTCAGTTCGCCAGGGCCGATCATTTTCCGTCAGACTCGTTATGGCATGGACGGTAAGCCGATCAAAGTGTGGAAATTCCGCTCCATGAAGGTGATGGAAAACGACAAAGTGGTGACGCAGGCGACGCAAAACGACCCGCGTGTAACCCGCGTGGGGAATTTTCTGCGCCGTACCTCGCTTGATGAACTGCCGCAGTTTATCAACGTTCTGACCGGCGGTATGTCTATCGTTGGGCCGCGCCCGCACGCGGTGGCGCATAACGAGCAGTATCGCCAGCTTATCGAAGGCTACATGCTGCGCCATAAAGTCAAACCCGGCATTACGGGGTGGGCGCAGATCAACGGCTGGCGCGGCGAGACCGACACGCTGGAGAAAATGGAAAAGCGCGTGGAGTTTGATCTGGAGTACATCCGTGAGTGGAGCGTGTGGTTTGACATCAAGATTGTTTTTCTGACGGTGTTCAAAGGCTTTGTGAATAAAGCGGCGTACTGAGGAACGATCATGAGCTTACGAGAAAAAACCATCAGTGGGGCGAAGTGGTCGGCGATCGCTACGGTTATCATCATCGGGCTGGGACTGATTCAGATGACCGTGCTGGCGCGGATTATTGATAATCACCAGTTTGGTCTGCTGACCGTGTCGCTGGTGATTATCGCTCTCGCCGATACGCTGTCGGACTTCGGTATTGCCAACTCCATTATCCAGCGTAAAACGATAAGCCACCTCGAACTCACCACCCTGTACTGGCTGAACGTTGGCTTAGGGCTGGCGGTGTGCGTCGTGGTGTTTTTGCTTAGCGACGTGATCGGCAACGTGCTGCATAACCCCGATCTGGCGCCGCTGATTAAAACCCTGTCGCTGGCGTTTGTGGTGATCCCTCACGGGCAGCAATTTCGCGCGTTGATGCAAAAGGAGCTGGAATTTAACAAAATAGGCATGATCGAGACCAGCTCGGTGCTGGCAGGGTTCACCTTTACCGTGGCCAGCGCCCATTTCTGGCCGCTGGCAATGACGGCGATCCTCGGCTATCTGGTCAACAGCGCCGTCCGTACGCTGCTGTTCGGCTATTTTGGCCGGAAGATCTACCGCCCCGGCCTGCATTTTTCGCTGGCGTCTGTTTCGTCGAACCTGCGCTTTGGCGCATGGCTGACGGCGGACAGCATCATCAATTACGTCAATACTAACCTGTCGACGCTGGTGCTGGCGCGTATTCTCGGCGCGAGCGTCGCCGGGGGATACAACCTTGCTTATAACGTGGCGGTGGTTCCGCCAATGAAGCTTAACCCGATCATTACCCGCGTATTGTTCCCGGCGTTCGCCAAAATTCAGGATGATACGGAGAAGCTGCGCGTCAACTTCTACAAGCTGCTGTCGGTCGTGGGGATTATTAATTTTCCCGCGTTGCTCGGTCTGATGGTGGTATCGAATAATTTTGTACCGCTGGTTTTTGGCGAGAAGTGGAACAGCATCATTCCGGTGCTGCAACTGCTGTGCGTGGTGGGGCTGTTGCGCTCTGTCGGCAACCCGATTGGTTCGTTGCTGATGGCGAAAGCGCGCGTCGATATCAGCTTCAAATTCAATGTGTTCAAAACCTTTCTGTTCATTCCGGCAATTATCGTTGGCGGCCATCTGGCGGGGGCGACAGGCGTGACGCTGGGCTTCCTGCTGGTGCAGATCATCAATACCGTTCTGAGCTATTTCGTCATGATTAAACCGGTGCTGGGGTCGAGCTACCGCCAGTACATCCTTAGCCTGTGGCTACCGTTTTATCTCTCTTTACCTACCCTGGCGGTGAGCTATGGGTTGGGGATTGCGCTGAATGGACATCTGCCGCTGAGCGTACTGCTGGCAACGCAAATCGTGGCGGGCGCGCTGGCCTTCGCCGTGATGATTGTGCTTTCGCGCCATCCGCTGGTGGTGGAGATGAAGCGCCAGTTTTGCCGTAGCGAAAAAATGAAAACACTGCTTCGCGCAGGATAACTTTTGCCGGATGGCGACGTTTACGCGTCGTATCCGGCCTATGAATTGATTTTGCTGTAGGCCGGATAAGGCGACAGCCGCCATCCGGCAACGATTTTAAGGGGCAAATATGAAATTACTGATCCTGGGCAACCACACCTGCGGCAACCGTGGCGACAGCGCAATTTTGCGCGGCCTGCTGGATGCCATTAACCGTCTTGAGCCTGACGCAGAAGTGGATGTGATGAGTCGCTATCCGGTGAGCTCATCCTGGTTATTGAATCGCCCGGTGATGGGCGATCCGCTCTATTCGCAGATGAAGCAGCACAATAACGCGGCGGGCGTGATGGGGCGCGTGAAAAAAGTGCTGCGTCGCCGCTATCAGCATCAGGTACTGCTCTCCCGCGTCACCGATACCGGCAAGCTGCGCAATATTGCCATTGCGCAAGGGTTTACCGACTTCGTGCGTCTGTTATCCGGTTATGACGCCATTATCCAGGTCGGGGGCTCGTTTTTCGTCGATCTGTACGGTGTGCCGCAGTTTGAACATGCGTTGTGTACTTTTATGGCGAAGAAGCCGCTGTATATGATTGGTCACAGCGTCGGCCCCTTCCAGGACGAGCAGTTCAACACGCTGGCGAATTACGTCTTTGGTCATTGTGATGCGTTGATTCTGCGTGAATCAGTCAGTCTGGAGCTGATGAAGCGTAGCGATATCACCACGACGAAAGTTGAAGCGGGGGTCGATACCGCCTGGCTGGTTGATCATCACAATGATGATTTTGAACCGGCTTATGCCGTTCAGCACTGGTTAGCCCTTGCCGGAAAGCAAAAGACGGTTGCGATTACGCTGCGTGAACTGGCGCCATTCGATAAGCGTCTGGGAACCACCCAACAGGCTTACGAGAAGGCGTTTGCTGGCGTGGTGAACCGTATCCTTGAGGAAGGCTATCAGGTGATTGCGCTGTCAACCTGTACCGGTATCGACAGCTATAACAAAGACGATCGCATGGTGGCGTTAAACCTGCGCCAGCACGTCAGCGATCCGGATCGTTACCATGTGGTAATGGACGAACTCAACGATCTTGAAATGGGTAAAATCCTCGGCGCCTGTGAGCTGACCGTGGGCACGCGCCTGCATTCCGCCATTATTTCCATGAATTTCGCGACCCCTGCGATTGCCATTAATTATGAGCACAAATCTGCCGGAATTATGCAACAGCTGGGATTGCCTGAAATGGCGATCGACATTCGTCATTTGCTGGACGGCAGCCTGGAAGCGATGGTGGCCGATACGCTGGGGCAGTTGCCCGCGCTCAACGCGCGACTGGCGGACGCCGTAAACCGCGAGCGTGAACAGGGCTTTCGCATGGTGCAGTCAGTATTAACCCGTATCGGGGAGGGGAAATGAAGGTCAGCTTCTTTTTACTGAAGTTCCCACTGTCGTCAGAGACCTTCGTGCTGAACCAGATCACCGCGTTTATCGATATGGGGTTTGAGGTGGAAATTGTCGCGTTGCATAAAGGCGACCTTGAGAACACGCATGCGGCGTATGACACCTACCGCCTGGGTGAAAAAACGCACTGGCTGCTGGATGAGCCGGAAGGCAAGCTGGCGAAGCTGCGCTATCGCGCCATTGCGTCTTTGCGTGGCGGTACGCGCGCATCGACCTGGAAGGCGCTGAATGTTTCACGTTACGGTGATGAAGCGCGCAACCTGATTCTGTCCGCAATCTGCGGGCTGACGCCAAAAATGTTCCAGGCGGATGTTTTTATCGCCCATTTTGGCCCGGCGGGCGTAACGGCGGCGAAGTTGCGGGAACTTGGCGTGATCAAAGGCAAAATCTCCACCGTTTTTCACGGTATTGATGTATCGCACCGCGATGTGCTCAATCACTACACGCCTGAATATCAACGCCTGTTCCAGCGTGGCGATCTCATGCTGCCCATCAGTGAATTATGGGCAGGACGCCTTAAAACGATGGGGTGCCCGCCCGAGAAAATTGCGGTCTCGCGGATGGGCGTCGATATGACGCGCTTTACTCACCGTCCGGTAAAAGCGCCGGGTACGCCGCTGGAGATTATCTCCGTGGCGCGATTAACCGAGAAGAAAGGACTGCACGTAGCGATTGAGGCCTGCCGACAGCTCAAAGCGCAGGGGGTGGCGTTCCGTTATCGCATCCTGGGCATGGGGCCGTGGGAGAGACGCCTGCGCACATTGATTGAACAGTACCAGCTTGATGATGTGATTGAGATGCCCGGCTTTAAGCCCAGCCATGAAGTGAAAAAGATGCTGGATGACGCGGATGTGTTTCTGCTGCCGTCCATCACCGGTACGGATGGCGATATGGAAGGTATTCCGGTGGCGCTGATGGAAGCGATGGCAGTCGGGCTGCCGGTGGTTTCAACCGTTCACAGTGGAATTCCTGAACTGGTGGATGCCGGTAAGTCGGGCTGGCTGGTGCCTGAAAATGATGCTGAGGCGTTGGCGGAGCAACTGGCGGCATTCAGTCGTATCGACACCGAGTCGTTGCGGCCTGTGGTACAACGCGCCCGTGAAAAAGTTGAGGCTGATTTTAATCAGCAGGTAATTAATCAACAGTTAGCCAGCCTGCTGCAAACGATGTAAACCGAGGTTGTATGCCAGAGAATAAACTCTCCCGTCGCACCTTCCTGACGGCAGGCTCTGCGCTTGCCGCACTTCCTGTCCTCCATTCCCCCTTTGCCCGCGCGCTTGAACCCCGGCAAACCGTCAATATTCAGGATTATAACCCCCGAGACTGGATAGCCTCGTTTAAACAGGCGTTTAGCGAAGCGCAGACGGTCGTTGTTCCTGCGGGGCTGGTCTGCGAGAACGTCAATACCGGCATCTTTATCCCGGCAGGAAAAACGCTGCATGTGCGTGGGCGCTTAAGCGGCAATGGTCGCGGTCGGTTTGTGTTGCAGGATGGCTGCCAGGTAACAGGGGAGCAGGGCGGCGGCCTGCACAACATCACCCTGGATGTGCGCGGTTCAGATTGCACCATCAGGGGGATTGCCATGAGCGGGTTCGGCCCCGTTACCCAGATCTACATTGGCGGCAAAAAGCCGCGAGTGATGCGTAATCTCACCATTGATGATATTACGGTCAGTCATGCAAATTACGCCATTCTGCGCCAGGGATTCCACAACCAGGTGGACGGCGCGCGCATCACCAACGGCCGATTCAGCGATCTGCAAGGGGATGCTATCGAATGGAACGTGGCGATTAACGATCGTAACATTCTGATCTCTGACCATGTTATAGAACGCATCGACTGCACCAACGGGAAAATCAATTGGGGGATTGGCATCGGGCTGGCGGGCAGCACCTACGATAATGCCTACCCGGAAGAGCAAACCGTAAAGAACTTTGTCGTGGCCAATATTACCGGATCGGATTGCCGACAACTGGTTCATGTGGAGAACGGAAAACACTTTATCATTCGTAATGTAAAAGCGCGGAATATCACGCCTGATTTCAGTAAGAAAGCGGGCATTGATAATGCGACGGTAGCAATTTATGGGTGTGATAATTTCGTGATTGATAATATCGATATGGTGAATTGTGCGGGGATGCTTATTGGTTATGGCGTCGTCAAAGGCAAATATTTATCCATTCCGCAAAATTTCAAATTAAATGATATTCATCTTGATAACACTCGCCTGGACTATAAACTGCGCGGCATTCAGATCTCTTCAGGGAATGCGACCTCCTTTGTGGCGATCACCAATCTGGAGATGAAGCGCGCTACGCTTGAACTACACAACCAGCCTCAGCATCTTTTCCTGCGTAATATCAAGGTAATGCAGGAGTCTGCGACAGGGCCCGCGCTGAAGATGCACTTTGATCTGCGTAAAGATATACGCGGCAAGTTTATGGCGAAACAGGACACTTTGCTGTCGCTGGCGAACGTTCATGCAGTCAATGAGAAGGGGCAGAGCTCTGTCGATATCGACAGGATTAACCACAAGGTGGTGAATGTGGAAGCGGTCAATTTCAGGTTGCCGGAGCGGGGGAGGTAGTTTTGCGACCATTCCTGGCGAAAGTTACTCATACTTAAGATTATGGCTACTGCAATCTGCGGATAAGCGGCGTACCATCACATCCAACGCCATAATGTAATTCATGCTGGCTAAAACATGCTAAAGAGCTATAATTCAGCAACCATTTTATAGGTGGATGAAATAATGATTAATTTGAAAGCAGTTATTCCGGTAGCTGGTCTGGGTATGCACATGTTGCCTGCCACCAAGGCAATCCCCAAAGAGATGCTGCCGATTGTTGACAAACCGATGGTACAGTACATTGTTGACGAAATTGTTGCTGCTGGGATCAAAGAAATCGTTCTGGTTACTCACGCTTCCAAAAATGCGGTAGAGAACCACTTCGACACCTCCTACGAATTAGAGTCACTTCTGGAGCAACGCGTGAAACGTCAGTTGCTGGCGGAAGTGCAGTCCATTTGCCCACCAGGCGTGACGATTATGAACGTTCGCCAGGCTCAACCGCTGGGTCTGGGGCATTCCATTTTATGCGCGCGTCCTGTGATTGGCGACAACCCGTTTGTGGTGGTGCTGCCTGATATCATCATTGATGACGCGACGGCCGATCCGCTTCGCTATAATCTTGCGGCAATGGTAGCGCGTTTCAACGAAACGGGGCGCAGCCAGGTGCTGGCAAAACGCATGAAAGGCGACCTTTCAGAGTATTCCGTTATCCAGACCAAAGAACCTCTGGATAATGAGGGGAAAGTCAGCCGTATTGTTGAGTTTATTGAAAAGCCGGATCAACCGCAGACGCTGGACTCAGATCTGATGGCGGTAGGTCGCTATGTGTTGTCGGCAGATATCTGGGCAGAACTGGAAAGAACAGAGCCTGGCGCCTGGGGCCGTATCCAGTTGACGGATGCAATTGCAGAACTGGCGAAAAAACAGTCTGTTGACGCCATGCTGATGACAGGCGATAGCTACGACTGCGGTAAGAAAATGGGCTATATGCAAGCGTTTGTGAAGTACGGGCTGCGCAACCTGAAGGAAGGAGCGAAGTTTCGGAAGGGAATTGAGGCGTTGCTTAACGAGCAGTACTAATTCATCGCCTGCGGTGGTGAGAGGACTAATCATAACGGCAGTAAACGTTCTGAAAACCTGAGGGAAAATCAGAATGTTGCTGTCGTTTTTGTTTATGTAAGTTATTAAATAATAATGAGTTAACTACCAAATTTAAGTTATGATTTTGATGCATTTTCCCTTGTTTCTCACTGCGTTTGGTAAGACAATTAGCGTTTGAATTTGGGAGCATTCTGCTTAAGCAGAATGGGCTCGTAATATCTTTGCTAAACGCGTAGTGGACTGGTAGCTGTAAAGCCAGGGGCGGTAGCGTGCCTGAAAAATATGGGCATCTCTGTTCATTAAGAGGTAAAAGCGCTTCAAGGGGCGATAGCTTGGCCCACCACTACAATAATTCTGGTCAATTTATATGCTATGAGATAAATATGTTTGTGTTTTTTGTTGGGCCTTCTTCAGGTAAAATAACAGGTCAATCCGTAGCTTTTAATCTCATCTATAAAAATTATAAGGGTAAGAAATCCCTCGTTGATTATCTTGATTTCTCCGGAAGTAAATGCAAGGTTTTTTTACATTACTTTCTGTCTATGTTTATGTTTGTCGCATTGAATTTAATGTATCTGCTAAGCGTTAAAGTTGTGTATATCACAACAAGTCGAACTTATTTAGGATTTTTTCGCGATTCATTTTTTATTTTGGTTGGTTGGTTATTTAGAGCAAAAATAGTTAACCATTTACATGGTTCTGATTTTCTCTATTTCAGAAATAAACAGCCTCGATTTATTCAGTCAATTATTGACTTTGTATATAATAAAATCGATATTTCAATCGTGCTGACAGAGGCAATGAAAGAGCAATATAAAGCATATGAAAAAATGCGCTTGCTGGTTGTCTCGAATTGTTACTCTGGTCTGACTGAATTCGGTAATAAAAACATTCTTCAGAAAAATGAGATTCAATTCGTTTATCTGTCAAACTTAATGTACTCGAAAGGTGTATTGCATCTGATCAGAGCTGTAAAGCAGGCGCACGAGGCCGGTGTCCCCGTGAAGCTCATTCTTGCCGGAGCGATATGTTCTGATGAATATTATTCCGAGAATGAATTAAGCAGTCTGATTGATGCAGAGATCTCAACGGTTAATTACATTAAGTATGTGGGCGTTGTAAAAGGGAAGCAAAAAAACGATCTTCTTTTGAATACTGATATTTTTGTATTACCCACTTTTTACCGCTCTGAAGCTCAGCCCATTTCTATCATCGAAGCGATGTATTATGGCTGCGCAATTATCACTACCAACCATAATTACCTGAAAGACTTTGTAAATAATGAGCATGGAATAATTGTGGAAAAAGAGAGCCAACAAGCTCTGTCTGATGCTATTAACCTTATTCATGAAAATAAAACGCGCTTCATTGATGTTTCTGAAAGCAACATGAAGTTAGCTAGAACATTTTATTCTCCTGAGAACTACATTCAAAGAATAACAGATATTATTACCGAGGAATAAATGAAAACAGCATTGATTACAGGCGTGACCGGACAGGATGGTTCATATCTGGCTGAGTTCTTGTTGGAAAAAGGTTACGAAGTTCATGGGATTAAACGTCGTTCTTCCTCATTCAACACTGAGCGAGTTGACCACCTATACCAAGATCAGCACGCAGAAAACCCTAAATTTATTTTACATTATGGGGATTTAACTGATACCTCAAACTTGGTTCGCTTAATTCAGAAAATCAAACCTGATGAGGTCTATAATTTAGGTGCGCAGTCTCACGTTGCTGTGTCATTTGAATCGCCGGAGTATACAGCGGATGTTGATGCGCTCGGCACGTTACGCCTGCTGGAAGCTATTCGTATCTCAGGGCTGGATAAAAAAACCAGATTTTACCAAGCTTCCACCTCGGAATTGTATGGCTTAGTGCAGGAAATTCCTCAGCGCGAGTCTACGCCTTTCTATCCGCGTTCTCCTTATGCGGTCGCTAAGCTTTATGCGTACTGGATTACGGTAAATTATCGTGAATCCTATGGCATGTATGCCTGTAATGGTATCCTGTTTAACCATGAGTCTCCCCGTCGCGGAGAAACGTTTGTCACGCGTAAAATCACACGCGCAATTGCAAACATCTCTCAGGGAATTGAAAACTGTCTATATTTAGGAAATATGGATTCACTGCGCGATTGGGGACACGCTAAAGATTATGTCCGCATGCAGTGGATGATGCTGCAGCAGGAAAAGCCGGAAGATTTTGTCATTGCCACAGGCAAACAAATATCAGTACGTGACTTTGTGAGGATGTCTGCAAAAGAGGTCGGGCTCGAAATCGAGTTTACAGGCACTGGCGTGGATGAAATTGGCACTGTCGTGAAGAAGCTTAACGATTGTGCGACCGGAGTTAATGTCGGCGATGTGATCGTTCGGGTCGATCCGCGCTATTTCCGTCCGGCAGAAGTTGAAACGCTGCTCGGAGAACCGGAGAAGGCGAAACGAGTATTAGGTTGGGTTCCTGAAATTACCGTCGAAGAGATGTGCGCTGAAATGATTGCGAATGATTTATCAAAAGCGAAGCAGCATGCATTGCTCAAAACGCATGGGTACGATGTTTCTGTCTCAATGGAGCGTTAACCTAATGTCTAAAAAAAGAGTTTATGTTGCCGGACATCGCGGTATGGTGGGATCGGCAATTTGCCGCGTTCTGGAAGGGCGAGATGACGTTGAACTGGTCGTCAGAGCTCATGCTGAACTTGATTTAACCTCTCAGGAAGAGGTTAAGAAATTTTTTGCTGCAGAACAAATCGATCAGGTTTATCTGGCGGCTGCTAAGGTGGGAGGCATACATGCCAATAACACCTATCCCGCTGAATTTATCTACCAGAATCTTATGATCGAATGCAATATTATCCATTCTGCTCATGAGTCTGGGATCCAAAAGCTTCTTTTCCTCGGATCCAGTTGCATCTATCCGAAGCTGGCGGAACAACCGATGAAGGAAACAGCGCTGCTTACCGGCACGCTGGAGCCTACCAATGAGCCGTATGCCATCGCCAAAATCGCCGGTATCAAGCTATGCGAATCCTATAATCGCCAGTATGGACGTGACTATCGCAGCGTGATGCCGACGAATCTGTATGGTATTAATGATAATTTTCATCCTGAGAATTCACATGTTATCCCAGCGCTGATGAGGCGCTTCCATGAAGCTAGGGTTGAAAATCAGTCTGAGGTGGTTGTCTGGGGCACGGGAACGCCGAAGCGCGAGTTTTTATATGTAGATGATATGGCTGAAGCTTCTGTTCACGTAATGGAACTGGATGAGAAAATCTATCAGGAAAATACTCAATCCATGGTTTCGCATATTAACGTCGGCACTGGTGAAGACTGTACTATCCGTGAAATGGCTGAAACGATGGCGACCGTAGTCGGATATACGGGAAAAATCGTTTTTGACGCATCAAAGCCGGATGGAACACCCAGAAAATTAATGGACGTTAACCGCCTCAGGAACTTAGGCTGGCAGTATCGGTATAATCTGCAGGATGGTCTGCAGCTTACTTATAACTGGTATTTGTCTAATCTGAATACGACTAGGGGGTGAGTTTAAGATGAAACTGGAGTTGGCGTTATTTAAAACCATTATTGAAAACACCCCCCTGATCTCTGTCGATCTCGTAATTATCAATAAGCAGGGACAGGTGCTTTTGGGCCAGCGCCAGAATCGACCTGCTAAAGACTTTTGGTTTGTTCCCGGTGGGCGTATATATAAAGATGAGACTTTCAGGAACGCTTTTTCTAGGTTAACCGCGGAGGAGCTTAATCTTGATGTTTCATTAGAACAGGGTTTATTTCTTGGGGTATTTGAGCATTTTTATAATGATAATATCACGGGAACTGATTTTTCGACCCACTACGTGGTTCATGGTTACCAGCTAAATATCGAAGTTGACGAACAGCATCAATTCCCTGATTCACAACACAGAGTTTTTAAATGGTTCGAGCCTGAAGAGCTCTTCGCCAGTAACGATGTCCATCAGTATACTAAGAATTATTTCCTGCCAAGGTAAAAGATATGTTACTTCCAGTCATCATGGCCGGTGGCTCCGGGACTCGGCTATGGCCGCTGTCACGTACGCTTTATCCAAAACAATTCCTCTCACTAAATGGCTGCCTGACAATGTTACAAGAGACGTTGCGTCGTCTTGATAATGTTGAACATACACCTGCGTTGATCATTTGTAATGAATCTCATCGGTTCATCGTAGCGGAGCAATTACGCAAAGAGGGGTTGTCACACAGCGGGATCATGCTTGAACCAGATGGTCGTAACACTGCCCCAGCAGTTGCGCTGGCCGCTTTACAAGCGCTTTCAAAAGATGAAGATCCAACCCTCCTGGTGCTTGCAGCGGATCATGAAATTCGTGATGAAGAGAGCTTTATTCGAAGTCTTGAGGCCGCACAGCAATTTGCCAGTGAAGGCAAGCTTGTGACATTTGGTGTTGTGCCCACCTCTGCCGAAACGGGATATGGCTATATTAAAACGGGCGATAAACTAAAAGGCGAAGGGTATCAGGTTGCTGCCTTTGTTGAAAAACCCAATGCGGAAGTGGCTAACCGCTACTTCACTGACGGAGGATATCTCTGGAATAGTGGAATGTTCATGTTTAAAGCTTCAGTCTTTATAAATGAGCTGCAAAAGTTTCGCCCGGATATTCTGGCTTCCTGTAAACAGTCTTTAGCTTCGGCGACACAGGATCTTGATTTTATTCGGCTTGATAACGCTTCATTTAAAAGCTGTCCTGAAGAATCGATAGACTATGCGGTGATGGAAAAAACGTCAGAAGCGATCGTTGTTCCGCTGGATGCTAAATGGAGCGACGTCGGCTCCTGGTCTGCCCTGTGGGATATCAGCCAGAAAGACGAGTACGGAAACACAATCCGCGGTGACATCATTGTCGAAGACTCATCTAATAGCTATCTCTATTCTCAACATCGCCTGATCGGCGTGGTGGGTGTTGAGGATATGGTTGTTGTTGAAACAAAAGATGCGATTCTGGTTGCTCATAAAGATAAAGTGCAGCAGGTCAAAAAAATTGTTTCCCGGCTCAAAGAAACTAACCGGTCAGAATATTTACAGCATCGGGAAATTTTCCGCCCCTGGGGCAGCCATGATACTATAGCCGAAGGTCAGCGTTATCAGGTTAAACATGTCATCGTATTGCCTGGACAGATTACAGCTAAACAGATTCATTATCACAGAACAGAGCATTGGGTAGTCGTATCTGGAACAGCTAAAGTTCATCTCGAAGAAAAAACATACTTGGTTTCAGAAAACGAATCCACTTACATTCCCGTTGGCACCCCACATGCAATCGAAAATCCTGGCAAGATTCCATTGGAAATAATTGAAGTACGTTCCGGAGTTTATCTTGAAGAGGATGATGTCGTGCGAGTATCTTCCTCAGGAGTTGGTTATTAATGCGAGTATCAATTATCACAGCCACTTATAATAGTGAGAAAACTCTCGCTGATACATTATTTTCATTAGAAAATCAGACATATCAAAATATTGAGTACATTATTGTTGATGGTGCTTCAAAAGATAACACTTTAGATCTTGTCCGTGAGAAATGTAGTAGGGTAAGTAAAATTATCAGCGAGTCGGACAAAGGTATCTATGATGCTCTAAATAAGGGTATCAATGCCGCAACGGGTGATATTATTGGTTTTTTACACTCCGATGATATGCTCGCCTATGATAATGTAATCGAAGATATCGTAAATGCCTTTAAGTCGAGTGGTAGTGATGCAGTATATGGTGATCTTGAATACGTCGGTCAGGAAGACACCGGCAAGCGAATTCGCCTGTGGAAAAGTGGAATATTCAGCCGTAACAAAATGAAGCTGGGTTGGATGCCGCCACATCCGTCTTTTTATATGAAACGTTCATGTTATCAAGAGTATGGAGGTTTTTCGTTAAGTTATCGCATATCTGCTGATTACGATTCTTTATTACGTTATATCTATACCAAGCGTGTTACTGTTTCATATCTGCCAAAAATACTGGTCAAAATGCGCGTAGGTGGAATAAGCAACCGTTCGTTAAGTACTATGTTTTGTAAATCAAAGGAAGATATAAAGATTATGAAGAGTAACGGTATTGTATGGCCGCTTGCGCTCGCATTTAAAAATCTTTCGAAACTTCCGCAGTTTATCAAGAAGTAAATCTTATGCTCAATACACAAGAAGTTATCAAAAACAGTGGGGTTACCTTTGGTACAAGTGGTGCCAGAGGCCTGGTAGTTGATTTTACGCCTGATCTGTGTGCCGCATTTGTTCACGCTTTTTTGCAAATATTAACTAAGCGATATGATGTTAAAAAAGTAGCGTTAGCCATTGATAATCGTCCAAGTAGCTACCTGATTGCCCAAGCTTGTGCTGCGGCTATTATCGGACAGGGACATGAAGTGGAATTCCAGGGAACAATACCGACACCTGCGCTTGCCTATTATACTGCAATAAACGCTATTCCTGGCATAATGGTTACAGGCAGTCATATTCCTTTTGACAGGAACGGTCTCAAGTTTTACAGACCGGATGGCGAAATTTCCAAAAGCGATGAATCCGCAATTTTATCCGAAGTATACCATTTTCCTGAATCGCAGTGGTTGCCAAATCTGATTGAGCAGAAAGATGCTGCCGATTTATATGTGAAACGATATACTTCACTGTTTGACAGCAGTCTTTTGGCGGGCAAGATGATTGGTATCTACGAGCATTCGAGCGCGGGCAGAGATATTTATCCACTTATTTTCAAGCAATTAGGTGCAGAAATTATCTCATTAGGGCGTAGCGATGAGTTTGTGCCTATTGATACCGAGGCCGTCAGTGATAAAGATCGGGCGCTGGCGCAAAAATGGGTGCACGAGTATCAGCTTGATGCTATTTTTTCTACTGATGGAGATGGTGATCGTCCCCTTATCTCCGATGAAAATGGTGAATGGCTAAGAGGTGATATCCTTGGCCTTTTGGCTTCACTTCAACTGAATATTCAGGCTTTAGCTGTTCCGCTTAGTTGCAATACGGCTATTGAATTAACTTCTCAGTTCAGGAAAGTAGAACGTACACGGATTGGATCTCCGTATGTTATTTCAGCTTTTGCTGACTTAAAGGATTATCAGTCTGTTGCCGGTTTTGAGGCCAATGGCGGTTTCCTTTTGGCTTCTGATATCAATGTGAACAGCTCAGTTTTAAGAGCTTTGCCTACCAGAGACGCAGTTTTACCTGCTTTGATGTTGCTGGTTAGAGCTAAAAAAGAAAAAATATCTGACATTGTCAAAAGTTTGCCCGCACGCTTTACATGGTCCGACAGAATACAGAACTTTCCTGCAGAAAAAAACGTGGCGCTTTTTGATAAAATTAAGACTGATCCCGATGGGTTTATATCAGATAGTGGTTTCGCTTCTTTATCAGTTAAGGATATCAATCTGTTGGATGGCATACGCTTGACATTAAACAATGATGATATCTTACATCTAAGAGCATCAGGAAATGCCCCTGAACTCCGCTGTTATGCTGAGTCTACTAGCGAAATGAAGGCGAAGCAGTACGTAAATATTACAATAAGTAATATTGAGACGTCTAAGTAGTCGCTGTTGATAGACGTGATTTGCGATATTAGATGGCCATGACTGCCTTCTCTTTTTATTGAAATATGATAAGCTAATCAAAATAGCATGGGTTCTATGAAAAAATTCTATTTTATTTTTTTATTATTCACGATTTCTGTTAATTTATTATCTTATTTATTTCCTCAGTCCTTTGTCGTGCTGGATGATGGTTATTATATTTTCTGCCTGATATCATATATTATTCTTGTTTTTCTAAGCTCTTATGACAAAAAAGAAATCACTACACTACTGGTTTTTCAGGCACCGTTTGGTTTATTTATTCTTGGCCGATTTATTGGCCATTATCTCGATCCCGGACTTAAAATTGAGTCAATAGATTTTTTCTATAACATAAATCTGAGTAGTGAAGAAGTAATTAAGTACCTTTCAGTCTATATGCTGTTTTTCGATATGGTATTTTTAGGCTATTTGATACCGCCATTTAGAGTGGGAAATGCACTGTTCAAACTTGAAATTAACAAAGATATTATCAGCTATTTCTCATATTTGATTATCGTAATAACTGTTATTGGCATTTTTCTTGTTCTGAAAGACCTTTATGCCACCGTTAGCCAGTACGGATACGCAGCGTTATATATTGTAAAGAAAGAAAATGCCAATGATTCTTCCAGCATTTTCATTACGCTGCTACTGGTTACGATTGGTTTGGTTGCTAAAGAGAATTGCCGGAGGCCTTTAAATATCCTGATGATTGTCTTATTTTGCTATAGCTTTGCGCTTTTGTTCATGGGGGCGCGTGGCCCAATGATGACATACATAATATTATGGCTCTGGCTGTACAAGAAAAATATCAATATTGTTAAGCTGGGGATTGCTGCTTTAATTATACTGGCGAGCGTGCAGTATATGAGCGCAATGATGAGAACGACAAGTTCGCAATATAATATGCTGGCGAAAATTCTCTATGATATGGGGACAACATTTATTGTTCTGCCGTTTGGTTCGTATATTTCAGACTGGCCTGGTGTAGCGTTAGTTCAAAATTTCATTCCCATGGCATCACGGTTAGCTTCATTCTTCATCGACTTCAATCCCTATGATGCTAACCTCGCAAATTACCTTGGTTTTTATCTGAATCCAGAATTGTACTGGAAAGGGGTTGGTCTGGGGTGGACTGTCGTACTGGACTTTTCCATATATGCGCAGGGGAGTATTATTCTGCTCGCTCTCTTTGCAATAATATTTGGTATTGTGCTGCGTAACTTGGATGGCTTCTCTTCAAGTAACAGTATCAAGTATGGATTGGCTACGACGATTATCTTACCGTTAGGTTTCCTGTATCGATCCGGATTATTTTCTGTCGTCCCCCTTGCTGTATATTTTTTAATGATGCTTCTTATTCTTTCTTTCGTTTCGACTCTGATTAGGCGGATTAACTTTGGCAATTAAGAATTTTATTTATCAGTTCTCTGATAAAATATTCAGGATTGTGTATATTTTCTTAATGACATATATTGCTGCTAAAGTTTTAGGAAACATAGGCTTTGGTGAGTTTTCGTTATTAGCTACTACCATTACGATAGCTTTAGGGGTCGGTACTTTCGGTTTCGAACATACTCTGGTTAAGAAAATAACAGAAAATGTTGAAAGCGAGCAACAGTATGAATGGTTGTTTGCTGGTATATCGGTACGCTTGGCAGTAGCTATTTTTTTGCTAATTTGTGGTCACTTTGTAATAAATAATAAAACATTCTACATAATTTTTTGTATCGTTTGTATTTTAAATGTGTTGAATACCTATGAATATTACCTAATATCCCATATGCGTGGTGAAGTGATATTCTGGGGAAGGATCTGTTCTTACGCAATAACGATAATTTTCCTGTTTTTTGTTTACTTCTCCGATCATAGCCGTTGGGTGTATTTTGTGTTCGTGTTAGAGCCGATTATATATGGCTCGTGGTGCTATCTAAATATGCATCGCGGCAGACGACAGGCATATTCATTAGCAAGAGCTATTTTTGATGTTAAGAAAATACGCGAGTTATTCACCACTAGCTTCCCATTCATGCTTTCTTCCTTTGCAATAATAATCTATATGAGGATGGATGTTTATTTTATCGACTATTTCCTCGGTAAGGGTGCTGTGGGGCAGTATAGCTTGGCTGTAAGATTTGCTGAAGCAGCAAACTTTTTGCCTATCGTCATTGCTAACTCGGTGTATCCATGGCTGGTCAGAAATCAAAATAAAATAAACTACCGAAAATTTTTCGATGGCCTATTTTTGGCATCTATGGTTGTCCTGATACCAGCAAGCATTGGAGGTACGCTGGTTATAAAATATTTCTTTGGTGCCGAATATCAACAATCAATTCCTCTATTTATCATTTTGATGCTCCAGGTTATTCCCGTCTTTATCGGGATTGGCCGGGCCAAGGTACTGGTTTTGGAGAATCTGCAGAGATATATTCCCTTCTTCGTCTTTTCTGGGGTTGCGCTAAATGCTTTATTGAATCTAGCGCTCATACCTCTTATGGGTACTAAAGGTGCGGCAATTGCGACTGTGATAAGTCAATTCTCGACTACTTTACTTATTCCGTTATTTATACCTCGCGTGCGGGATATTTCCCTGTTAATGCTTAAAAGTATTATTACCTGTGGTTTTTCTCTACTGCATTCGGTTTATCAAAGGTGTAAGAATAATGATAGTTAATATTTTTGGTGATGTGTATTTTAAATCACAAGACATTGTTTTAACTGACTCAGTGGAAAAATTATTAAAAGCCGCTGACAGAAATATCGTTAACTTCGAGGCTCCTGTTGTTGATAATAATGAGCAGCCCAGAGAAAAAGTTGGGGCAGTTTTAAAACACGATCTCGCGGTTGTCGAAAAATTAAAAAGAATGTCGATTACAGATGTTTGTATCGCTAACAACCATTATTACGATTATGGCATTCGGGCAGCTGAAAATAGCAGTGAGATTCTTAAAGACCATGGTTTTGTGATCCATGGTGAGTATGGCAAAGACTATCAGAAAATCATTTCTGATGATGGAACTATCAAAGTAGCCATATTCAACGTTGCAGAATCAGAATATGGCGTGAGCGTTAATGATAAACCCGGGTTTACTTCAGTTTTAGATACTTCGCTCTACAATCAATTGGCGAAAGCGTTAAATAATGGCTTTAAAGTCATTCTGATCGTGCATGCCGGCCTTGAAAATGAACTTTCTCCTTTGCTTTCGTGGTCAGAAATCTACCGAAAATTCATTGATTTTGGTGTTTGTGCAGTTGTCGCCCATCATCCCCATGTTCCTCAGCGATACGAATATTATAAGGATGGCGTGATCTATTATAGTCTTGGGAATTTTGTTTTTCAGGGCGGCGGAAGTCATGAGTATAGTAATGTAGGCCAGTGCGTTTCCTTTAAGTTTGACTCGGCAGGGTTCGAAGCTAGTGTGTATTATACGCGATATGATAATAGCACATTAGATATCTATGATAGGGCTGATGAGCTTGATGATTTACTGAACCACAAAGTTGCAAAATATCATAAGGTTACTGAGGAAGAATATAATAAGTATTGCAAGATTGACTATAAAAGATTTATAAGCGCGATGGTATATAAAACGCCGTTGGTGCGACTGCCATTTTTTAAGAATCGTTCAAAAAGGCAATTTGATTTTCATCTGCATAACCTGAGATTTGAAACCCACCGATTTGTGCAACTGGAGTATCTGGAGGATAAATTAAAATGATTGGAGTTGTAGGTATAACAATATATCCTGTCAGTAGTAAATTATCATCTTTATGGGAAAAGACAATTAAGGAGAATATAAAATCAGCTTTTCCTGTAGAATTCATTGAATTTAGCCATAATAATTTTATTATCCAACTTTGCGTTAACGATAAATATCAGTGTGATACCAAAGCTGAAGAGATTTTTATCGGTAAAGTAAATGAGTCACATATCTTCTCTGTAGACGATCACGGGCTTGGTATTGCTCTTGAGGCCGATCAGATAACAGTAAAAAATGACTGGCTGGCATCGTTGCCGTTGTTCTATAATGAAGAAACAAAAGTAGTTTCCACTTTTTACAATGCGGTTATTGATTCAATCTCGTTTGATAAAACGGGGTGTAACGCCTATTTCCGCTACGGCTACAGCTTTCAAGGCAGCACGCCATTTGAAAACATCAAATTTTTGACACCCAATAGTACTATCAGGCTTGGGGTTGAACGGTTCGAAATAATCAAAAACCCTCGTTTTTCTGATGATATAACCCGTCTTACCAAAAATAAGTCTACGGCTAATGAAATAATTTCTGAGATAAAAGATTATCTAGATAGCAAAATTGATAAACGAGAGAAAATTGTTCTTCCCCTTTCCGGTGGTCTGGACTCACGATTACTGGCAGGTGTTGTCAGTAAAGAAAACGTGTATGCTTTTACCTACAGCGGCAACAGTAAAAATTATGAGTCAGTGAATGCATCCATTGTCGCTGAAAGACTTTCAATGCCTTGGCAGCGGATTCCCTTAACAAATTTCTATGGATTAATGGGGCAATGGGTAGATCTCTATGGCGCAAGTGAACATGCTCATGGTATGTATCATATTGATTTCTATAGAAAAATATGTAGTGATAGTGCCTATGATATGTTGCTAAGCGGTATATTTGCGGACATCTGGGCTGGTAATAACCCGGTAGAAATAAAATCAGTAGCTGATATTCAGCAATTGGGTTATTCACATGGTTTGAATCTGTCTCAGGATATTTTCGGGAAACTGAAAGAGTTTGATGATGACGCTGTTCTGGAAAACCAATATCTTACTGAGCTCAGAAACGAAGGGTTATTAACATTTGATGCCTTAAATCGTATTCAAATGAAAATAATTTTGATAAGTTATTTAATGACCTTACCACGTTTTTTTGGATTAAACACCGTAACGCCGTTCCTGAATAAGGAAATAGCCGTCAAAATGCTTTCTTTGCCAGAAGACGAAAGACGTAATCGTAAATGGCAAAAGGAGATACTTAGAGATTTAGGTCTGGAGATTAAAGAGACGTGGAACCCATTAAAAAGTAATTATGTAAATAACCTCGATCTACTGGCTTATAAAAGAAGTGATTTTACTAATATTAAAGTCATCATGCGTTCCACCGATCTGAGTTGTTTGTTTAAAGATTCGGTAAGTTATAATCACTTATTTGATGATGTTGGTGAACTTTCTTTTTGGCAAGAAGCTAATATGTATCTTAACTCCACTCGTGGTGTTAATCGCATCATGAAAAAACTCAATATGAGTTCGCACAAATTAAAAAATCTAAGAGATTTGCAGGTTTTATTCCCACTGGCATATATCAGAAATAAGTGGGACGCAGCATGAAAAAAGTTATCTTCGTTCAGCCGGCTATTCCTAAATATCGCATTCCGTTTTTTCACCGTTTAGAAAAAATTTATGATGTTGAAATTTTTTCTAACAAAGTCGACTTTCTGGGCGTGAAATCGGTTGATGATTTTGCAAATGTCAAATGGGGAAGAGGATTTTCGGTAATTTTCAATAAACTGTTCTGGCATCGCAGGTTGCCCTTGATTAGAGGGATAAACAAGGGTGATATCGTTGTTGTCAACGGCAACCCTCGAATTTTGAACTACATGCTTCTGCTGCTGCTGTGTAAAATTCGTGGCATCAAAACGATCTGGTGGGGACACGGATGGTCTGCTGGCTCGTATGGATTTTTCGCCTCATTACGTATTAAGATGATGCGTATAGCTAATGTTGTTTTAGTCTATACCGAATATGAAAGAGAACAGTTGGGTAGAGAAAACTGTTATGCTTTGAATAACGGTCTTGATTCAGACGTCATACGCCAGGCGATCGCAGGCAGCAATATGGTTCATCACTTCAGCGATCATACTCGCTTGCTTTTTGTCGGCCGGATAACCCAAAAGGCCAATCTTGCTTTCGTTATTGAGGCAATGCAGCATTTAGCGCCCAAAGTTACGCTCTCAGTCATAGGTGATGGCACGCTTAAAAAAGAGCTGATGCACTTAGCGCAATCGAAAGGTGTTGCTCAAAGAATCATATGGTATGGCGCAATGTTTAGTGAGGATGATATCGCACGCGTTATGCTTCAAGCTGATGTTTTTGTTTACCCCGGCTCTGTAGGTTTGAGTTTAATCCATGCGTTTAATTATGGATTGCCAACGGTTGTGCATAATTCACGAGAGATGCATATGCCTGAGTATGCTGCTTTCAGAAACGGGTTCAATGGTTTCGGGTATGCTGAAAATGACATTGAATCTTTTTGCCACGCGATCAATAACTATGCCGGGCTTCCGGTAGAGCAGAAGGTGATTCTCAGAGATAATGCTTTCGAAACGGTGCGAAAAACATTCAATGTGGAAGATATGGTTTTACGCTTCACGGCTACCGTGAAAAATTTTGATAAAAAATAATATTTGCGGTCTTGTATGCTTGCAGTTTTATAAAAAATCAGTTGTCAAACATATTCTTCTAGAATAGCGCTATACCGCAATAAATACTATTGACCGTTACCGTTCCTGAGTTAACATCTAAGTCACATTCACACCGCACACAAGTCGCGCGGTGACCACACCTGACAGGAGTATGTAATGTCCAAGCAACAGATCGGCGTCGTCGGTATGGCAGTGATGGGGCGCAACCTGGCGCTCAACATCGAGAGCCGTGGTTATACCGTCTCCGTTTTCAACCGCTCCCGTGAAAAGACCGAAGAAGTGATTGCCGAGAACCCAGGCAAAAAACTGGTGCCTTACTACACGGTAAAAGAGTTTGTTGAATCCCTTGAAACGCCTCGTCGTATCCTGTTAATGGTGAAAGCAGGGGCGGGCACTGATGCTGCTATCGATTCCCTGAAGCCGTATCTGGATAAAGGCGACATCATCATTGATGGTGGTAACACGTTCTTCCAGGACACTATCCGTCGTAATCGCGAACTTTCTGCTGAAGGCTTTAACTTCATTGGTACCGGTGTTTCCGGTGGTGAAGAAGGGGCGCTGAAAGGCCCATCTATCATGCCTGGCGGTCAGAAAGAAGCCTACGAACTGGTTGCGCCGATTTTGACTAAAATTGCCGCAGTTGCAGAAGATGGCGAACCTTGCGTGACCTATATTGGTGCCGATGGTGCCGGTCACTATGTGAAAATGGTTCACAACGGTATCGAATACGGTGACATGCAGCTGATCGCAGAAGCCTATTCTTTGCTGAAAGGTGGCCTGAATATGTCTAACGAAGAGCTGGCAGAGACTTTCACTGAGTGGAACAAAGGCGAGCTGAACAGCTACCTGATCGATATCACCAAAGACATCTTCACCAAAAAGGATGAAGAGGGTAAATATCTGGTTGATGTGATTCTGGATGAAGCGGCAAACAAAGGCACCGGCAAATGGACCAGCCAGAGTTCTCTGGATCTGGGCGAGCCGCTGTCGCTGATCACGGAATCCGTTTTTGCACGTTATATCTCTTCTCTGAAAGAGCAGCGTGTTGCAGCGTCTAAAGTGTTGTCGGGACCTAAAGCGCAGCTTGCGGGTGACAAAGCGGAATTTATCGAGAAAGTCCGTCGCGCGCTCTACCTCGGTAAGATCGTCTCTTACGCACAAGGGTTCTCCCAGCTGCGTGCCGCTTCTGACGAATATAACTGGGATCTGAACTACGGCGAAATTGCGAAGATCTTCCGTGCCGGTTGCATTATTCGTGCACAGTTCTTGCAGAAAATCACCGACGCATATGCAGAAAATGCGGGTATCGCTAACCTGCTGCTGGCACCGTACTTCAAGAAAATCGCGGACGATTATCAGCAAGCGCTGCGTGATGTGGTTGCGTATGCCGTGCAGAATGGTATCCCGGTTCCGACGTTCTCTGCCGCTGTTGCCTACTACGACAGCTATCGCGCAGCCGTTCTTCCTGCGAACCTGATCCAGGCGCAGCGTGACTACTTTGGGGCGCATACGTATAAGCGTACTGATAAAGAAGGCGTGTTCCACACAGAGTGGCTGGATTAATCTGATTTAGCAGTCGATAAAAATAAGGCCCGGAGTGTTCCTCCGGGCTTTTTTATTGCGTGAAACGGTATGTGGCAGGGAATAAAGCACAAGGCGCTCAGAGAATGAAGATATAATATGGGTTTTCTGTCCGATGGGACTCCTTGACAGCTTATCAACATCAGGGGTAAAAAGCCCAACAGTTGTTTAGGTTGTAGGGGGTAGCTGTAACCCCTCAAACGTTTAACCAGAAGAAGTCAGAGCTAATGAAAATAACTATCTCAGGAACAGGTTATGTAGGTCTTTCGAACGGTATCCTGATTGCACAGAACCATGAAGTGGTTGCGCTGGACATTGTGCAGGCTAAAGTGGATATGCTTAACAAGAAGCAATCGCCGATTGTCGATAAAGAAATTGAAGAGTATCTGGAAACAAAAGATCTCAACTTTCGTGCAACGACAGATAAGCATGATGCGTACAAGAATGCCGATTACGTTATCATTGCAACACCAACTGATTATGATCCTAAAACTAACTACTTTAATACCTCCAGTGTTGAAGCCGTTATCCGTGATGTGACTGAAATCAATCCTCAGGCAGTGATGATTATCAAATCTACTATTCCGGTAGGTTTTACCCAGTCTATTAAAGAGCGTCTGGGAGTGGATAACGTTATTTTTTCCCCCGAGTTCCTGCGCGAAGGTAAAGCACTTTATGATAATTTGCATCCTTCGCGGATTGTGATTGGTGAACGCTCTGAGCGTGCGGAGCGATTCGCTGCTTTGCTACAGGAAGGCGCCATAAAACAGGATATTCCAACCCTGTTTACCGATTCGACGGAAGCAGAGGCGATTAAGCTTTTTGCTAATACTTATCTTGCGATGCGCGTTGCTTACTTTAATGAACTTGATAGCTATGCGGAAAGTTTAGGACTGAATACCCGACAAATTATTGAAGGTGTGTGTCTGGATCCTCGTATTGGCAATCATTACAACAATCCTTCATTCGGTTACGGCGGTTATTGTCTGCCGAAAGATACGAAGCAACTTCTGGCGAATTATCAGTCAGTGCCAAACAATATTATCTCCGCGATCGTGGATGCGAACCGGACGCGTAAAGATTTTATTGCAGATGCCATCCTGTCCAGAAAACCCAAAGTGGTGGGCATCTATCGTCTGATTATGAAGAGCGGTTCTGATAATTTCCGTGCGTCTTCAATTCAGGGGATTATGAAGCGTATCAAAGCTAAAGGTGTGGAAGTTATTATTTACGAACCGGTTATGAAGGAAGCGTCGTTCTTTAATTCCCGCCTTGAACGTGATTTGAATACGTTTAAACAGCAGTCCGACGTGATTATCTCCAACCGCATGGCGTCTGAACTGCTGGATGTTCAGGACAAAGTTTATACACGCGATCTCTTTGGCAGTGATTAACCTTCTGTTATTGGGGCTACAATAGCCCCTGATTGGCTATCAAAGTGTTTGAAATAATCCGTAAATTTTATCAATAATCCTATAGCATTAACGATGTTTATGACTACACTGTCTCCAGCTTAAGCATTTTCTTAGTTAGGGTACTGATGACAGTGAACAATAACAATGCTACCGGGCGCAGTAATGACCCGGAACAGATTGATTTGATTGATTTAGTGATGCAATTGTGGCGCGGAAAAATGACAATCTTTGTGTGTGTCATTGTCGCAATTCTATTGGCTGTTGGTTACATCCTGGTAGCGAAAGAGAAATGGACCTCTACCGCCATCATCACCCAGCCTGATGTAGGGCAAATTGCTGCCTACAACAACGCGCTGAATGTGCTGTACGGTGATAATGCGCCCAAGGTAACTGATGTTCAGACGAATTTTATTGGCCGATTTAGCACGTCCTTTTCGGCATTAGCAGAAACGCTGGATAATCAGGAAAAACCGGAAAAACTGACAATAGAGCAGTCAGTAAAAGGGCAGCAGTTACCACTGGCCGTCTCTTACGTCGGAGAGTCTGCGGAAGGGGCGCAACGCCAGTTAGCAGAGTATATCCAGCAGGTAGATGAGAGCGTTGCGAAAGAACTGGACGCGGATCTGAAAGATAATATCAAGTTGCAGACAACTACGCTTGAGGACTCGTTAAAAACGCAGGAAGTGGTCGCGCAGGAGCAAAAAGATTTGCGTATCAAGCAAATTCAGGAAGCATTGCGTTATGCGGAACAGGCGAATGTGATAAAGCCACAAATTCAGCAAACTCAGGATGTTACCCAGGACAGTATGTTCCTTCTTGGTAGTGATGCGCTGAAATCAATGATCGAACACGAGGCCACGCGTCCGCTGGTTTTCTCTGGGGCCTACTATCAGACCAAGCAAAATCTGCTGGATATCGGAAATCTGAAAATCGAAACCGCATCCATTCACGCCTACCGTTACGTCATGAAGCCGACGCTACCGATTCGTCGTGACAGTCCGAAAAAGGCAATTACGCTGGTTCTGGCGGTATTGCTGGGCGGGATGATTGGTGCGGGTGTGGTGCTGGGACGTAATGCGTTACGTAACTATAAGCCGAAAGCGCAGTAATTTATTGGTATCCTGGATGGCGCTACGCTTATCCGACCTACAAAAAACCGGGCATTGCCCGGTTTTTTCGTATCTGAAGCTATTGATGACGCTTACGTAAATTCTCAATGACGGTCGTTAAATCGAGGTCCTGGTCCTGTAGCAGCACCAGCAGGTGGTACATCAGGTCGGAGGCTTCATTGGTCAGCTCAAAACGGTCATGTACCGTTGCGGCCAGCGCGGTCTCGACACCTTCTTCACCCACTTTCTGCGCGATACGCTTGGTGCCGCTGGCGTAAAGCTTTGCCGTGTAAGAGCTTGCCGGGTCGGCAGTTTTACGCTCGGCTAACAGTTGCTCAAGCTGATACAGGAATAACCACTGATGGCTGGCATCCCCAAAGCAGCTGCTGGTGCCTTTGTGGCAGGTTGGTCCAATTGGATTGGCCAGCACCAGCAGTGTGTCGTTATCACAATCCGGCGCAATGCGGACTACCTTCAGGAAGTGGCCGGATGTTTCGCCTTTGGTCCACAAACGCTGTTTGGTTCGTGAAAAGAAAGTGACGTTGCCGCTTTCGATTGTTTTATCCAGCGCTTCAGGGGTCATGTAACCCAGCATCAACACTTCACCGGATACCGCATGTTGCACGACAACCGGCATCAATCCGTCGGTTTTTTCCCAGTCGAGTTCGCGGCGCTGTTGCTCTGTTAACATATCCTGATCTCCACGCCCTGTGCTTCCAGGTACGCTTTTAATTCACCAATATTAATAATCTGTTTGTGGAAGACGGAGGCAGCAAGCGCCCCGTCGACATCGGTATCGCGGAAGGCTTCAAGGAAGTGCTCCATCGTGCCCGCGCCGCCGGAGGCAATCAGCGGTACATGACAGACGTCACGGACTTTTTTCAGTTGCTCCAGATCGTAACCGTTACGCACGCCGTCCTGATTCATCATGTTAAGCACGATTTCACCGGCTCCACGTTTTTGTACTTCCTGCACCCAGTCGAGAGTTTCCCACTGCGTCACGCGGGTACGGCTTTCATCGCCGGTATACTGGTTGACGTGATACTTGCCGGTTTCGGCATCAAACCAGGTATCAATGCCCACGACAATGCACTGTACGCCAAAACGGTCAGCAAGACGGGTGATCAGCGTTGGATCGGCCAGCGCAGGGGAGTTGATGGAAATTTTATCGGCGCCGAAAGAGAGGATTTTAGCGGCGTCATCAATAGACCTGATGCCACCCGCGACACAGAATGGAATGTCGATCACTTCCGCGACGCGCGACACCCAGCTCTTATCAACCACGCGCCCGTCACTGGAAGCGGTAATATCATAGAACACCAGCTCGTCTGCGCCTTCATCGGCATAGCGTTTTGCCAGCGGGACGATATCGCCGATGATTTCATGATTGCGGAATTGTACGCCTTTTACTACCTGACCATCGCGTACGTCCAGGCAAGGGATTATACGTTTTGCCAGCATTGGATGGCCTCCTTAACGGTGAATTTACCTTCCAGTAGGGCGCGGCCGACAATCACGCCGCGAACGCCCGTGCCGCGCAGAGCGGCCACGTCTTCAATCCCGCCAATTCCGCCGGAAGACTGAAAGGCGACCTGCGGATATTTCGCGCACACTTCGTCATACAGTGAGACGTTGGAACCCGCCAGCGTGCCGTCACGGGAGATATCGGTGCACAGTACATGCTTCAGGCCAACCGGCAGATAAGTCTCGACCAGCTCCTCCAGCGAAACGCCGGAGTTCTCCTGCCAGCCGCTGACGGCAACCTGTTTGTTGCCCCGATCATCAATACGCACATCCAGCGCCAGCACCAGCGCGTCAGCGCCAAAGCGCTCAAACCAGCCTTTGACCACCTCGGGAGATTTGACCGCCGTAGAGCCGACCACCACGCGGGCAACGCCTGCGTCCAGCAGCGCCGTAACATCGTCTTCAGTACGCACGCCGCCGCCAACCTGCACGGGCACGTTCACACCCGCGACCAGCGTTTTAATCAGCGGGATCTGCCGTCTGGCCGGATCTTTCGCCCCGGTCAAATCGACCAGATGCAGCACTTCGGCGCCCTGGGCGGCATAATCCCGCAGGCGGGGAAGGGGATCGTTACCGTAATCACGCTGCCGGGCGTAGTCGCCCTGATGGAGACGCACTACGGTGCCATCGATCAAATCTAATGCCGGAATAATCATCACATCTCCAGGAAGTTTTTCAGCAACTGCGCGCCAGCGGCGCCGGAGCGTTCCGGGTGGAACTGCACGCCGAAGAAATTGTCTTTTTGCACTGCCGCAGTGAAGGGTTCGCCGTAGTTGCATTGAGCAATGGTCCACGGATTTACGGGCATAGCGTAGCTGTGAACAAAGTAGAACCAGGCGCCATCTTCAATGCCCTGGAAAAGACGATTACCCGCCTGCGGGTAAACGCGGTTCCAGCCCATATGCGGGAGCGGCAGGCCAAAATCGGTCATCTTCGGGACGTCCTGGTCAATAATGCCCAGAAGGTCGACGCCGTTTGTCTCTTCACTGTGGCGCCCGAGGATCTGCATGCCTAAACAAATTCCCAGAACGGGCTGAGTACAAGCCTTAATCAATTCGACAAGCTCACGCTCGTGCAACTGATCCATCGCCGCCTGGGCGGTTCCCACGCCGGGCAGGAAGAGTTTGTCAGCTTTTAAGACGACCTCCGGGTCGCGGCTGACCTGCGGATCATAACCGTGGCGCGCCACGGCGGATTTCACCGAGTTCAGGTTGGCGCAGCCGGTATCAAGGATGACGACGTTCATCACAGCACTCCTTTAGAAGAAGGCAGCGTGTCGCCTTCTACCCGAATGGCCTGGCGCAACGTGCGGCCAAACGCTTTAAACAGGCTTTCTACACGGTGGTGATCGTTTTTACCTTTGGTCTTCAGGTGCAGCGTCACGCCCATGGTGTAGGAGAGCGAGCGGAAGAAGTGTTCAACCATCTCGGTGCTCAGATCGCCCACGCGCTGATAGGTAAACTCGGCTTTATATTCCAGGTGCGGGCGCCCGGAGATATCCAGTGCGCAACGCGCCAGGCATTCGTCCATCGGCAGCACAAAACCAAAGCGGTTGATGCCGCGCTTATCGCCCAACGCCAGCTTTAGCGCCTCGCCCAGCGCCAGACCGGTATCTTCTACCGTATGGTGATCGTCAATATAGAGGTCGCCCTTGACCGCGATCTCCATACGGAAACCGCCATGCGTGGCGATCTGATCGAGCATATGGTCAAAGAAGCCCACGCCAGTATTGATCTTGCTGCCGCCTTCGCGATCCAGCCACACCTTGACGTCAATCTGCGTTTCTTTGGTATTGCGTTCAACGTGGGCATAGCGGTCGCGTTTTGTCAGCTGTTCGCCAATCATCGTCCAGTTCAGGGTTTCACGGTTATAACGTAACCCGTTAATGCCCATGTTTTCGGCCAACTGGATGTCGGTAGCGCGATCGCCAATCACGTAGCTGTTGGCGCTATCCATCGCCTGTTCAGCCAGATAACGTTCAACCAGCTTTACCTTCGGCTTACGGCAGTCGCACTCATCCGCTGGCAGGTGCGGGCAGATAAGCACTTCATCAAACAGTACGCCCTGGGAGGTGAAAACCTGCATCATCAGGTCGTGCGGGCCGTCGAAGTCTGCCTGCGGGAAGCTCTGCGTTCCCAACCCGTCCTGGTTGGTGATCATCACCAGCTTAAAGCCGGCTTTTTGCAGCTTCAGCAGAACCGGCACCACGTCCGGTTCAAAGGCGAGTTTGTCAAAACGATCCACCTGAAAATCACTCGGTGGTTCGGCAATCAGGGTTCCATCACGGTCAATAAAAAGATACTTCTGGCTCATACTTGCTCCGCACGTAAGGCGTCAATGACGCGCTGGCTTTCTTCGCGGGTTCCAACAGTGATACGCAGACAGCCGCTTAAAGAAGGTTGTTTATTCTGATCACGTAAGATAATGCCCTGATCCCACAGAGATTTAAACACGCTACTTGACGCGGTAAAACGTGCCAGAATGTAGTTGGTTTCTGAATCGAACACCTGTTCTACGCAGGCAATCTCTTTCAGCGCATTAACCAGATACTGACGTTCCAGCAGAATCTGCGCCACACGTTCGCGCATCGCGTTGACGCCTTGCGGCGTCAACGCCTGAGCGGCAATATCGGCGACCGGCGTAGAGAGCGGGTAGGGGGCGATGACTTTCAGCAGCAGGTTGATGACCTCTTCATTCGCCAGCGTAAATCCGCAGCGCAGACCGGCGAGCGCAAAGGCTTTGGAGAGCGTGCGTAACACCACCAGATGCGGGTATTCAGAGAGCCAGCCAGCCAGCGTCGCCTGTGGGCAGAATTCAATATAGGCTTCATCCGCCACCACAATGGCGTTGCCGCGCGTCATTTCCAGCAGAGTACGTAAATCCTGTGGATTGATAAGCTGCCCGGTCGGGTTGTTGGGGCTGCATACAAACACCACTTTAACGCCGTCGAGTTTATCGGCGATGCCCCGCAGATCCAGCTGCCAGTTTTCCAGCGTCGGAACCGTCCGGCATTCAACGCCAATAGTTTCCGCGCTGACGCTGTACATGCCGTACGTTGGCGGACAATAGAGAATCGCATCTTTCCCCGGTTCGCAGAATGCGCGAATCAGCAGTTCAATACCTTCGTCTGCGCCACGGCTGACCAGCACCTGCCCGGGGTTCACTCCGGCGTACTGCGCATAATTTTCAATAACCGCTTTTGGCTGGCATTCCGGGTAGCGGTTGAGCGTTTGCTGAGTCAGCTGAAACTCCACTGCCGTCGGGAACTCATTGGCATTCAGCCAGACATCGCCATTACCGCCCAGACGGCGAGCGGACTGGTACGGCGTCAGGTTGCGAACGTTTTCCCGGGCTAAGTCGGTGACGCTGCGGGTATTTTCAGTGCTCATGCTTGCTCCTTAAGGGCGTTAACGCGCAGGGTGACAGCATTTTTGTGGGCGGTCAGCCGTTCTGCCGCAGCCAGCGTTTCAATGGTGGATGCCAGTGCGGAGAAACCCGCCTGCGACAATTCCTGAACGGTCATGCGTTTCTGGAAATCCGCCAGACCGAGGCTGGAGCAGGTGGCGGTATAACCATAGGTCGGCAGTACATGATTGGTGCCGGAAGCATAGTCGCCTGCGGATTCCGGTGACCAGTCACCGAGAAAAACGGAACCCGCGCTGGTAATATCCTCCACCAGATCGCGCGCCTTACGGGTCTGAATGATCAGGTGTTCCGGCCCATACTGGTTCGAGATGGCGACGCACTGGGCTAAATCTTTCGTCACGATCAGACGGCTGGCGCTTAATGCCTGACGCGCCGTTTCCGCACGCGGTAACTCTGCTAACTGGCGTTCGACGGCCTCCGCGACGTTCTGCGCAATACCGGCATCCGGGGTCAGCAGAATGACCTGAGAATCCGGGCCGTGTTCCGCCTGAGAGAGCAGGTCAGACGCCACGAAATCCGGCGTGGCGCCGCTGTCGGCGATCACCAGCACTTCAGAAGGGCCGGCAGGCATATCAATTGCCGCGCCGTCGAGACGCTGGCTGACCTGGCGTTTCGCCTCGGTGACAAACGCGTTGCCGGGGCCAAAAATTTTGTCCACTTTTGGCACGGACTCGCTGCCGAATGCCAGAGCGGCAATGGCCTGGGCGCCGCCGACGTTGAAGACTTCCTGCACGCCGCACAGCTGCGCAGCGTAAAGGATTTCATCCGCAATAGGCGGTGGCGAGCACAGCACCACTTTTTTGCATCCGGCAATACGCGCGGGCGTGGCGAGCATTAATACGGTGGAGAAGAGCGGGGCAGAGCCGCCCGGGATATACAGGCCGACAGATGCGACAGGGCGCGTCACCTGCTGACAGCGAACGCCGGGCTGGGTTTCAACATCTACCGCCGGTAGTTTTTGCTCATTGTGGAAGGTTTCGATGTTTTTTACCGCTACCGCCATCGCCTGTTTGAGATCGTCGCTCAGACGCGCGCTGGCTGCGGCAATCTCTTCGGCGGACACTTTCAGCGCTGCGACGTTCGTTTTATCAAACTTCGCGCTGTATTCGCGCAGGGCATCATCACCGCGTGATTTCACATTATCCAGGATCTCTGCGACGGTACGGGTAATGCTGTCGGAGGCGGAAATAGCCGGACGCATCAGCAATGCACGCTGCTGTTCAGTATTGCAGCTATTCCAGTCGATGATTGTATTAAAGCTCATGGCCGTCACTCCATCATCTTTTCAATTGGTAGCACCAGAATAGAGCTGGCGCCGAGCGCTTTCAGTTTTTCCATCGTTTCCCAGAACAGGGTTTCGCTGCTGACCATGTGCATGGCGACGCGCTGCTGATCGCCCGCCAGCGGCAGAATGGTCGGACGCTCTGCGCCCGGCAGCAGCGCGATGACTTCTTCCAGACGTTCGCTTGGCGCATGCATCATGATGTATTTGGATTCACGCGCCTGAATAACGCCCTGAATACGGGTCAGCAGTTTGTCGATAAGCTGTTGTTTGGCTTCGGCCATTTCGCCGTCACGCTGGATCAGGCAGGCTTTGGAGCGGTAAATCACCTCGACTTCACGCAGACCGTTGGCTTCCAGCGTCGCCCCGGTAGACACCAGATCGCAGATGGCATCGGCCAGACCCGCACGCGGAGCGACTTCAACAGAACCGTTTAACAGACAGGA
Organism: Citrobacter sp. CK180; assembly: GCF_030333655.1. Lineage (NCBI taxonomy): Bacteria > Pseudomonadati > Pseudomonadota > Gammaproteobacteria > Enterobacterales > Enterobacteriaceae > Citrobacter > Citrobacter sp. CK180. The sequence goes on along the minus strand of NZ_JAOWFM010000052.1, from coordinate 337,837 downwards.
TTTAAACGACACGCCTTTCTGATCCAGATAACGCTTAAGCAGGTGCGGGTAAGAGGTGGCGATGCGCTTACCGTCAAGGGAAGCCGGGCCGTCCCAGGCTTCATCGACGGCGGTGGCCAGCGAGAGGCGGCAGCCGCCGAAGTCGAGACGGCGCAGGGTGTAGTAGCGCGGGTCTTCGCCCTGCGCGCGGCGGCTCAACAGCTCTTCTTCCAGAACGTTTTCCCCGATGATCCCCAGATCGACCACGCCATCCATGACCAGGCCGGGAATATCGTCATCACGCACACGCAGAATATCAATCGGCATATTCTCCGCCATCGCAATCAGACGCTGGGTGTGCAGGTTGATTTTAATACCGCAGCGGGCCAGTAATTCGCGTGAATCATCGCTTAAACGGCCTGATTTCTGAATAGCTATGCGTAAACGGGTGTTATCTAACATTCTTTTTTCCTCTTTATCCTGTCTGAACCGGTCTGAATCGCGCACCAAAAAAAAGCCCCCGGAAGAATGATCTTCCGGGGGCTTTCTCATGCGTTCATGCACCACTGGAAGATCTGAATGTCTTCCAGCACACATCGCCTGAAAGACTAGTCAGGATGATGGTGATGATGGTGGTGTTTAAATTGAACGCGTGTCATAAAATTCTCGATGAATGCTTATTCATTTGATGCCTTTTAACCTAAACCACTTTAGCGCCGGAAAGCAAGGGCTTTTTTTCATCATTAATTCATTTCATATTGAAGGTATGAATTGTCAGTCCCGGCGGGCTGGCGTAGCCTTAGATAAGATGGCGTTAAAGTCAGGAGAGAACGCATGAAAAAGGTCGCAATTGTCGGTTTAGGATGGTTAGGAATGCCGCTGGCGATGTCGCTGACGGCAAGAGGCTGGCAGGTTACTGGCACGAAAACCACGCAGGATGGCGTGGAAGCGGCCCGCATGAGCGGCATTGAGAGCTATCCGCTGCGCCTGGAACCTGAGCTGGTTTGCGAAACGGACGATCTTGATGCACTGATGGATGTGGATGCTCTGGTCATTACGCTGCCCGCTCGCCGTAGCGGGCCGGGGGAAGATTTTTACCGCCAGGCAATACAGGAGGTGGTCGACAGCGCGCTGGCGTATCACGTTCCGCGTATCATTTTTACCAGTTCCACGTCAGTGTACGGCGATGTGCACGGCATTGTGAAAGAGAATACGCCGCGTAATCCCGTCACGGCGAGTGGGCGCATCCTGAAGGAACTCGAAGACTGGCTGCACAATCTGCCCGGCACCTCCGTCGATATTCTGCGTCTGTCCGGGTTGGTAGGGCCAGGACGACATCCGGGGCGTTTCTTTGCCGGTAAAACCGCGCCTGACGGTCAGCAAGGTGTGAATCTGGTCCACCTGGAAGATGTGATTGCCGCTATTACTCTGCTGTTACAGGCACCTAAAGGGGGACACATCTATAATATATGTGCGCCTTCGCATCCGGCGCGTAATGTGTTTTATCCGCAGATGGCGCGTTTGCTGGGTATGGAACCGCCGCATTTTCTGGAAAGCCAGAGTAACGATAAAGGTAAGATTATTGATGGCAGCCGGATTTGTAATGAACTCGGGTTTGAATACCAGTATCCCGACCCGCTGGTGATGCCGATGGAGTGACGCGCCAGCAGACTACCGCCAGACACCGCAAGGGGGCGAGTATGAAACCACTGCTGGACGTTCTGATGATTCTCGATGCGTTAGAGAAAGAGGGGAGCTTTGCGGCGGCGTCGGCAAAATTGTTTAAGACGCCGTCAGCGCTCAGCTATACCGTTCATAAACTGGAAAGCGATCTGAATATCCAACTGTTGGATCGCAGCGGGCATCGGGCTAAATTTACCCGCACCGGCCAGATGCTGCTGGAAAAAGGCCGGGAAGTTCTGCATACCGTGCGCGAACTGGAAAAGCAGGCCATCAAACTTCACGAAGGCTGGGAGAACGAACTGGTCATCGGTGTGGACGATACGTTTCCTTTTTCTCTCCTTACTCCCCTCATTGAATCCTTCTACCAACATCACAGCGTAACGCGCCTGAAATTCATAAATGGCGTACTGGGCGGTTCCTGGGAGGCGCTGACGCAGGGGCGGGCGGATATCATCGTTGGCGCGATGCACGATCCGCCCTACGCCAGTGGTTTCGGTTTTGCGCGTCTGGGAGAGCTTGAGCAGGTTTTTGCGATTGCCCCGCATCATCCACTGGTGCAGGAAGAAGAGCCGTTGAGTCGGCGCACAATAAAACGGTTCCGCGCGATTGTGGTCGGCGATGAGACGCATCCGGCATGTTCGGCAAGCGCGCAATTGCTTGATGATCAGGAAGCCATAACGGTTTTTGATTTTAAAACCAAACTGGAACTGCAAATCAGCGGCCTGGGATGTGGGTATTTACCGCGCTATCTGGCGCAACGCTTTCTGGACAGCGGTGCGCTTATTGAGAAGAACGTGGCGGCGCAGATCGTGTCGGAGCCGGTGTGGATGGGCTGGAACGAACAGACGGCCGGACTGGCCAGCGCGTGGTGGCGAGATAAAATTTTAGCAAATAGTGCTATTGCTGGCGTCTATACAATGGGGGATGCTGGGAAATCAAACAGTTAATAAAAAATATTTTTTGACGGGGCTCTCATTCTCTTGTCATTTCGCCTTAATTTAGTGCACAATGCGCCGCTTGCAAAAAATGACATTAACCGACGTTTTAATACGCGTCGGTTATTTTTTTGCATCAAACCAATCATTCAATAAAAGAGGCCGGGCTTCGTACCGGATAGATACTTACTAAAAACCGACAGTTGTTGTCGCTGAGGAATCCAGAAAATGGGGCAATTTTTTGCTTACGCGACGGCATTCGCCGTAAAGGGGAATGACCATGTCGCATAACGTTACTCCAAACACCTCTCGCGTGGAATTGCGTAAGACGCTTACGTTGATTCCGGTTGTAATGATGGGTCTTGCCTATATGCAGCCGATGACGCTGTTCGATACATTTGGTATCGTCTCAGGCCTCACTGACGGTCACGTCGCGACGGCGTATGCCTTTGCGCTGATCGCGATTCTTTTTACTGCGTTGAGCTACGGTAAACTGGTGCGTCGTTTCCCGTCCGCTGGCTCCGCGTATACTTACGCCCAGAAATCCATCAGCCCGACCGTAGGCTTTATGGTGGGCTGGTCATCGCTGCTGGACTACCTGTTCATGCCGATGATCAACATTCTGCTGGCGAAAATTTATTTTGAAGCGCTGGTGCCGACAGTGCCGTCGTGGATCTTTGTGGTGGCGCTGGTGGCCTTTATGACCATCTCTAACCTGCGCAGCATTAAGACCGTCGCTAACTTCAACACCCTGATTGTTATTCTGCAAATGGGGATTGTAGCGGTGATCGTCGGCCTGATTATCTACGGCGTGTCTCACGGCGAAGGTGCGGGTACGCTGGTAAGCTCCCGTCCATTCTGGTCTGAAGGCGCGCACGTTGTGCCGATGATTACCGGTGCGACAATCCTGTGCTTCTCGTTCCTCGGCTTTGACGGAATCTCTTCTCTGTCTGAAGAGACCAAAGACGCGGAGCGCGTTATTCCGCGCGCGATTTTCCTGACGGCGCTGATTGGCGGCCTGATCTTTATCGCGGCGTCTTACTTCCTGCAACTGTACTTCCCGGATATTTCGCGCTTTAAAGACCCGGATGCATCACAGCCTGAAATCATGCTGTACGTTGCGGGTAAAACCTTCCAGTGGGGCGTGCTGATTTTCTCCAGCGTGACCGTACTGGCATCCGGTATGGCGGCACACGCGGGCGTTTCCCGTCTGATGTACGTCATGGGTCGTGACGGCGTGTTCCCGACGCGTTTCTTCGGCTACGTTCATCCGAAATGGCGTACTCCGGCGTGGAACGTGCTGCTGGTTGGCGCGATCGCACTGCTGGCGATTAACTTCGATCTGGTTACGGCGACGGCGCTGATCAACTTCGGTGCGCTGGTGGCGTTTACCTTTGTGAACCTCTCCGTGATTTCCCAGTTCTGGATCCGTGAGAAGCGCAACAAGACGCTGAAAGACCACTTCAACTATCTGGTTCTGCCGGTGTGCGGCGCGCTGACTGTTGGCGCACTGTGGATCAACCTGGAAGAAAGCTCAATGACTCTGGGTCTGATCTGGGCGGGTATTGGCCTGGTGTATCTGGCTTGCGTGACCAAAAGCTTCCGCAATCCGGTACCGCAGTACGAAGATATCGCACAGTAATGAAATGACCTTTCACAGGTAAAAAACCGGAGACATGTTCTCCGGTTTTTTTATGCAAAAATCTGTAGGCCGGATAAGGTCATCGGCCGTCCTTCGGCACAACGCCAACGCCTGATGGCGCTTCGCTTATCAGGCCTACACTCCTCACTGTATGCAGGCCGGATAAGGCGTTTACGCTTCGCTTATCAGGCCTACACTCCTCACTGTTTGTAGGCCGGATAAGGCGTTTACGCCGCCATCCGGCAAAAGCGACGCGTGGCTCCTCAGACAATCTCTTCTGCGTACTGCCAGAGTGATTTCAGCAATGCCAGTTTTTCTTTATCGTCAGCATATTGCTGATACAGCATCTGTAACTCTTCCGCATATCGTTGCAAAAACTCTGGCGTAAACACCTGACGACGATGCTCCAGCCAGCGTTGTTGTTCGGTTTCATCCAGCGTCCCAGGGAAGTTACGGGCGCGATAGTTGAACAGCAGTTTTTCAATCCGCTTATCGACAAACGTAATATCCAGCGCGGGCAAATTGCGCGGTTCGGTGTCCAGCACGATTTTCATGGCGGCACGATCGGCGTCGCTGAAAAAGCCATTGTATAGCTGCGCATCGACGTTCTCAGACGGCGTAAACGGCTCGGCCTCAGCGAAGATTGCCACAACCTTATCGCGTACCTGCGGATTATCGCGCAGCACTTTCAGGTTATCGAGACAGTGCTGACGGTTAATCCCCAGGCGATCGGCATCCTCCGGGCGGAGCGTATTAGCCTGAGCCAGTACCGGGCATTTATTGATGTGTACCAGTTTTACCGGAACTGCGGCGTTATCGCCGAGGTCGGCTTTAGCGGTATATAACCGCTCGCGCAGGGTATCGCTGTCCAGCTCCAGTAATGGCGACATATCGCCCGCCAGATCCACCATAATGACCGCGTTGCGGTTTTCTGGATGCCAGGCCAGCGGCGCAACCCAACTGGTGTTGCCGCGCCAGGCGCCAAACATACCGGAGATATGCACTAGCGGTTTCATTTGCGGCACATCGATCAACGCCGCCAGTTTATGTTTGTTGCGATGCGTGTAAAGGTAGTCAAACAGACGCGGCTGGCGCGACTTCACCAGTTGCGCCATAGCGATGGTGGCGTACACGTCTGCCATTGCATCGTGCGCGTTGGCATGTTCGATCCCGTTGGCTTTGGTCAAGTGCTCAAGGCGGAAGCTGGGCAATCCGTCGTCATTTTCCGGCCAGTTTATGCCTTCCGGGCGCAGGGCATAGCAGGCGCGCATCACATCCACCAAATCCCAGCGCGAGTTGTCGTGCTGCCAGCTCCAGGCATAGGGATCGTAGAAGTTGCGATACAAAATGTTTCGCGTGACTTCATCATCAAAACGGACATTGTTGTAGCCGATGACACAGGTTTTTGGCACGGTGAACAGCGAATGAATACGTCTGGCAAAGTCGGCTTCGTTCTCTCCTTTGTCGCGCGCTTCCTGCGGCGTAATCCCGGTGATGAGCACAGCGCCTGGCTGAGGCAGGTAATCATCGGCGGGCTTGCAGTAAAAGACTTCAGGTTCGCCAATAATATTAAAGTCGCTATCCGTGCGGATGGCGGCAAACTGTGCGGGTCTGTCCAGCGCCGGGTGAGTCCCGAAGGTTTCGTAGTCATGGAACAGGAAGGTAGGGTGCTGCTTGCCGTCATTCATTGTTCAGTTCTATCCGTTACGGTGTGTTTGCGCGGTTCTGCGCAGCAGGGTATCAAATCCTGGCGGTGTTATCAGCTTCTGAGTCGTTATTGGGAGCGTTAAGGTTACGCTGCCCGGCACTGCATAGAAAAACGTGCGTTATGTCACATTTTCTTGCAATTTATCCCTGTTTGTTTATCAGAACTTCCGTAAAAAGAACGGCAAATTATGACTTTCCTGAGGAAATAGTGTTGAAACGCCGTTTGTTTATTGCCGCTTCACTTCTCGCGATGAATCTTTCTTCCGCTCTGGCTGCCAATGTGCCAGATTTTTCTCCCCAGCCTCCGGCCATTCAGGCAGGGTCATGGGTACTTATGGATTACACCACGGGTCAAATTCTGACCGCAGGTAATGAACATCAGCGGCGTAACCCGGCCAGCCTGACCAAGCTGATGACTGGCTATGTTGTCGATCGCGCTATCGACAGCCATCGTATTAGCCCGGACGATATCGTAACCGTTGGACGTGATGCCTGGGCCAAAGACAACCCGGTGTTTGTGGGATCTTCATTAATGTTTCTGAAACAAGGGGAGCGCGTTTCGGTTCGGGATCTCAGCCGGGGGCTGATTGTTGACTCTGGAAACGATGCCTGCGTTGCGCTGGCGGATTACATCGCCGGAGGGCAACCGCAGTTCGTCGCCATGATGAATCACTACGTTGAAACCCTGAAATTGCAGGATACCCATTTTGAAACGGTACACGGACTGGATGCGCCAGGCCAGCACAGCTCAGCCTATGATCTGGCGATATTGTCCCGCGCCATTATTCACGGTGAGCCTGAGTTTTATCATATGTACAGTGAAAAGAGCCTGACATGGAACGGTATTACCCAGCAGAACCGTAACGGACTGCTGTGGGATAAAACCATGAATATCGACGGGCTGAAAACCGGCCATACCTCCGGCGCGGGTTTTAACCTGATTGCCTCCGCCGTGGACGGGCAGCGTCGTCTTATCGCCGTTGTGATGGGCGCGGAAAGCGCGAAAGGGCGCGAAGATCAGGCACGTAAGTTGTTGCAATGGGGGCAGCAAAATTTCGATACGGTACAAATTTTACGCAGTGGCAAACAGGTTGGCACGGAACGTATCTGGTACGGCGATAAAGAAAATATTGCTCTGGGCACCGAGCAGGATTTCTGGATGGCGCTGCCGAAAACTGAAATTCCGCATATTAAGGCCCGGTATGCCCTTGATAAAAAAGAACTTGAAGCCCCTATTGCCGCACATCAGCGGGTCGGTGAAATTGAGCTATACGATCGGGATAAGCTGGTGGCGCACTGGCCTCTGGTGACGCTGGAGTCTGTTGGCAAAGGCGGCGTTTTTTCCCGACTGAGCGATTACTTCCACCATAAGGCGTAACCCCCCTTTTCTGACACGGCAGACTGGTAAGAGTGCGAGTCTGCTCACATACTCATCATGATTTCCTTGTGACCTTTATATGCAAAATCTTATGCTGTGTTTATATACAGTATAAGATTTGCCGGAGGGGACATCGCTTCCTTATCCGGCGCTGACTTCAATGCATTATGGAACACCGTCGACCTGATACGCGCAGCGCCATCGGGTCGACGGTGTGCTATCAGTCTCAGTGAAACTATCGGAGGCAGTATGGACTACGAAATCAGGCAGGCAGAGAAGCGTAATATCGCCGGTTTTCACATGGTCGGCCCGTGGGAAAAAACGGTGAAGCAAGGTTTTGAACAACTCATGATGTGGGTTGACGGGAATCAGGTTGTTCCGCTCGAATGGATCGCGGTTTACTACGATAATCCAGATGAGGTTCCGGCGGAAAAACTCCGCTGCGATACGGTGGTGTCTGTCCCGGATAATTTCACCATTCCGAAAAATAGCGAAGGCGTCATCCTGACGGAGATCGCCGGCGGGCAGTATGCGACAGCGGTGGCGCGCGTTGAGAATCATGATTTCGCGACGCCCTGGTATCAGTTTTTCAATAGCCTGTTACAGGACAATCACTACCAGATAGCGGCTAAACCGTGTTTTGAGGTCTATCTTAACAATGGAACGGAAGACGGGTACTGGGACATTGAAATGTATGTACCCGTACAGTCGAAATAGCCCTGTGTAAATTGTACGCAGTACCCGGCGGATAGGCGTCGTGACGGGGCAGTTTACGTGCGAGTCCTGTCCGCTATAGTGATATTTTCGCTGCAAAAGCGGGTACAATTCGTTTTTTGGTCATTTCCAGACGGAGTGCGTGAGTGCGGGCCGATAAATCGCTGAGTCCCTTTGAAATTCGTTTATATCGCCATTATCGTGTTGTACACGGCATTCGCATTGCGCTGGCGTTTATTCTCACTTTCCTGCTGGTTCGACTGTTCAACATCCCGGAAGGCACCTGGCCGCTGATCACACTGGTCGTCATTATGGGGCCGATCTCCTTTTGGGGGAACGTGGTTCCCCGTGCGTTTGAGCGCATCGGCGGCACGATTCTGGGATCGGTATTAGGTCTTGTAGCGTTACGTCTGGAGCTTTTTTCCCTCCCGCTGATGTTGATCTGGTGCGCTGCGGCAATGTTCTTGTGCGGTTGGCTGGCGTTAGGGAAAAAGCCGTATCAGGCTCTGTTGATCGGCATCACGCTCGCCGTGGTGGTAGGCGCGCCGGCAGGCGACATGAACACGGCATTGTGGCGCGGCGGGGATGTTATTTTAGGTTCGCTGCTGGCGATGCTGTTTACCGGCATCTGGCCGCAACGCGCGTTTTTACACTGGCGTATTCAGATGGCGCATTGTGTGACGGCGTACAATCGGGTCTATCAGGCCGCGTTGTCGCCAAATTTGTTAGAGCGTCCCCGGCTGGAGAAGCATTTACAGAAACTGCTGAGCGACGTCGTCAAAATGCGTGGGCTGATTACGCCAGCCAGTAAAGAAACCCGCATTCAAAAGTCGATATTCGAAGCGATTCAAACCGTGAACCGCAATCTGGTCTGTATGCTTGAGCTGCAAATTAATGCGCACTGGGCATCTCGTGCCAGCCATTTTGTGATGCTGAATGCGCATACGCTGCGCGAAACGCAGCAAATGACGCAGCAAACGTTGCTCACCATCGCCCATGCGCTGTTCGAAGGCAACCCACAACCGGTACTGGCAAACACGGAAAAACTCAATGAGATTGTCGCGGAACTGCGCCAGTTGATAAACGAGCATCATGGCAATACCGTGGCTGAAACGCCTATTCATGGCTATGTTTGGCTAAGTATGGAGACGGTGCGGCAACTGGAGCTGCTCTCCCATTTGATCTGCCGGGCATTGCGCAAATAAAAAGCAGATGACGCTCGTGATTCGGCTGCTGCTTCGATTCAGCACCGATTAAGGGTATGATACTGAAAAAGGATAAAACCATTGTCATCTGCAACGGCTAAAAGTAATGTTTACCCTAACGTATAGCGGTTGCTTAAACGAATCCGAATCTCACATTATCAGGGGTGTAAAAATGGAAACCAACAAGCCTTCTTTCCAGGACGTACTGGAATTTGTTCGTCTGTTCCGCCGTAAGAACAAACTGCAACGTGAAATCCAGGACGTTGAGAAAAAGATCCGTGACAACCAGAAGCGTGTTCTGCTGCTGGACAACCTGAGCGATTACATCAAGCCAGGTATGAGCGTTGAAGCGATCCAGGGCATCATCGCCAGCATGAAGAGCGACTATGAGGATCGCGTTGATGATTACATCATCAAAAACGCAGAAATTTCTAAAGAACGCCGCGACATTTCTAAAAAGCTGAAAGCGATGGGCGAAATGAAAAACGGCGACGCAAAAGCAGAGTAACAGCCTGTGGCAGTGGGGAACGCCGCGTGTTCCTCACTGTAATTCGACCCCGCCAGTGACCATCTTCAGCAAATGCTGATCGGGCCAGTGTTCCGTCAGTTTTCGTTGTGCGAGTTCCCACTTAATATGGTCAACGTCATGGCGCTGCCTGTCCAGCATCAGCCCGACAACGCTTCCGCTGTGCGCCACATTCAGACCGTATAAATCACATGCTTCCACCAGCGCCAACAGGGCATCAAAGCCTGGCTTTGGTAACAGTTGTTGGCTGGCGATAGCGCTGAGCGTGGCGGCTTCCCCCATCCGACGAGGGTTTTGCGTTATGCAGGCTTCCTGCACTCTCTCCCATGCCTGCTGCAACATCGCCGCCCCCGCATGCAGACGTTCCAGTCGGGGGATGCGGTGATAATCCGCCGTGCGCAACGTTATTGGGCTTTCGAGGACTAAAAGATCAAGCTGTGGCTGCGCTTCACAAGCCATTTGCGTAGAGGCGTCATTGTGATCGAAAAGCGTCAGTTGACGGAAAATGGTGCTGTCGGTGGGTTCAAGCGAAACACACAGATGTGCAAGCGTGGGTTCATCCAGCGTATGCCCCAGATGGTGTGCGGTCGCGACCGCCGTTGCCGCGATATCTGCGGTACTGCTGGCCATCCCTTTGGCGACGGGAATGGTGGAATGCACTGCGATCCGAATTTCCTGGCTCCACTGCGCAGGGTAGCGCCAGTATTCCAGTAGCCGATTGACCATTGCGCGTGAAAGGGGGCGCTCATCCGTAAGGGGAGCGCCCGAGCTTACTTCCACTGTGCTGTACCATTCGACAGGGCAGGAGACCAGTTTCTCACTGCCCAGAATCCAGCCCTGGATAAGTTCTCCGCATGACGCGGGGCATTGCGCAACAGCCACGTTTTCACCTTTCTGGTCAGCAATCCTCGGCGCATAGTGTCACGGCGATTGCGCTATTACCATGATTTTCCGCAAGTTGCAGTCGGGCAAAATCAGGCGGAAACGCCAAATGTGACCTTGTCACTTAACGCAATCCGCATCACATCTTGCGCGATCATAAGCTCTTCATTGGTATTAATGACCGCCACTTTCACCACTGCGTTTTCTGCCTGAATAAACGTAGCGTTGCGCAGGTTTTTTTCCTCATCAATACTCAGCCCCAGGAAATGCAGATTATGACAGACTGCCGCTCTGGCACGGGCGGAGTTTTCGCCGATTCCACCGGTAAAAATGAGCGCATCCAGACCGCCCATTTGCATGATATAACTGCCGATTGTCGCGCGAATGCGCTCAGCGAATAGCGTAAGCGCAAGCGCCGCCCGGCGATTTCCGCCATCGGCGGCCTGCTCAACGTCGCGGTAATCATGCGAAACGCCGGAAATGCCCAGCAGCCCCGACTCATTGTTTAATAAATAATTAAGCTGCTGGGGCGTCTTCCCTTCACGTTCTGCAATCCAGGGCAGAATGGAGGGATCGATGTCTCCGCTACGGGTTCCCATCATCACGCCTGATTGCGGCGTAAATCCCATTGATGTATTGACGGATTGCCCCCCTTTGATAGCGCAAATGCTGCTGCCATTACCCAGATGGCAGCAAATAACGCGTAAGGCGCTGAGCGGGACGCCCAGTCTTTCAGCTAATGCCGTGCTGACATATTTATGGCTGGTACCGTGAAAACCATAGCGGCGAATACCCAGCTCGGCGTAATAACGCCAGGGCAAGGGGTAAATATAGGCCGACTCGTCCAGCGTCTGATGAAAGGCGGTATCGAATACGGCCACAGAAGGCGTTGAGGGTAACAACTGGCGAAAAATATGAATACCGAGCGCGTTAACCGGGTTATGCAACGGGGCCAGTTCGGCAAGGCGCTCAATTTGAGCGAGCGTTTCATCGGTCACGCGCGCTGAATCCTTAAAGAACTCTCCGCCGTGCGCCACGCGGTGACCCACGCCGTCAATATCCTGTAAGGTATTAATGATGTGATGACTGAGGAGCTTATCCAGCAGCAGGGTAACGGCTTCGCGGTGATCGGCGATGGGGGCCGTTTCCTGCCATTTTTGCGCGGATGTTTTCATTGTGACTCTGGCGTTCGCCATTCCGATACGTTCGATTAATCCCTGGCAGATCATTTCGCCCTGCGGCATTGCCAGCAACTGGAATTTTAGCGACGAGCTACCGGCGTTAATCGCCATTATTTTGTGAGACATAAGGGTTCCTTAGGGAAGGTGCGAACAAGTCCCTGATATGAGATCATGTTTGTCATCTGGAGCCATGGAACAGGGTTCATCATGAGTCATCAACTTACCTTCGCCGACAGTGAATTCAGCAGTAAGCGCCGTCAGACCAGAAAAGAGATTTTCTTGTCCCGCATGGAGCAGATTCTGCCATGGCAAAACATGGTGGAAGTCATCGAGCCGTTTTACCCCAAGGCTGGTAATGGCCGGCGACCTTATCCGCTGGAAACCATGCTACGCATTCACTGCATGCAGCATTGGTACAACCTGAGCGATGGCGCGATGGAAGATGCTCTGTACGAAATCGCCTCCATGCGTCTGTTTGCCCGGTTATCCCTGGATAGCGCCTTGCCGGACCGCACCACCATCATGAATTTCCGCCACCTGCTGGAGCAGCATCAACTGGCCCGCCAATTGTTCAAGACCATCAATCGCTGGCTGGCCGAAGCAGGCGTCATGATGACTCAAGGCACCTTGGTCGATGCCACCATCATTGAGGCACCCAGCTCGACCAAGAACAAAGAGCAGCAACGCGATCCGGAGATGCATCAGACCAAGAAAGGCAATCAGTGGCACTTTGGCATGAAGGC